>JADEWQ010000058.1 GCA_015207585.1 Pleurocapsales cyanobacterium LEGE 06147 | reverse complement strand
AAGTACCACCTTCAGTAAGCTAGTTAGTACTCTAGGTACATAGTCTAGTCAACGTTTTAGTCTTTAGGAAACTAATTGGTTAGATAGTTTCTTTCAAGCCCTCACCTCCGGTGATGGGTTATTGACTGTTTCTAAAAATTTTTCTTCTGAAATTACCATATTTATCTTCGATAAAGCTGGTACAAGTTCAGTGTTTGATGTTTTTTTGATTTGATCGATCCACCTTTGGAAAGAAGCAGCAGGGTTACCACTATGAGGACGATAACGCTGAGAAATAGTCCCTAAAAATCGGGGTGGGGTTTCTTCAAAAGGATAAGTAAGTTGAGAGTTTCGGAAAGAAGCTATCACAGTATTCCATTTAGGAATTACCCTTGCTAGGGAGCGAATTGCTCGATCGCAATAATAATCTGGAGAAGTTGGCACAATAAAATAATCACTTTCTATCAAAAAACATTGATTCAAAGCCCCTACACTTGGACTCATATCCAATAAGATGATATCAATATTATTACTTTGGGCTGTTAGTTTAATTAAATGAGTCACTGACCCAGGTAGATTCTGCAAAGCAGGGATGGCAGCCCCCGTCGTTAATGCTACGGCTAGTTGCGATTCATTTTCTGACAAATCTATATGCCCAGCAAGTAAAAATAAATTCTTGTTTGTGGTAGGGATAATTTCTGCTGATTGTAGACGCTTTTGTAAACCTTTTGCCCCTGATAAGCTGACACACATTTACACAGTTTAAAGTAGAAACGTAGTATGCTACGTCCGAATCAAAAATCGTGCAAGCAACCATTGAACAATTGACACGAGTGCAAGTGCTAAAATCTCTGGAAATTCCTGAATTAGAGCGGTTGCAGCCTCAGTGTTCCGTTAAAAATTATCAGCGTGGCGAAATAATCATGCATGAAGGCGATCGCTTGCCCGCTCTACTCTATACTCTGATTGATGGAACTTTGCAAATTAAAAAGACAGCTTCCACTGGGAAGGAAACCTTAGTGCGTACTATATATGCGGGAGAAATCTTTGCTGCCCCTGCCGTATTTGGCAAAGGTATTGCCCCAGCTACTGTCAGTGCCCAAGTAGATTCTCAAGTGTTGACAGTGAAAAGAGAGGCTTTACTCGATACTATTAGGCAAAATCCTGACGTGGCACTGCGCATTTTGGAAGTGTTTAATCAACGCTTGCAACAGCTTCACGACACGGTACATGGATTAGTGTCAGAACGAGCGCTCGTGCGGTTGGTACGGTTGATTCAATATTATGCTGCTCGCTACGGAACCGAAGCGCGCCCCGAAGGAGAATTGTTGAAGGTTAAGCTTTCTTATTATCAAATGGCTCGAAGTATTGGCATTAGTTACGAAGAATGCGTGCGTCTGCTTGCAAGTCTCAAACCAGCGATCGCCTACAAGCGGGGAGGTAAAATCTTGGTGAGGGATTGGGAAGCAATAGAAGCGAGTGCTTCTGAATAATATTGAACTGTTTGCTTTAAAATTTTACAACAGCCGAAATTAACAAAGAAAGCGTCTGTCCAAAACCCATTACTCGAGCTAAACGCGATCGCCCCTCTCTTCCTATCCTCAAAATCTGACTCTGTTCCCTATTTCTTCCCGATCGCTTTTTAGATTAAAAGGCAAAGAAAAATAGGGAGATAAACAAATGGAACTTCGTTATCGTGGTGTTTCTTATCAACCTCAAGCTATTGAAGTTGAAACCTTCGCTTCAGATATTCAAGTTAAGTTTTTAGGCAAAACTTATCCCCTACGTCTTGCTAATCAAGTATTTAAATTTCAAACTAACTCTCGAAAATATCGAGGTATTGCCTATGGAAACTAAAGAGATTTTTGCGCAAGTATCCAGAACTGTCCAAGACAGATTAGAAAAGTCGGTAAAGGAGCTTGAAACAGTAGTTGCCAGAGAAGCGGTTTAAGTAATTAGGATCATGCAACAATTTATATTTCAAGCTTATCGTTGGTTCGTTGGTTTTTTACTCAAGCAGATTATTTTGGCTCTAACGATTTTGTTGTGTGTGGGAGCAGGAATTACTTGGGCAGCTGTCGATGGTCTTTCTTTAGAATTGATGCAATCTCAAGCACTCCAAAATGCAGAATGGTGTATTAAAGCTCTCAAAGAGGCAACACAGTTATATAGCGACGATGTAGTTGAGCGCGTTGAGAAAATTCATGGAATCACCGTTACCGATAACTACCCTGCCATAGAAGGAGCAATCCCAATTCCATCGACGTACTCGATCGTATTGGGAAAACGACTGAGTGAGCAGAAAGGCAATCTACTCTTCCGAGTCTATAGCGACTACCCATTCCCCGCGCGGCAAGCAGATGGTACTGGTGGTCCTCAAGATCGGTTCGAGCAAGATGCACTCGATTATTTAAGACAATCTCCTAACGACTATTATTATCGCATTGAGAAATACAGAGGTCGTCTTTCTATGCGATACGTAATGCCGAGTATCATGAAAGCCAGTTGTGTCGCTTGCCACAACACCCATCCTAATAGTCCCAAAAAAGATTGGCGAGTCGGAGACGTGCGAGGAGCCTGGGAACTCATTCAGCCTCTAGATAATTTCATGAAACAGAACGAAAAGGGGCTAATGGAATTGTCAGTTCAGTTAGGCGGATTATCTATATTAGGACTCTTGGGATTAATCCTAGTCATTGGTAGGCTGCGACAAGCTACCAGAGAGTTAGAGGGAAAAGTAAGAGAACGCACTGCCGAGTTGGCTCAAGCCAATATAGACTTAGAGCAAAGGAACGGTCTGATTCGTCAAGTTTTTGGGCGTTATCTTAGCGATGAAGTCGTCACCAATTTACTTACGGATGCCGAAAACGAAAAACTGCAACTCGGTGGGGAGAGGCGAAAAATTACGATCCTCACTTCTGATTTAAGAGGTTTTACTGCCATATCGGAACGCATGTCTCCTGAAGAAGTAATTCAAATACTCAACATCTATTTGGAATATATGGCAGATGCGATCGCTCAGTATCAGGGAACCATTGATGAGTTTATGGGTGATGGTATTTTGGTTTTATTTGGTGCCCCTACCGCCAGAGAAGACGATGCAGTTAGGGCTGTTGCCTGTGCTTGTGCTATGCAGTTGGCAATGGGTTCTGTAAACGAACGCATGAAACAGATGGGCTTACCACCACTAGAAATGGGAATCGGGATTAATACTGGCGAAGTCGTGGTAGGTAATATAGGCTCGGAGAAACGTACTAAGTATGGTATTGTAGGCAGCCCAGTTAATCTGACTTATCGTATCGAATCTTATACTACGGGCGGTCAAATTCTGATTTCGGAAACGACTTTGCAAGAAGTAGGATCGATTGTCAAAATTGCCGGACAAAGACAGGTCAGAGTAAAAGGCGTGAAAGAAGCGATCGCTATTTATGAAGTCTGGGGAATAGGTGGCTTTTACAATCTCTTTCTACCTAGAGAAGAAGAGCAATTTTTCCCTCTCGTCGTAGGAATTCCGCTTCAGTATACGATTTTAGATGACAAACATGTTAGCAACACTTTATTTAAGGGAAGTTTAGTCGAGCTTTCAGCTAAGGGAGCTAAGGTACGAATACATCAGATAAAAGATGGTAGCAAGCCTTCTCCTTTAAGCAATCTCAAGGTCAATTTTTTAACATCAAATGAGCAACCCACGGCAAGTGAAAATATTTATGCCAAAGTTTTAGAAAAAGCAGCCGATAATACCAGTTTTTATATTAGTTTTACTTCTAAAACTCCGGAAATAGAAGCAAGGCTCGGTAAGATTTATAAATGGATTGCTCGAAAAAAATTGACGCATCGGTTGGAGCAAGACTAAATATATTAAGAAATAAAAGCTAATATTACTAACAAAAATGATAAAATTAATTTTTTTAGGCTCTGGTTCTGCCTTTACTGTCGGAGCGGATAATTTCCAATCTAATATGTTATTAATTGATGAAGAAAGAAATAAACTTTTAATTGATTGTGGTTCAGATATCAGATTTTCTCTGCATGAAGCTGGTTTTTCCCATCTTGATATTACTGATATTTATATTAGCCATTTACATTCAGATCATGTAGGCGGACTTGAATATATTGGTTTTAGTACTAAATTCGATCCGAGGTGCAATAAACCAAATCTTTATTTAAGCAAAGATCTAGCTGCCGAATTGTGGAATAATTCTTTATCGGGGGGCATGAGTTCTATTAATGACGATATTGCCGATTTAAGTACTTTTTTTGAAGTTTATCAAATTAGTCGTACTAGTTATTTTACCTGGAAAAAAATAAATTTTTATTTAGTAAAAGTTATTCATATTAATAATGGTTATTATCTTATGCCTAGCTATGGATTATTATTCGAAACAAACGGCATTAAAATATTTTTAACTACAGATACACAATTTTGTTTAGAGCGACTTGGAAAATATTATGAAAGTGCAACTATTATTTTTCAAGATTGCGAAACTTCAGAATTTCCTACTGCTATTCATGCTCATTACGAGCAATTATTGAAATTACCTAAAAAAATTAGAAATAAAATGTGGTTGTATGGTTATCAACCAGGACCACTTCCTAATGCCAAAAAAGATGGATTTTGTGGGTTTGTAAAGCGAGGTCAGACTTTTGAATTTTGAGTTTTTTGGAGCTACCAAACTAATGATGTAATTAACTACATTCGCTCCCTTGAATCCTCCAAACCTCTCCCTAACCCTCTTCACCTCCCTCTATCCCTTCTAAAAAGTTTTCTTGTACTTAATATATAGGAAAGGGTTATTCTTCTTGTGTCTTAGCAGAAACTGGTGTGACCAAAAAAAGATGCATGAAATCATTTTGTCTATAAAAGTTATAGTTGATAAATTGTGCGTGTTTTTCGAGTTGAAAGTATTTTCCGAAAACAGTTCGGAACTTTTTTTCGTCAAAGCCTTCGCCACAAACCAGCCATAGGCGGGATTGAATTGGCAACAAGTCGTCGAGTGCTTCTTCGACCACTGGCTGTTTTACCTCACTGGAAGGACAAAGTTTACTATTAAGAACAATGGGGGCAGATCCAGGATAATAATAAGCGAGTGCCTTAGTCATTTTGGACGCATCTACTGACAAAATGATAGAATCACCAGATTTTTCGTTGATAGCGATCGTTTGTGCCAAGCCGCGCCAATCCTGACGATCTTGTACGGTGTAGTAACGTACCAACCCCCCGCTAACAGCAAGTAAATATACAATTGCCACAATAATCGCCAAGATCTTTTGTAGATGCCAGACTCGCATGAAGCCAGCAGCCAGCAAAATAAGAATGTAAGGAGATATAAACAGCAGGTAACGATCTATCCCTAATCTTTGGGAGACGAAAAATATCATAGCTGATGGTAGAAAAGTCCAAGCGGCAATCCAGAGGAGTTTTGCTGAGCGGTGTTTTTTAACAAGAGCAAGGCTTAATAGGCAAGCCAACATTAAGGTATAGCCTTGGTAAAATAAGGACATTACCTTCGATGTTGAAGGGAAGGGAAAAGCGGTAAAGTTTTTTAGTTTGCGTAAAATCTCTATAAAACTAGAAAATGAGTGACCTTCTGATTGAGCAACTTTTTGGGATAAATCTAATGCTCCTCTCAGGAATGGAAGTGTTCCGGAAATTAGTGTGAACAAAGACGGCATACATAAAATAATGACCAGCAACAGCCATTTTCCGAAAGCTAACAAGACAGAGCGTTGAGTACGAAACCTTAAGCAAAACAGTAAGACATCTGGTAGCAGTAGAGTCATATTGAGCGGAGTAGTCAGAAACATCAAGATTCTTGTGCTAGCCCACCAACCCATTGAAGAGGCAGTCGGGTTCTCAAGTGCATGCACCAAGGCTAGTGTACCGCCCACACCGAGACAAGTGCCTAATGAGTACATGCGTACCATTTGAGCAAAGTTGATAAACAATGGCGATAACGTCAATAGGAGAGCAGCAATCAAGCCGATTGTCTCTCCAGCTACACGACAACCGAGTTTGTATGTCAGGAAAATAGTAATTAATCCAAAAAAGACAGACAATCCCCGCATCCAAGCTTCACTGGTTCCAAACTGCATCCAGATTTTTAGGACTATATAATAAAGTGGGCGTATGTAGGCTTTTGTGAAACTAAAATCCTTGGCATCATGAACACTGTAAAGTTCCTCGTTCCACAGACTCTCTGTACCGAGTTGATAAAAATACAACACAAAAGCCACTAGCAATATAAAGCTAATGGGAATCCATTGTCGGAGTCCATCTGTGCAAGCTGGAATTTGGGTCAATTTCTGTGTTTTTGATTTCATAATAAATTCAAGACGTTATCGCCTTTTCAAAATAAGTATTCTAATTAACACTAAAAAGTAAATAAACTTTTGGCTAATAGCTAACAGCTTATTTACTTTTGACTTAAAACCCAAGAGCTTTTGTGTTCCATGTAAAATGCTGTAAGTCAAACTATCTCTCGCACCCGATAAATTGGTCGAGACTGAGACTCGTGGTAGGTTCGCATCAATAATTCAGCCAGCAATCCAAAACAAAATAACTGAAGCCCTGTCAAGATAAGTACTATGGTCAAAAACAATAAGGGTCGATTTTCAATACTCTGATTAAAACCAAACTTTAAGAAGGTTAAATAGCCGCCCGATAATATTCCCAGCACCATAGAAATGAGACCGAGCAAACCAAAAACATGCATGGGTCGCGTTAAAAAAGTTTTCATAAAAGAGATGGTTAGCAAATCCATCACAACTCGTAAAGTTCGACCCAGTCCATATTTACTTTGACCGTAGCGACGAGCATGATGTCCTACAGGGATTTCGGCAATTCTTGCTCCTTCAATAAAAGCTAAAGCTGGCAAAAATCGATGCAATTCTCCGTAAAGGTTCATGTCTGCCACTAATTCTGCTCGATAAGCTTTTAGAGAACAGCCATAGTCGTGCAATCTCACTCCTGTAATGCGTCCAATTAGCCAGTTGGCAATTTTGGAAGGAAGCAATCGAGTCAAGGCAGCATCTTGTCTTTGTTTGCGCCAGCCACTAACTAAATCGTAGCCTTCTTCCAACTTAGCTAGAAGTCGAGGAATGTCAGCAGGATCGTTCTGGAGATCGCCATCTAATGTAACAATTACTTGACCCTGAGCATATTTGAATCCAGCAGCCATTGCAGCAGTTTGGCCATAATTACGACGTAGAATGATGGCTTGCAAGTCAGTGCGAATTCGAGCTTGTTGCTTGAGCAGTTCGGTAGAGCCATCTCGTGAACCATCATCTATGCAGATAATTTCGTAGTTGAGCTGGTTAGCCTTCAATGTTGTTGCAATCGCATCAATAAGTTGGTATAGGCTTTCTACTTCATTGTGAATTGGTACAACTACTGATAATTCCGGTCTAGTAACAGTTGACCAGTGTTCGTCAACTGCTTTTGTGCGATGAATACTTTTAGGAGTCTGAGTAGATAATTGCATTTTTACCTGTTCTGTATAAGTTTAGTTTTTATAGATGATGTCAAGCTAGGTTTAAGCTTTTTTTGCGAAGATAAGAAAATAAAAAGTTAACTTATTAAGCAAAAGTTACAAAAAAATACAGTTTATATTTTAATTTTAGTAACTTTGTCTCTAGAAAATTTTTGTTTTTTTCTGCTTTGTTTTCTCGCCACTTCAATGAAGAATTTAGCAATTTTTTTTATTTTAAACAATAAATAGTAGATAATTGTATCGATTGAGTGTCTTTTTACTAATTCTTTAAATTGACTATTATTTATGTAATTTTATGGTTAATTTGTTAACTATATAAAATCAATTACTCGATTTATAATAAACTTTAGAAATCAATTTATAAATTGAATCTTATATTTTGCTCGTTGACAAACCAAATCGGTTAAGTATTTTTTTAAGGATGGTTCGATCCGCTTCTTCTAAGCCAAACATTAACATCAGTCCTACGTATAACAAAGTGATAACTAGGGTTGAGATCGAAGTTGATAGAAAAAAGTGGAATTGATTCAGCCAGAACTGAACCACAAAACCAATTAATCCCGCGATCGCGCCTGCCAGGATTGGCTTGAGATAGTTCCGACTATAAACCTGAATTTTGAGGATTCGCTTGACTTGAGCTAATTGGATAAAATTGACCCCTGCCATACTGAGACCGGTAGCAATGGCAGCTCCCATGGCTCCCCATTGAGGAATTAGGAGAAAATTCAAAGCTATGTTGATACCTGCTAACAGGCAATCACCATAAAGTTTAAGATATTGATGTCCTGACATGGTGAGTATATGCATTGCCAACCCACCTGCTCCAGCACGAGTTAGTTGTCCTGCTGCTAAAATAATCAGCAGCAGCCACCCTGTTCCAAATTCCGCCCCAAAAATCTGGAGAATCTGCTTACTAGTTACTGCTAATACCAAAAAAATAGGCAGTGTAAGGGAAAAATTCCAGCGCGTCGCCGTTTGAAATAGCTGCTTCATCTCCTTTAAATCACCTTGATTATAAAGGTTGGCGATCATGGGGGAGAACATCATTATTAATGAGCGGTTGAACAGGATCATCAGAAATGCTGTCTGTGAAGCAGCGCGATAAATACCTACTTCTGATGCGGGCCAAAAATAGCCCAACATCAAGATGTCAGTCCAAATCAGCACTAGCCATAGAAGCGTTCCAAATGAGAGAGGTAGTGAGAAACTTAGGAGCCGTTTGCTCTCAAAAATTGGCTGGATACGTTGGTTAATAATATCTGGGAAAAGTCGATAAAGAAAATAAAGCGTCAAAATCAAACATACGCTTGATGCCAATAACCACGCAAGGGCAGTGCCCCAAAGTCCTAAACCAATTTCCCCAAACAGCACGATTAGTAGCAAATTGGCTAGCGGTAACAGCAGATCCCAGGCATAAACACGATACTTTGTCGTTTGAAAGCCTGTACTAGCAAATGCTGCTGAGGTTCCACTGGCTCCTATAGGAATGGTAAAAGCAAATAAACGCAATGCTCCAGCCAATTGCGGTTCATCAAAGAAGGTTTGGGCGATCGCATCTGCAGTCAGATAGAGAATACCCCCTAAACATAAACCACTCAATAATGGTAAGCCAACTGCTTGTAGCAATATTCCTTTAAGTCTTCGAGTATCTCCATTGCCCTGATAAATTGAGGCATAACGAACAGCCCCAAGTTCTAAACCTAGCCTGGAAAATAGTTCTCCTAACTGATAGATAGCTAGTCCCAAGGTATAAATACCGAATGCATCTACTCCCAGAAACCAAGCTAGTGCAATTTGAGCTCCGTACTTGATGCCCGTGCTAATAATCTGACCAACAAACGAGAAACCTGCACCCTTAGCAAGTGCTTCCGTGGGATTGCCTGTAGCCAATGAATTATCCTCCCCAAATTTTAACTGTCCTAAACGGCATTACAGACCTAATCTCAGACGGAGGTAAATCTTCAAGCGACGCAATCCGTCAATATGTCCTTTGCGATTTTTGAGCATGGCGAACAGCTTGCGCAGTGGATGCTCAATATAGCAAATCCATAGACTCTCAAATTGGAAAACCTCCGCTCGATCTAGCTGGCGTGGGTAGCGATAGCGTGTTAGGACATCACCAGCAACAGCCTCAAAGATCCGCAGTTCTCTCTGCGTCATTTCAGTACGCCATTTTTCAGTATTGGTCGCCAAAATAGGCTTAGTCAGATTGGTTTGATTTTGCTTATCGGTAGGATAAGGAGCGTCATTAGTATAAAACGCTAGCATTTCAGGGGAAAACTCTTCACCTAAAAAGTGGCAAATTTGTCGAGCTACGGTTTCTGGATTAGCCAACAAGTCCTCATAGCGTAATTCAAAAAAGGCGGTCGAATCTACCGCTGTTCGTACCTGCTCGATGACATCAAGATAGTGAACCCATCGCCTTGCCAGTAAGTACATATGTTTAGGTCCGAATCGAGCTTGTTGCCATGATAAGGCTGCATCTCGTCCATCCCGAACAATGTGAATAATTTTGGCATTGGGAAAAGCTTCTAAAATTTCTGACCAGTAAAAAACATGCCAAGGTGTTTTTTCACCCCATCGCTGCTTACCCTGAGCATGGGTCCAGGTATTCATCAAAGCAGCGACAACTCCATGAAAGTCAAAACATTCAATTGCCTCAAGAATCTGCTGACGCTCAGGACGGGGCATCCAGTCTTGCATAACCTCCGTGCTGAGAATGTCATCGACAAGGCGTTCTCGATTTTTAGCCAGGCTCAGATCGCCATAAAATTTTAGCCAGGGATAAAAGGTGTTATAAAGATGAGACTCAAAGGGAATCGCAATTCTAGGATGCGCTCCAACAATACGACTTAGTAGAGAAGTACCCGAACGTGCCGAACCAAAAATGAAGATTGGATCGTTGGTAGGTGTGCTGCCATTTAACCCAACTTGATTTTCGGTCTCACCGATAGTGGAAGATAAATAATGGCTTGGTAAATTCATAATTATATTGATTCTTAAATAAGTGAAGGCAAAATATCAATTCAAATCTAAATTTTTCTCAAGCTTGATAGTGTCAAAAAATCCATCAGAATTTTTTAGTTTTCATCTGTTATGTTTCGGTGTTTAATCACCTTTGCAGGTATTCCAACAGCAATATTGAAAGGGGAGATAGATTTAGTCACCACAGCACCTGCGCCGATAATGCTGTCACGAGCGATCGCAACTCCGTCGAGAACCTTTACAGCTGCTCCAAGCCAGCAGTTGTCTTCAATCGTTATACCCCTAACTACTTGTCCTTGGGCAATGATCGGAATATCTGTTCGTTCAAACTCGTGATCGCCACCACCGATCGCATAGCAATAGGCTGCAAACAAAACATTCTTGCCAATAGTGACCTGTTTACCCGATTGGATGAAGCAGTTCATCGCAATATTAGTATTGTCCCCTATAGTAATATTGCCATTCTTGCAGCTAATCACTGTGTTGCGACCGATCATGACATTGTCCCCAAGGATAATGCCTTGATTGTCAGAACCCTTAGCATCCAATACCGCATAGTCATCGATTACGACATTGTTCCCAATAAAAATTTTGTGGGGATGGCGAATGGTAAGAGATTTACCAAAAATCGTGCCTCGTCCCACATGACCAAAAAGAGATTTATAAAAAATCTTTCTGAGGAAGAAGCCCAAAGCTCCAGGTAACGGACCTAACAATGTTGTTAATACTTCATATTTCAGTAGTGTTAAGAAGCTAGTCGAGCCAACTGCCAGAGCTTGATACTTTTGCAGTGGCGAACGTCGAGTATCGGTCAATGCAGCCTGTAGTTCAGTTTTTTGCGTGTTCTCGTCTTTAGAAATACGCAACTCATCTTGACAGTATCCACTATTAAGATTATTCATAACCATCCTTGCTGTTGATACCAGTAAATTGTTTTTTGAATTGCCTCAGTCAGTGACATCTGAGGCTCAAATCCCAGTGTTTGTTTAACCTTTTTAATCGAAAAGGCACGATTATTTCGAAAAAAGCTAACCCGACGACGATGTAATGGTGGTTCTAGTCCCAACGGCTCACATATCCGTTCACAGAGCGTTGCCATTGCTAAAATTGGAGCCATGGGTAAGCGTAACATCGGTGGTTTAACTCCTAACTCTTTAGCAATTAGCTGACACAGCTCATTCAAGGTGAGGTAGCCTTCCCCACCAATGATAAAAGCTTCACCGATCGCTTGAGGATTATTTAAGCAGAGTAGGAAACCCCGCACTACATCGTCGATATAAGTTGGATGAAACAATACTTCTCCATCTCCTACGATGACAAAGCGTCCTTTCTGAATTAAGCGAAATAGCTTGAGCATGCGGGTATCTCCCGGACCGAATAGAGAAATGGGTCGAACTACGGTAACGGGTAATCCTGTTTCACGATAAAAAGCCCATACTCGTTGTTCACCAATTAACTTGGTTTCCTGATACAAATCCGTAGGATTGAAGGGAGTAGTTTCAGTAGCAGGAATTTCTAATACTGTGCCGTGAACACCTATGGTGCTACAGTGAATTAGATGTTGTACTCCCTGTTTTTCTGCTGCTTTCAGTACATTTTCTGTTCCTTCGACATTCACTGCATAAGCTTCTTGTTTGTCAGATCCGCCCTTACGGAAGTTTGAAACAACGTGGATAATATAGTCTACGCCTCGGACTGCTCGATCCACTGCATCGAGGTCACGAATGTCCCCTGGAATAAACTCATAGTTTGTATGCTCGAGTAAAGACGGTGTTTTAGTAGAGGGACGGGCAAATATCCGAACGTTGTCACCTCTTGCTGCCAATTGGGCAACAATGTGACTGCCTAGAAATCCTTTACCGCCTGTGACCAAAACTGTACTCATTTATTTAACGGCTTTTTTAGTAATTAATTTGATTCAAACTCTGATAAGTAACTGATTATGAATAAATCGAAATGGTGTTTCCAGAGAACCGTAAGGCTCAATCATTAAACTTCGATCCAGCAGCATTTGCTTGAGATGACTACCAGGATAATGGAAGTTTAAATCTGCTCGAATCTTAAAACCAAAGCTACCTGGACGACGGACTTCCGATGGTAAAGGTAGAGGATCGGTTCCTGGTAAGATTTTTATTCCTTTAGTTTCAGCTTGTTTAAAATAGTGAGGTCGCAACCAAAACTTTGGACGACCGCTGTTATCACCTAGGAAAAATAGGGGAAGCTCAGAATCATTGAAAAGATTGGAGAGGATTTTTCCTCTGCGTCCAAACCATTTACCGACTCCCCAGGGAAGTACGGGAATTCCATCAACTGAAGCTATTGCTCTAATGAGTTCTTTTAAGGGTAAACCATCTTGAAAGTCTCGGTCGGTTGCTAATGCTAAAACTTCGAGATTTTCAGAGCTAACAATTTGACAACCAGCAATTAAAAAAAGTCCTTGATTAAGTTTATTACGTGCATACAATGAGATCTTTTCTCCTGTTTGTTGAAAATTCCAATTTTTGAGTTTTTCTCTCGGCTGTATTAATTGATTAAAATTATTATTTTGTTTGCCTATTTTTATTAAAAATAATATGCCGATGAAATTATTTTCACGTCCTTTGCCGCTAAAAAGTCTGCTGAAATTCTCTAGGGCTGAATCCAGCATTATATCTAAATCGAAGCAATTATGTAGATGGACGTGAGTATCGGCAATAATTAATTTATTTTGATTTTCACTATTGTCACTGGAGCTCATTTTTATATATATTTTTAATGATTTTTTTGTAATTATTCGAGAGTGAAACTAGCCATAACAGCAAGATGGAATAGCTTAATTCAAAAGTAATTGTGATTAAGTGGCTGTAATCCCATAAACCTCTTGAGTGATTAACACTAGGAAAGATTGATATGGGTGACTTAAAAAAGTTATTGAAAAAAGGCCACAATAATTCCATCCCGTTGCCTCCCGCAGTAAAAAAATCTAAAACTAGATGAGAAAAATAAATAATTAAATTAGACCAAAAAATTTGTTGATAAGAATATTTAATAAAATAACTAATAATTAAGCCAAAAACTATACTAAATATCAGAGTAAAAACCAAACTATGGGTAAAACCGCGATGATATTTTTCTCCTGTAATTAGTTGTAGGAAAAAATCAAAGTCTGCAAAAATAGCTACAAATACAGGATAAAAAATCAGCCAGTACCTCGTGTTGGATTTAGAAGTTTGTTTTAGAGGCAGAAACTTAGCCAGTACGTATCCAGAAACTGAGTGGGCGATAGGAGAAGGCATAATTTAAGCAACAAAAATAGTTTTATACTTCGGTAAGAGAGAGATTAGGATAAACTTTGTTAACTTCTTGAAATTCTTGTTGAATTTTGGCATTGCTCCATCCTAGTTCTGCACCCATAGTTTCAGCGCAAAGTCGAAGGATTTTATTGCTTGGATGTCCAGCACTTCCTAAATCAGTCCGCCGTAATATCACATCACTTAATTTCTGAGCCATCTCTTCATGAACTGCATAAAGCACTTCAGCTTTCACAATAGCTAACTCTTCAGAAGGGTCTAGATACTCTAAAACACGAGGATAGGTAGAACCGTAGTTATAAACTAAGCTTTGCATTACTTCTCGGCTTAATCCATAGGGAGCTTGATTGATTGCATCGTGTAAAAAAGTGTCGAAGCTTTCAATCTGTCCACCATAAATAGGTGTTTTAGCTGAAACTGATTTAGGTGATTTTTGCCTCCATGATTGGAAAATTAGATCGACTGTTTTTTTTGCCACGTCTCTAGCAGTTGTATACTTTACTCCAACTACTGAGATTAACCCTTTTAATCCTTCTTGAGAGTGATCTCGTAACTGATAGTGTTTAGATAGGAGTGGTTCTCTTGTTTGAGAATTGACTTTAGCTTGGGGAAGAAGACCCTTATGAACAAAAGCAACGTCTTCCCTGTTCAAATTAGCTGTTGGATATGTCTGGTTGATTTGTTCAAGAAAATTGTGAATGTCAGTCTCGGTAACTTGAAAATTATCTGGATCGCGATCGCACGTAGTATAATACGTCCCAACAATTGACTTACCTCGCCAAGGAGCGATAAATAGGAAGCGAGAACTATTATGGTTGCAATAGTTGCTCGAGCCAGAAAGACCAACTGCATAGGTTTCAAATAGTGAACGTCGCAGTACTAAATTCATTGCCTTAGCAAAAGGTATTTTGGCTTGCTGCTGTGGTTTGGCTAAGCTTAAAACTCGATTAATCCAAGGACCACAGGTATTGACAACGGTCTTGGCACGGATCTCAAACTTTTCCCCTGTAAGTATATCTTTGGCTTGAACCCCAGTAACGCAATCTCCAGTTTGGAGAAATCCAATAACTTCTACATAGTTAGTTACAACAGCACCAATTTCTTCGGCAGAGTGCAGAAAAGAAAGAGTTAACCGCTCTGAATTATAAACTTGAGCATCATGAAAAATTGCACCGCCAGTCAATCCTTGACTATAAATATTGGGTAGTAAATGCTGACATTCTTGTTTAGAGATGATCCGACCATTAGGAATGTGTTTTTGCGGATCTTCGAATCGGTTGCGGTCACAACCGATTAGGTCATTAATTTTCATTGCTAAATATAGTGCCTCTTTTCCCTTCATTCCACGTCTGTAAGTAGGAATAAGCACGGGCAGCGGATGAACTAAGTGAGGCGCAATCCGCATTAGAGTCGTTCGTTCGTGAATCGATTCACGCATTCGCTTAAAGTCGGCAGTTTGTAGATATCGCAAGCCACCATGAATAATTTTTAGGCTGTTGGCAGAAGTTGCTGAACCGAAATCAGCTTTTTCAACCAAGGCTACTGACAAACCTCTAAGGCTAGCTTCCCAGGCTATGCAAGCACCGTATATTCCACCCCCAACGATCGCAAGATCGTAAACATTGTCTGATAGCTTGACTAAATTCCTTTTCATATTCTGTCCGTCATTTTATCAACGTACTACCGTACGTTTGAGGGTAGAGAGTTGATTCTTTGAGCCAATCATAAAGACTATTTAACTTTTGACGAAAAGCACTATAACTGTGTTTTTCTTGAACCAACATTTTTCCTGCAATGCCAAGTTTTAATCTTAAATTGGGGTCATCTATTAAGCGGAGTATCCCCTGGGAAAAATTTTCCGGATTGGGTTTGGCAAGCATAGCAACCTTGTCATTGACAACCTGAGTGTGAGTTGGCAGATCTGTTGCCAAAACAGCTTTGCCGCTATCGAGATAGGAATAGATTTTCATTGGTGTATTGTTTCCCTTGATTCTGGGAGATACCAAAATATCAGCTTGGGAAAGATATGTATTTAAGTGATTAGTCGGTCTTGCACCGCAAAAATGCACTTTGTCGTCAAGACCGAAACTATTAGCTTTAATTTGATATTTTTGAATATCTGAAGGGTCTCCACCAATTATCACCAGATCGATCTTGTCTGTTTTTTGAATTACCAGAGCAAAACTTTCTAAAAGTAAATCGATTCCCTGATAAGTTTCTAGATTTCCTACGTACATTAAAATTAAATTCTGATTACTAATTTTCAGATTAACCTTTAGATTTTCCATAAACTTTATTTTTTCAAATCAAAAGAGACACATCTGGAAGAACCAGTACTTTTTTGGGTCGATACTTAGCAATATTGTCAGCTAGAGCCTGACAAACCGGGACTACAACTTCAGCATTTTTAACAGCTATCTTTTCAAACCAATCCAATATGAATTTCAAAGGAGTTAAAAAAGTATGCTTTTCAATTATTTGTTGAACTAGAGATGAATCCATATCATAAACATAAGGAATATTCAACAGCATTTTTAAGATAAGAGCGATAAAAACTGTTTCCTCTACTGCATGGATTAAATCATACTTTTTTTGGGAAATCAAACGAATAACTTCGATAAAAATCAAAACATCATATATCACTTTTTTCCAAGAAAAACCGGGACGAATATTATAAACAAATGGGAGCTTAATTGTTCGGTATAAAGTAATATTTTTGTAATTTATATTCTTACCTTCTGGGTAAGTAATAACATCTACATGCTCTTGTCGCTCAGACAATATTCTTAAAACCATGTTGTCTGCGATCGGTGAACCTCTTTCCTGATAAAAAGGATGAGGAATTAAAAATAAAATATTTAATGATTTTCTGTTTTTGATATATTTTTTTGTTTTAAAATGATGGTTGACTGCTCTAGGAGAAAATATCTTAGTGGAATTCATTTGTTTATTTGTGATAATATCTACTGCCAATAGTTACTTCAGTAAATTTTTAATTGAATAAGAGGAATGATCCTAAAAACTACTTAATTCTATTTATAGTTCTAATTCAGTGAATTTGAATAAATATTCAGTAAAGAAACTAGCAAGTAATTTAAAAAAATAATGAAGAGAAATAGTTTTTCCGTATTTATTGCAATATAATTCGAGTCATTGTTTGTGTATAAACACAGTGCCATCTTTGTTTCTGAAAAAAACACTGTTAATAACTATCTTTAATAGTGATAAGCTGATGTGCATGTTCAATACACATCAGAAATTAACAGTAATCCAATCTCCACTGGCAGCACAAACTTCTGCGACGATGATAGACAATACGGTTGCTTATATATTCCTCAGTGCCATCTGAAGAACCGTCATCTGCAATTACAACTTCACAAGGTAAAGTTTGATTAAAGCGAATTGAATTGCAAGCTTGAGAAATGGTAAATGATTGTAAGTGGTAATGACAAGGCTAAATTTTATAAAATATTTAAACTTATTGAGTTTAAACTGATTAATACCTAATAATATCTAGGCAATTTCCAAGGGATTTGTCGATATTTTCGAATGTAATTTACGAAAAAATTATTTTTGCTTAAAATTAAAAAAAAGGAATTTTACGGGTTAAAATTAGTTTTTTGCACTGAAGCTCATTGTTATGGTAAAAAAAATCTATTTAAATTTGGTTTCGGAAACAACAAATGTTTGTAAGACTTAAAGTTGTACTTGCGACTGGGTTTCAGCTTTACTGCAATCGCTCTTAAACTCCAAAGCGATCGCACACTGCTATTTTCTGGTCTAACGCAGTTGCTGAATTTTCCCTTCAGAATACTTAATATTCTGTGCCCTTAAACCTATTAATGCGCCATCGATATCGAAATAAACAATACTTATTGCAGGCAGTAAGTATATTTCTGCTTATTCAACATGCTAATCTTGCAAAAGAAACTTGAGGGTGTCAAAATGAAGACAATTAAATTATTAAGAGAAAATAAAAAAACTAGATAAAAAATCATAAGCTAGATCGGGCATCCAAATAGAACTAAGTTAAGGAGATTGACTCAATGACTATTGAAGAAGCAATTGCTAATGGAAACGAAGTACAATTAGCTGAGCCAGAAAAACAATCGACCGACCAAACAACGGATAACGAAAACAAAAAAACTCTGGCTTTGTCCGTACACCAAAATACCCTACTTCCTAACAATCGACCCATTGAACCCAGCCATCTTGAAGTATTCAGAACTTACTCCTCGGTTGGTAGCGTTCGTCCCATAACCAAAAGTACCATGAAGATTAGCAATACCATGGCTATTTCTGGTAATCGTCCTATCGCTGTTAGCACTCTTAAGGTAAGTGAAACATATGTTGTTATGGGCAATCGTCCTGTTGCCTCTAATGAAATGGAGGACACTGCAACGTTAATGGGTTTTATCGATTAAAGAAAAAATTAGGGATTGGGGATGTTTATTAATTTCCCAGTCCCTACCCATACTCCAAATGCTTTTGCCGAGTCTATCCTAATTATTTGAGACGGCTTGCGCTGAAGAAGATGGTCTTGACATTGCTCTTTTTAGTTTTCAATTACCTTAATCCTCAGCAAAAACATAGCGGTAAAGTTCACTGGGTTCTGGTTCGGGGCTAGATTCGGCGAATTGAACGGCATCCTCTACAGTAGCTTTAATTTTATCCTCAATTTCTTTGAGTTCTTCCCGGGCAGCTAAATTTTGCTCGGTTAAATAAGCTGCAAGTTTCGCGATTGGGTCGCGAGATGCCCAAAATTCTTTTTCTTCTCGGGAGCGCAGTTCGTCGGGGTCGGCAAGAGAATGACCGCGAAAACGATAGGTAAGAGCTTCGATCAAAGTAGGTCCTTCTCCAGCACGAGCCCGAGCGATCGCTTCTCGAGCATAAGAGTGAACGGCAAGTACGTTCATGCCATCTACTTCGTAGCCAGGCATGCCAAAGACGCTTGCTTTTTTAAAAATTTCGGGTTGAGAAGTGGCTCTTTCATGAGCCATTCCTATTGCCCATTTGTTGTTTTCCACCACATAAATAATGGGTAGTTGCCAAAGAGCAGCCATATTTAAGCATTCAAAAAACTGACCGTTATTAGTCGCTCCATCACCAAAAAAGCAAACTGTTACCCCCTCGTCTCCTTCATCGCCCATCACTTTCTTTTTGTACTTACTTTGAAAAGCTGCACCCGTAGCAACAGGGATTCCTTCTGCTACAAAAGCATACCCTCCTAAAAGATGGTGCTCGGCAGAAAACATATGCATCGAGCCACCACGACCTTTACTACATCCCGTTTCTTTGCCAAATAGCTCTGCCATTACTTCCCTTGGGGGAACGCCGCAACTCAAAGCATGGACGTGATCTCGATAAGTACTGCACACATAATCTTTATCGGGATGTAGAGCTTTAATCATACCTGTCGAAACTGCTTCTTGACCATTATAGAGGTGGACAAAACCAAACATTTTGCCTCGATAGTACATTTCGGCACACTTATCTTCAAACAAGCGTCCCAAAACCATATCCTCATAAAGGATTAATCCTTCTTCTTTAGTAATCTTTACAGAAGCAGTATTGAATTCTGGTAATGTTCGTTCGGGATACATAGAGTCTGTATGGGGTTGACAAAAATTAGCTATGGAGTTTGTGTAAAAGACTATCCTAATATTTAATCCATCAAGGACTCAAGCGTTTTTGAAACAAAAAGGGTAAGAAAAATCATTACTTATTACTTCTTCCTTGACGAAAAGTAAAGACTTGCACAAATTAATTCTAAATATTTTTTTCAAATCAAAGTCTTTGAGCTAAAATTCTGGCAAGATAACGCCGCTAGTTAATTGACAAAGAGCCAGACACTTTCTGGAGTTGCGGTGGTCGATAATGTTAATCTGCTTTGGGGAAAGCAACAGTGCGTATTCCGCTCGACTACTACAGGATTTTGGGTGTACCGATTAAAGCTACAGATAAGCAGCTCAAAGAAGCTTATGAAGATCGTAGCTTACAACTACCTCGACGAGAGTACAGCGATAAAGCGATCGCTGCTCGCAAACAACTATTAGACAAAGCTTACCAAGTTTTGTCCGACCCAGAACAGCGTGAGATATACGACGCTCAATTCTTAGAAGTTACCCGCCCTTCTCCTACTGACTTAGAGACGGCAGAATCATCCTCCGAGAGCGAACACAAGCAACATCCTCCAGAGCAAATACCCATTAGTTCCACAGTGGAAATTGCTCCAGAATTATTTATTGGCGCATTATTAATATTCCAAGAATTGGGAGAATACGGACTGGTAATTAGGTTAGGCACTGCCTATCTAGATAGTAATGGTTTGAAGGAACGCTCAGATAGCCAGGAGAATCAAACAGAAAAAGAAGATATTATTCTTACCCTCGCTTTAGCCTATCTAGAATTAGGTAGAGAACAGTGGCAACAAGGAAAACACGAAAATGCCGCGATCGCAGGACAAATGGGTCATAATTTGTTGGTAGAAAATAATCTATTTCCTAGTATTCAAAACGTGATTGAAACCGATTTAGATAAACTCAGACCCTATCGGATTTTAGAGTTAGTTGCTCAAAACAATATTGCTGCTAAAAATAAGGGGTTGCAGTTGCTTAGGGAAATGCTTCAAAAACGACAAGGAATAGAGGGAAAAGGAGAAGACGGTTCGGGTTTAAAGTTCGAGCATTTTCTCCATTTCATCCAGCAGCTTAGACGTTACCTAACAGCTGTAGAGCAACAAGAACTTTTTGAAGCAGAAGCACAACGACCTTCAGCAGTAGCAACTTATCTAGCAGTTTATACTTTAATAGCTAGAGGATTTGCCCAAAAGCAGCCCCAATTAATCGTGCGGGCACAACAAATGCTGGAATCTTTAAGTAAGCGTCAGGATGTTAATTGGGAACGAGCAATATGCGCGCTACTATTAGGTCAAACCCAACAAGCTAGCGAAGCTCTTCAACACAGCCAAGAACAAGAAATTTTAGAGTTAATTCGACAATATTCTCAAGATTCCCCCGATTTATTACCTGGTTTATGCGTGTATGGGGAACAGTGGTTGCATAAGGAAGTATTATCTCAGTTTCCCGATTTAATCGGTTGTCAGTTAACCTTAAAAGAATATTTTGCCGATGGTGAAGTACAAGCTTACTTGGAACATTTACCTTCACTACAGCTTCAACAACAGCACTCCTCACAAACTTCCGCATCACCAATGACTCAAGCTAAAGCAGCATCTCCCAAACGCCACAAATTCTTTGGTTGGGGTAAAAAGCAGTCTCAGTCGCAACCAGCTTCGACAGTTACTCATTATTCTTCAGTGCCTCAAAAAGAGTTGGTTGGTGCTGGTATTAATCAGACAGCAGTAAGTAGAAACAATAGCATCAGACAGACTAGATCGACTGGAGTTAGACAACAACCCTACCCATCTACTAGCAGTAATTTTTCACCTAAGGGAAGATATCGTCAGTCTCCTCCTGAAAGAGAACGTCAGAAAATGCAGTCTCAAACGTCATCAAGGCTTGCACGAGCTGGCAATCGCCTCAAACACCAAAAGAAAAAAAATTCTCCTTCTCTCTTAGTTAAACGTGGATTGTTATTATTTGGTTTAATTGTTGGTATCGGTAGTTTGGGATTTGTTTTGACCAGATATTTGCTTAATCGTCCGGCAACACTAGTAAGCCAGCAAGAACAATTGGCAATTAATTTAAATGATTCTCCTATTAGGGTAATAGAGGCAACGAGCAAGTCAACTGAGGCGGCAGAAGAAGAAAAAGCAGAAGTAGCAGTTTTGAGCGCAGCAATAGCTCAACAAACAATTCAAAAATGGTTGAACACTAAAGCTGCAGCTTTTGGCAACCAGCATCAAATCGACCAATTAAATAGCATTTTGGCAGCACCAATTTTGTCCCAGTGGCGCGATCGCGCTCAAGATTACAAGCAGAGTAACGCTTATCGTCAATATCAACACGAGCTTAAAGTTCGCTCCGTGACTGCTAACCAGGAGAATCCCAATCTAGCAGTAGTAGAAGCAGAAGTACGTGAAGTCGCCCAACACTATCAGCAAGGACAACCAGATCGATCTCAATCTTACGATGATAAACTCTTAGTCCGCTACGATTTAGTACGCCAAGGGGAGCAATGGCTGATTAAGAATATTGCTGTAGTTCAACAACTATAGACAATTAAAAAGCTATCTTTATCAACTTTTCATCCATGGCGTTGTTGGTGCCATTGCCAAGCATGAGCAATGATGTCTTGAATATCGGCATATTGAGGTTGCCAACCTAAAATTTTTTTGGCTTTTGCGCTACTCCCGACTAGAACTGGAGGGTCTCCAGCACGGCGATCGCTTTCTACGACCTCAATTTTTTTCCCCGTAATATTTCTGGCTGCTTCGATAATTTCTCTAACAGAAAAGCCATTATCGTTGCCTAAATTAAAAACTTGACTCTGATTATCCGCAAGCAAATATTCCAATCCCTGTACGTGAGCCAGAGCTAAATCGCTAACGTGGATATAGTCTCGAATACAAGTACCATCAGCAGTCGGATAATCTGTTCCAAAAATAGAGATAGATTCTCGTTGACCCAAGGCTGCTAACAAAATTAAAGGTATCAAATGGGTTTCGGGATTATGATCTTCTCCTAACCGCCCTTCGGGATCGGCACCAGCCGCATTAAAGTAGCGGAAGCAAACAGATTTTAAACCATAAGCAGCGTCAAAATCAGCTAACAGCTTCTCTACCATTAACTTGCTCATTCCATAAGGATTGATCGGATTTTGGGGATGCTCTTCCGGAATCGGAATCGTTTTGGGTTCGCCGTAGGTAGCACAGGTAGAAGAAAAAACTATCTTGTTGACCGATGCCGCTCTCATCGCTTCTAAGAGCGTAAAAGTACCTACAAAGTTATTGCCATAGTATTTGGCAGGATTAACGACCGACTCGCCGACATAAGCATAGGCAGCAAAATGAATAACAGCAGCAATAGAATGAGTGGCAAAGAGGTTGTCTAAAAAGACGCGATCTCCAATATCGCCAATAATTAATTTGCTTTGCAAAACATTCTCTACCAAATCTTGATGACCGTAAACTAAGTTATCGACAATAATAACTTCGTAGCCTGCATGGCGAAGAGCTTGCACTGTATGGGAGCCAATATAACCAGCTCCTCCAGTTACTAAAATAGTTTGCTGATTTTTTGACATTGAGCGACAGTCTTTTTGTTTAATGCACTACTTAATATAGCAATCCTATTCAAGATTAAAAGACAACTTGAGCTTGCTCAATGCTTTACCTCGACGTTTAGTCGTGCTGACTATTGAGTTAGTGAGATAACTTTATCATCTACGTCCTTCTCATTTGGATGGTCACAGCTTGCATCTGACTGAACGTTATAGTTGTAAATTTCAGCAACCGATGTCAGAAGAGTTGCGCAATTAATATTTCATCTTGTTTTTTAACAAAAAAAATAAGTGATTACACGTAACAATTGTATGCTAGAGTACCAAGCATTCATCAAGTAAATTTATCAGTATAACTTATCTTTTGTAGATTTACTTGGTTTAAAAATAAAATAAGTGATTACACGTAGCAATTGTATGCTAGAGTACCAAGCATTCATCAAGTAAATCTATCATTATAACTTATCTTTTATAGATTTACTTGTTTTAAGCATCAATATATGAATATACTTTCAGATATATTCACATGGCTGAAGATTAATCTTTATCTCAATCTCATATAAATTCATGCCCAAGCCTGTTTTGACAATTTTTTATCAATTTAATCCTTGGCAAAGTAGTATTGGGGGAATTCAGACTTTTATCTGCTCTTTTCTCAAGTATGCTCCCGAAGAGTTTAAGGTACGCTTAGTAGGAACTGGAGAACCAAATTCTTGTACGGGTTTATGGCAAGAAAGAGAATATGCCGGACGCTCAATTCAGTTTATGCCTCTAATTGCTCTAGAGGACGACAACATCCGGAGCTTAATTCCTACTACTCTCAAATATACGGCGGCTTTGTGGAGGCGTAATTTTGCCTCCGATTTTATGCACTTTCATCGGATTGAACCAACTGTGGCTGCTTTTAAGTGGTCGGGAGAAAAATCTGTTTTTTTTCACAATGATATCCAGAAACAAATGGACCCCGTAGCTGGAAATAATGCGATCCTCTGGCAGCGTTTTCCAACCGGCTACTTTGCTCTTGAAAGCCAACTCATTAAACAATTTGACCAAATTTATTTTTGTCATAGCGAGTCAGCTAAATTTTATCAGCGACGTTATCCCTCAATCAGCGAGCGGATAGCATATTTAAAAAACCCAGTTGATAACGAAATTTTTTATCCACTCGCTCCCGAACAACGGCAAGAAAAACGAAAAGCTTTGGCACGGGAGCTAAATTTACCAGAGGAAACTCGTTTCCTTTTATTTGCCGGTCGCCTGCATCCCCAAAAAGATCCTCTCCTACTAATCAGTGCTTTTGCTGTCCTTAAAGATCCGAGCGTTCATTTACTGATTGCTGGAGATGGGGAGTTAGCAGAACAGATGCGAAGAGAGATTGCTCGCTATCAATTGTCAAATCGCGTGACGATGTTTGGGGCAATAAAGCAAAAAAAATTAGCCGATTTACATAAAATTAGTAGTGCTTTTATACTAACCAGCACTTATGAAGGTCTTCCTATTGTCGTCCTAGAAGCACTTTCCTGTGGAACACCTTTGGTAATGACTAATTGTGGGGAAATTCCTAAGTTTCTCCCTGCCGACAGTGGCATTGTCTGTCAAAAAAGAACGCCACAAGTCATTGCACGAGCTCTGGGTCAAGTTTTGCAGCATCCAGAAAATTATTCTGCTGCTAACTGTGTCCGTACTGCACAACCTTATAGTGCCCGTACGGTAGTAACCGATGTTTATCAAGCAATGCTGCAACGCTGGCAACAACCAGCTTTTGCCTCTACTGCTGCATAGTAAATTCAATTTTTTTATTTCTCAGAGTAGATCTATATAATGAAAATTGCTGTTATTGGTGTCAAAGGGTTACCCGCAACCCAAGGAGGCATCGAACGTTACTGCGAAGAACTTTATTCTCGGTTGGTTGCTCGAGGTCACTCGGTAGATTTATTTGCTCGTTCTAGTTATATTCAACAACCTTGGTTTTCTATTTATCACTGCAAGGGAGTTCGAGTTATCTGTTTGCCCTCCCTTCCTCTAAGGGGTCTAGATGCTTTAACCAGCTCGGCGATAGGCGCACTTGTTTCAACTATCAAAGATTATGATGTCGTTCATTTTCATGCCTTAGGACCAGCTCTCTTTAGCTGGCTGCCGCGAATTGTTTCCTCGGCAAGGATTATTGTTACCTGTCAGGGTTTAGACTGGCAAAGAGCTAAATGGGGCAAACTTTCCCGTAAGATTATTTATTGGGGAGAACGGGCGGCAGTCAAATATGCCCACGAATTAGTGGTCGTCTCAGAAGCTCTCGTTTCTTATTTTCAGAAAACTTATAGTCGGGAGACAGCATACATTCCCAATGGTCCTGGGAAATACGCTGAATCAGATCCTCAATTTACCTATATCCGTTCCCTAAATTTAAAACCCAAAAATTACATCTTATTTTTAGGCAGACTAGTACCTGAAAAGCGACCAGATTTACTGCTCGAAGCTTTTCAAAAACTCCAGCCCCAAGGATGGAAGTTAGCCTTTGTTGGTGGAGTAAGCGACACGGCAAGATTTACCTCTAAACTAGTGAAGATAGCAGATAATAATCCCAATATCATTTTTACTGGAGAACTTCAGGGAAAATACTTAGCTGAAGTAGTAAGAGGAGCTGGACTGTTCGTTCTTCCCTCCGATTTAGAAGGATTGCCGTTAGTGGTGTTAGAGGCAATGCGGGAAGGAATTCCGATAGTGGCGAGCGATATTCCTCCCCATCGACAGTTACTCGCTCAAGATCGAGGCTTACTCTTTGAGGCTGGAAACGTTGATTTCTGTATTCATTCCTTGCAACAAGCTCTAGCCCAACCTTTGGAGATGGCCAATAGGGCAAGTAAAGCACAAAAATATGTAGCAATTAATTATAACTGGGACAAAATCGCTGCCGATAACTTGGCAGTATATACCAATCCATTGAAGAAAGATAAAAAAACAGATAGTTCTCCCATTAGAGTAGGCAATCGGAAGCGCGATGCAGTATAAAGTGAATATTTTTAGTTTTTAATAGTGAGGATAACTAAGTTTATATGCAAAAAATTAATAAATCTTTCAAAATTTAGTTAATACAAAATGAGTAACAAACAACCCCGTATAAGCATTGGATTACCAGTTTATAACGGTGAAAATTTTCTCCAAAAAACTTTAGATTCAATTTTAAATCAAACATTTGAAGATTTTGAATTAATTATTTCTGATAATGCTTCAATAGACAAAACTGAGAAAATTTGTAGAGAACATGCTGACAAAGATCGACGTATTCGCTACTATCGCAATGAACAAAATCTTGGGGCTTCTCAAAATTTTAATCGAGTTTTTCATTTATCTAGAGGTGAGTACTTTAAATGGGCTGCTCATGATGACGTTTTAGCACCAACTTTTCTTGAAAAGTGTATTCAAGTGCTTGATTCAGATTTTTCCATCGTTTTGTGTTACCCCAAGACAAAAGTTATCGATCGAAAGGGCGATTTCTTTGACAGCGATGAATTGTATATCAAATTAACCAATGCCAATGTTAGGTTAAATACTGATTCGCCCAAACCATCACGACGCTTTCGCGATGTTGCGTGTTTTCCTCATTCTTGCTATCCCATTTTTGGGGTTATACGTAAGAGTATCCTCAAAAATACTCCTTTGATAGCTCGATATGCAGGCTCAGATAGAGTTTTATTGGCAAGACTTAGTCTTTTAGGTCGATTTTATGAATTTCCCGAATATTTATTATTTCTCAGAAGACACTCACAACAATCGGTAAATATCAATTCTCGTTCGATGCATCTATATAATATCTGGCACGATCCAGTTAAACAAGGGAAAATTACTTTTCCATATTGGAAATTGTTTATTGAATATTTAATGGCAATTAATCAAGTTTCACTGAATTGGCAAGAAAAAATAGCTTGTTATCTACAAATAAGACATTGGTTGCCAGACAATTGGAAATTTCTTAGAAGAGATTTATTAGTAGTTGCTCTACAGATTTTAGAAAAAGTTTACAGCGGTCTCAATGATACCAAGCTGGATTGGTTTCCTCAAAAACAATTAGCCAAATTTATTTTACAAATTTCAATAATTCTTTACCGTAGATTACATAAAGAAGAATTGTTTCTTCCAAATATTAGTGAAAACGGACTTGTCTTTGGCAGATATCCCAAATTAGGTCAGAAAAATGTAGTTAATCTAAATAATACAGAACAAGAAATCATATTTGATGTAAGTACAAAGATTGGAAATGATACATATTTTGGTAGTTGACGATCAGAAAACAATTCGAGAAGGACTCAAAGCAATTTTAGAGTCAGAACCAGATTTAGTAGTAGTGGGAACTGCTAAAGATGGTCAAAGCGGGATTGAGCAAGTTGCATTACTACAGCCTGATGTAGTGCTGATCGATATGGAAATGCCAGGAATCGATGGAGTAAAAACTACTGAAATTATTTGTCAAAACTATATAGGCACGAAAATTATTGTATTAAGCTGTTCTGACAGTGATGAGTATGTCTCTAAATCCTTGCGTGCAGGAGCGATGGGATATTTACTCAAAAATACGCCAGCTTCTGAATTGAAAGAAGCGATTAGATCGGTGTATAGAGGCTATGCTCAAATTGGACCTGGACTATTAGGCAAAGTACTGTCTCAAGTACCAAAATCTAATTCCAATTTGTCACAAATAAACATTAGCCAACCTAGCGAACTTCAAAAACAACTATTATCCACATCATCCGAAATAGATATAGAGGATTTAGGGATAAGAGCCTCAAAGCTCCAGCCTCTAAAAAACAAATCTTCCTATCCCTCTAATAGGAGTTGGCAATCTTATTTGGCAATATGGCTGATTGGAAATACTTTACTATGGACTGCAGCTTTAGCCTATCTAAAATTTAAAGCTCCTACCTATAAAAGCGAATGGGCAATTGGCCTTCCGACAGGTAAAAACTCTACCAATGTCAATTTACCAGAAATTGGCAATGCTTATTCTCAAAGCGATTCTCCCTTCAGCAACAGTCAAGTTTCCGATCCCAGAGAAAACTACAAATTTCTTGTTGAGACGAAAGAAGTTAGAGAAGCAGCAGCGAGTCATCTCAATATTCCAGTCAAAAAATTGGGAAAGCCTCGAATCAAAATTGTGGATAATACCACCTTGATGGAGTTCGCGATTGATGGAAAGACTCCCCAAGAAGCTTATGAAAAAGCCTTAGCTTTCCAAAATGCTTTGGACGCGAGACTAAATCAACTTAGAGAACAAGAAATGGGTCAACAAGACTGGCAGTTGCAAGCAACTCTCGACTCATCAAAACGACAGTTGCAAGAAGCTCATAAACGTTTGTCTGAGTATAAAGCTCGTGCACCTGTCAGTTCTAGAGAACAATTGCAAAATCTATCAACCAATATTGAAGACTTGCGACGTCAGAAAGCCGAAACTTTGGCACAACTACAGCAAATAACTGCCAGTTCAAAAGAGCTGTCAATCAATTTAGGTTTATCGGTTCAAGAAGCTGCTGACGCTTTTGTGCTTCAATCGGATCCACTATTTCAGCAATATTCTACTGATTACAGCCGAATAAATGCCGAGTTGGTAAATCTAGAATCAAAGTTTTCACCAGCTAATCCGGCAGTAATTGCTAAACAAGCAGAAAAAGATGAAGCTCAAACTGCACTTTTGCGACGAGGTCAAACTTTATTAAAAAAACCTTTTTCTCAGGCTCTTTTAGAACAATTAAGCCTCAATAATGATAATTCATTTAATTCAAATAGAGCAAGTTTATTGCAAGAATTAGTCTCACTACAAACACAACAAAAAGGTCTTCAAAATCAAGCTCAAGAATTAGAGCGACAAATTAAGAATTTAGAAAATAGACTGTCAAGTTTATCTCCTCAGGAGTCAACTCTAGCCAATCTTAACCGCGATGTCCAAATTGCAGAAGCAGTCTTTTCTTCTACCATGACCAAACTAGATTTAAGTAAATCAGATATTTTTGCCTCTTATCCCCGGATTCAAATGGTAACCGAGCCTAATATTCCAGACGAACCTAGCAGTCCGAAGACTAAATTTGTGCTTCTGGGTTCCTCTATGAGTTCTTTTTTCTTAGGGACAGGATTATTTTCGCTCTGGTGGCGCGATCGCCGAAATCAGCAAGCAAAAAAAGAAGAGAAACAGATCGAACTAAATCTGCTCCCGAGCTTCAATCCTACTAATAATTCAAATTCAGTCTTCAACAAAAAATGAGCAGAACTTCAATAAAGCCTCAAAATCTGCCAGAAACTTTGGTTTGGTATTACATTCTTGGCACTTATGGAATTTATTATCTAGGAGCACAATATGTTTTTGCTCCGCTTTTAGGTTGGTTTTTAACTTATTATTTATTAATACAATGGTGGAATCAAACAGAAAAAACTACTCCAGAAAAAAAAATTACTATTTCTCCGGCAGTTTGGGTATGGATTATATCGATTTTAATTATAGAAATTGCTTTAATTATAGGACATTTAGATTTTAATTTGGGTACGTTACAAATTGCTAAATCTTCTTTTAATTGGTGGTTAAGAACATGGACTCTTTTAGCTTTATTTCCTTTAGTTGGTAATCTAAATATCAGACCAGAATTAATTTATCGAGCTGCATGCGTTCTCTGTTTACAAAGCTTAATTCTGGCAGGAATTGGAGGTTTAGCTATTAGTATATTAAACCTTGATGAGCTTAGCTATATTTCTCCCTTAGAAGCTTTAGGTGGAGGCTCTGAATATTATTATAAGGTAAATATTTTTGGCAGTGTAAGTGACTACGAAAATAATACTCGCTTACAATTATTCGCACCTTGGCCTCCTGCTTTAGGTCTGGTTGGTAATATGTATTTTTTACTTGTCAATCAAGAACCTGAAAAAAAATGGAGATTGATTGGTATGATTGGCTCTATTGTTATGATCGTATCTTCACTATCTAGATTATCTATCTTATCTCTTCCTTTAAGTCTAGGATTAGTTTGGTTTTTGACTAACTTTTTGAATCCTTGGATACAGTTTACGTCGGGATTAGTGAGTTTTATAGGAGGAATATTTGCTCCAAACCTACTTAACTTAATCGAAACTTTTAAAGAAAATTTTTATAAATTTCGTTCTGGTTCTTCAAAGGTAAGAGCTGCTTTGGCTCGTATGGCCATAGAGCGTTGGTGGAAAGAAGCTCCTATATGGGGACACGGACTAAACGATCCCAGAGGACCGGCATCTTTAGGCTATATGCCTATCGGCACTCATCATACTTGGTTTGGTCTTTTATTTACTCACGGATTAGTTGGATGTATGGCTCTGGCTATAGCTATGTCTTGGAGTTTTATTGATTTGTTGATTAAAGCACAAACCAATCAGATAGCAAAGGTTGGATTAAGTATATTTTTAGTCATTTTCTTCTTCTCGTTTGCTGAAAATATAGATAGTCTTGCTTATATATTATGGCCAGGTTTAGTAATACTTGGAATAGCTTATAAAGAGAATTTAGGAGTTTGTAAATATGCCGAAAGTTTCAGCGATCATTCCTGCTTATAATGCTCTGCGTTATTTGCCAAAAACCATAGATAGTATTTTAAATCAAACTTTTGATGATTTTGAAGTAATAGTTATTAATGACGGCAGCACAGATGAAACAGAAAAATGGGTAGCTCAGATTGCCGATGCGCGCGTCAAACTTATCTGTCAAAAAAATCAGGGTTTGGCAGCAGCAAGAAACACAGGCATTAAACATGCTAAAGGAAAGTATCTCGCATTTCTCGATGCTGACGATCTATGGGAACCAACCAAGCTAGAAAAACAAGTGCAAGTTTTAGAACAAAATCCAGAAGTTGGTTTAGTATACACTTGGGTAGCCTACATTGACGAAAAAGGAGAATCTACAGGCAGAGTCGTCCAAACTCAGGCAGAGGGTTATGTTTGGAAAAAGCTTGTTGAGCGTAATCTGGTTGAATGTGGCAGCGTTGCTATGGTACGCAGTTCCTGCTTGGTAACTGTAGGATTATTCGATGAAAATTTAAGCTCTTTTAATGTAGGCGAAGACTGGGATATGTGGCTGCGAATTGCTGCTCAATATCCTTTCAAAGTTATCAAAGAACCTCTTGTTTACTATCGGCAACGCCTATCAAGTGCTTCCAAAAATTGGGAAGTAGTAGAACAAAGTTTCCGCTTAGTTATTGAAAAAACTTTTGTTAGCGCACCACCTGAGTTGCTTTATCTAAAGGGACGAAGTTATGGCTTTGCCTACTTTTGTCTTGCCTGGAAAGCTTTGCAAAGTTGCGATCGCGATTATCAAAAAGCTGCCTATTATCGCAGTCAAGCTCTAAAAAACTATGCAGGGTTACGTTTTTCTAAAGAAAATTTTCGCTTATGTGTGGCGATCTCTATTATGCGTTGGTTTGGTCCTAATGGTTACGACCAATTTTTGTCTTTACTTTATACTTTGCGTCGCCGCACAGTGGCACTTGCACGATGATATCTTACTAGCTTGAAAATTTATAAATTTAGCAGTTTAGAGTATGCCTCAAATTTCTGTTATCATTCCTGCCTACAATGCTGAACGCACAATTATAGAAACAATCCAATCTGTTCAGCAGCAAACTTTTCAGGATTTTGAAATCATCGTCATTAATGATGGTTCCCAAGATAAAACTTTAGAATTAGTTCGGAGTATTCAAGATAATTGTACAAAAATTTTTTCTTACGAGAATGGCGGACTGCCAGTAGCTCGCAATCGGGGTATATCTCGTGCTACTGGAGATTATATTTCTTTTATTGATGCGGATGATTTATGGACGAAAGATAAGCTAGAAAAACAATTATTAGCCTTACAACAAAATCCAGAAGCAGGAGTGGCGTATAGCTGGATTGTTTGCATGGTTGAATCTCTAGATAATCCAGATAATATTTCTTTTGTTCCGGGCAAAAAAGCTACTTTTACAGGAAATATTTATTCTGAATTATTATTAGAAAATTTTATTGGTAATGGTTCAAATATTTTGGCACGGCGAGAAGCAATTGAGTCTGTAGGAGAATTTGAACCAACTCTTAAATCGTGTGAGGATTGGGATTATTATTTACGACTGGCAGCTAAATGGCATTTTATTCTCGTTCCCGAAGCACAAATTCTTTACCGTAAAACGCCAGGAACTATGACTTCTCAAGCATCCATCATGGAAGCAGCAGGTATGCTTGTTCTCAATAGAGCTTATCAAACTGCTTCTATTAATTTTCAACAACAAAAAAACAGAAGTCTAGCTAACTTTTATCGCTACTGTGGAGGGCTATATCTCAATAGTAGTTCTAGTTTTAAAGATATTGCAAAAGTTAGAGAGAGATTTTGGCAAGCTATTCGTCTTTATCCTCCTATTTTATTGGAGAAAAATACTCAAATATTATTAATTAAGTTTTTATTAAAACAAGTATTGCCAGCTAATATTATCAAGGATTTAATTCCTTTGCTTAAAAGACCTTTTTTAGTTAAAGATCCTCGATAATAATTTTATTTTTAACTATCTTTTCAACTCAAAATATAATATTTGAAGAATATACATTAACTGAATGATTAATTGTCAATCTAAAATAGATAAGTTTAAAAAAATATTTTTTAGTAGGTATCTTCGTAATGTTGGCTGGCTTGGAATAGCAGAATTATTTAACCGTATTTTCCGTTTAGGTACGACTATTACTTTAGCTCGCGTTTTTAGTACGGAAGATTATGGTTTAATGGCAATTATTTACACCACTTTTGAAATCGCTCTTGTTTTTACCTTTAAACATGGTATTAGTGCAAAAATTATCCAAGCTGAAAAAAAACATTTAAGCACGATTTGCAATACTTCTTATTGGCTAAATTGGTTTTTGTGTATTAGTCTTTTTATCTTTCAATGTTTAGCTGCTTTTATTATTGCTTATTTTTATAATAATAATGAATTAATTTTTCCTCTTTGTATATCAGCTTTGGTCTATTTATTTTTTCCTTTATTTATGATTAATTCTGCTATCATCGAAAGAGAAAACAGGTTTAAAGTTACGGCTATTTGTAATGCAAGCCAAACTTCTTTTAGTAATTTGCTTATAGTTGTTTTTGCTCTTCTTGGCTGGGGAATTTGGTCAATAGTTTGGCCAATGGTTTTATCTCCAATTATCTGGATTTTTATTACTTGGAAATATTGTTCTTGGCGACCACCACAAAAATTTACTCTTGAAGGTTGGCGAGAAATTGCCAATTTTGGCAAAAATTTGCTTGGAGTAGAAATTTTGAATAAGTTAAGAATGAATATTGATTATTTACTTGTGGGTAAATTTCTCGGAGTTGAAGCGTTAGGAATTTACTTTTTTGCTTTTAATGCTGGTTCAGGTATTACTACTAATGTTGTTTATGCTTTTACTTCAGCTTTATTCCCTCATCTTTGTGAAGCAAGAGAAGATCGAATTAAACTTAAAAAACAATATTACAATAGCTTAAAATCTATTGCTTTGATTCTAATTCCTTTAGTGCTACTTCAGTCTAGTTTAGCTCCTTTCTATGTACCAATTATTTTTGGAAAAAAATGGATTTCTGCAGTACCAATTTTAATGATGATTTGTCTTTCCGTAATTCCTCGAACTTTTTCTTGGACCGCATCTATACTTTTAAATAGTGTTAATAAAACTCATCTTACTCTTTATTTGGATATGATTTTTACAATTATTTTTGTAGTGTCAATTTTAACTGTAGTTCAACGAGGAATTTATTGGGTAGCAGCAGCAGTTTTATTATCTCATGCAATAATTTTACCTATTTTTAGTATCTGGGCTTTTCGGCAGGTATTTGTCCAAAAATGTTGACGAAATATTAAATTTTAGACATTAAAATTCTACTAATTTAAATTAAGTTAAAGCTCATAATTATGAATATAAAAATTCTTGTAGTTGGTTGGTTTAGTCTTGAAGACTGCAACGTTACTGCTGGTGATATGATGGCACGAGATCTTGCTTGTCAGTGGATTGAACAGGCTGGTTATCAGTATGATGTTGCGCTTCTGCCAATCTTTAGTGGAGGAGTGGATTGGCGTATAGTCGATCCCGCCAGTTATTCACACCTGGTCTTTGTTTGTGGTCCGTTTCCTCTAAACAAAATCACTAATGATTTTTTAAAGCGTTTTAATTCCTGTCGTCTCATCGGTCTCGATTTATCGATGATCGAGCCACTTAATGTTTGGAATCCCTTCGATGTACTGATAGAGAGAGATAGTTCTGTTGGTTCACACCCAGACATTTCCTTCCTTTCTCGCCAACCAAAAGTACCTGTTGTGGGTATTTCTTAGTTCATCCACAAGACGAGTATGGTAATAATGGTAATAAAGGCAAGCATCAAGTTGCAAATGAGGCTATTAATCGACTCATTGTTTCGCGAAAAATGGTAGCAGTGACCATTGATACGGGTTTAGACCCTAACACAACCAATCTTCGTAATGCAGCTGAGGTGGAATCGCTCATTGCTTGTATGGATGTTGTTATAACCACACGCTTACACGGTACCGTACTTGCTCTCAAGAATGGAGTTCCTGTAATTGCCATAGATGCAATTGCTGGAGGAGCCAAGGTTTCACGTCAAGCAAAAACAATTGGTTGGTCGAATGTCTTCTCTGTTGATAACCTCTCAGATGAGATGTTGGCAAAAGCTTTTGAGTACTGTCTCACAGAAGAAGCAAAAGCAAAAGCAAAAGAATGTCGCGATCGCGCGATCGCAGGAGTCGAACAAATCCGCGAGCAATTTATCGCTGCTCTAGAGCCGTCAAATCAATCCAGTGCAAGATTCTGGTCTGAAGCAGCACTCAATAAATCTCAATCCTTCGATCGCCTTTTGCCAAATCTCTGGAAGCAGGCGATTGCTATCAGGTATGAAATAACAGGTGGCATAAGAAAGTGGCTCTTTAAGCAACTTTTTCGACCCCAATAAAACAATTGATAAACAACTGCGTAATTTTTATTAACTTCAAAATTTTATCTAGTTTGGAAATACAAATATGCTAAACATCAATCTGACAGCTAAACCTTTAGAACCTCAAGAATCAATTCCCTTAAAAAATATCAATAAACTTCTAATGTCTGGCGAAGTTACTGTAGTTCCCCAATGCTTACAAGCTATTGGTTATTATGAACGGGCTCTCACGACACAATGGGGTAAAATGTAGCTATCGCTACGTTTTACCCTAATATTCAAAATGGACTTTCATCTTGACAGTTTGCTCAACTTTCCCAATGTGACAGTTGTTACTTGTCAGCAGCAA
>JADEWQ010000233.1 GCA_015207585.1 Pleurocapsales cyanobacterium LEGE 06147 | reverse complement strand
GTCAATATATCCTTCTGTAGCTGCTATTTTCAGCATGGCTAAATCAGCTTTTTTAATCTCTTTGAGGTGTTGATTTTGCTTTTTCCTATTACTCTGTCTGGTTCTTTTCCAGCGATATCTTTTTTTTTAAAATTCTTCTTAAACGATCGCCACTCAAATCTACTGCTCTCTCCTGTTTTAGTTTTCGGGCGAGTTGAGCGCTGTTATAGGTTCGTTCCTCCTGAGTTAGGCAATTTTCTATGTCTTCAATATCTTCAGGAATCCACTTGGGTTTTGCTCCTCTTCCATGTTCTTCCCACAATCCCACTAACCCTAAGGCCTCCCAACGTCTAATTGTTGCTCTGACTGTCTGTTCATGACAATTGAATATTTGTGCAATTTCTGGCACGTTTTTGCCCCGAGCATTTAATCTGAGCATATGTGCGCGCTCTCTCGTCCGATACGGAACTGAGATTGCCTTTCGTAATTCGGCTAATGTCTCTTCTTCTTGAGGATTAAGTTTGATCCTTAGTGGTGCTGGCATTCTTTCTTTTTTGTCTCACCTTTCTATCTTATATTTAATTACACCCACCTACTTATCCTGTATAGAGTAATTAAATAGAATATTTCCATAGATATAGCATAGATATAGTTAGAAGAAGTTTTGCTCGCTCCCTTGAAAGTTTTAATGGAACAACCTTTATTGGCTCAACTTGTTTTCATTAGACTTGTCCGAAATATTATCTGAGTATCAAAAAAGTGGTAGAAGAGAATTTTAACCATCTACCACCATGAAAAATCCTCTTCATTATATTCAAGAGTATCCCCATCGAACAAAGCAAATACTGGGAATTACTCTCAAGCAGTTTAAGACTTATTGAATCAAGCACAAAAATGTGCTCAAAATCAGCAAAAAGAGCTAGAAAGTAGAAAGATACGCATAAATCAAAAAGGGGGAGGACGTAAACCAAAACTAAACCTGTCAGAACAGGTATGCTTGTGTCTGTTTTATTGAAGACAAATGCCAACATTTGAAGTTTTAGGGCTACAATTTGGGGTGTCAAAAACCGAGGCCAATGACACCTTTCATTACTGGTTAAAAATCCTCCGCAATATTTTACCTGCTAGCCTACTAGAACAAGTTGAAAATCCCGATAGCGATTACGAGCTTGTCTTGGAACTATTGACAGAAGTTGAGTTGATTGTAGATAGGATGGAACAGCCACGAGAAAGACCTTCAGACAATCAAGAACAACAAAAGTATTTTTCTGATAAGAAGAGACAGCATCCGTTTAAAAGTCAATTGATTACCTTGCCAAAAGGAAAAGATGTTGTAGATGTAAAAATAGGAGAAAGAGGACCAATCAGCGAGCTTAGCTTGTTGAGAATACCACAAGAAAAGTTTGCTTTCAACCAAAAATTTCAAGGCGATAAAGCCTACGTTGGAGGTAAAAATCTTACCACTCCTGATAAGAAGCCAAGAAAAGGAAAATTAACGGAACAACAAAAAGTCGCCAATAAAGAGTTTTCGAGTAATCGTATTTTGTCGAACACATAATTAGACTGCTCAACAAAGATTCCCGCTTAGTTCTCAAAGTTACCAACAAGTAATCTTGACTATTTGTGGGTTAGTTAGATTAAGAATTGGTGCATTAGTTTTGCCTGTTTCATCAAATTAGAGAAAGTGAGGTCAGTGATGTATTAGTCATTTGTATTTTTTTCGAGAGTTGCTATCAGCAGCTATTTCAAACCCCTATTTTGACGTTGACTCTGGCTTCTGTTTTAGGTTCTCTAAAGCCAGAGCCAGAGAGCTTTGTCAATTTCCGGACAAGTCTATTGGCGATCGAGAACAAATCCTTGCGATAACTGATTAATAGGATTTTATATTAAATCGTATCGGGTCTAATTTAGCAGGCATTGATTTTTATAGAGTTTATACCTCCGAAGATTTTAAAATTATCCTAAAACTAGATCGAGCGATCGCCCAGAGTCCACAGCAAACTAAAGAAATCTACTAGCGTAGTTAACACATATCATTGTTTTAGTCAAATCCGAATATGATAACAATTTTCTCCAAAATTATCAGAGGTGAAGTCCCGGCTTCCTTCGTCTACCAAGACGATAAGGTATCGGCTTTTTTGGACGTTCAACCAATTAATCCAGGACACGTTTTGGTAGTTCCCAATCAAGAAGTTTCCTCTTTGGCTGAGTTGGATGAAGAAACTGGCACTCATTTATTTCGCATAGCTCATCGCATTGCTAAAGCACTACGCCAAAGCAGTCTCAGATGTGAAGGGGTAGATTTATTTCTTGCCGATGGGAAAACTGCAGGACAAAACATCATGCATTTGCACTGGCATGTCTTTCCCAGATTTAAAGGAGATGGCTTTGACTGGCAAATTGGCAGAAATCGCCTAGAATTAACTCAGCGTTCGGAACTAGACCAAACTGCCGAGATAATCCAATCTGTTTTAGCTCCGTGAGCGGGAAGCCTCACGCTTATCCGCTAGGAAAGCGTTGAGAGGGGTTCGCTCCGCGTCGAGAGCGAACTTCTCACTAAGTGCCCAACATCTGTGATAATAGAGCAAATAAGTTT
>JADEWQ010000057.1:22221-35245 GCA_015207585.1 Pleurocapsales cyanobacterium LEGE 06147 | reverse complement strand
TTGACTTCTTGGGGATGTTGCTCTATATATTTCCAGGTGTAATTACTCATTTATTTTGGCTTGTTTGACCAATTTATGCTTGATTTACTTTTTTAATTTTATTTATAATTGTATTTTGGAGATGTCTATAGATTAAATCAATAATTAATACTTGATAATGGATAATTATCAATTCACGAAATTTGAGGGGCTGTGACGCGAATTCATAAATCCTGGATCGCGTTCATTGAAGAACGTTTTAAGTCCTTGTGAGGGTCGAAGCCAGAATCTAATTCTAGCTGTAAGCGGTAACTTGCGCGCAGCATCTCCTAAGCCCCGTCGTGTCTTTACTCCTGTAGGGGACGGGGCGTACAAGCTCTGGAGGTTTCCTCCAGCTTCCCGTACACGGAGTGCGGCGAAGACTAGGACGACTTGTCGGACAGCCCCCCCGATTGGCCAATCACCCCTACTGCTAACTGATAACTGGTGACTGATTAAGCCTCATCGGCAACATTAAGCTTCAATCGTTCCCGTTCTCGCTTGAGGTTTTCAGCTAATTGTTGTAGTTTTTCTCTTTGTCGTGCTAGTTCTTCTTTATCTTGTTTGAGAGTTTGTTCTAGTTCTTGTAGTTGTTCGCGACGAGTTTCTATTTCCAAAGAACGACGATTCAACTCTAAACTTTGGGCAGTGATTTCTTGTCGCCACTGTTCTACTTTGCTTTGTTCTGCTTCCATAAACCGAGAATGGCTCGCATTCTTGGTCAGGTATTTTTGCAAAATGCTTAAAATCCAGTCTTTAGCCTCTTGGATATTAACTATTTGTCGATTAATACCACACTCTACCAACACCAATGCCCCTTCCCCCAAAAAACTATCTTGTGCTAAGGGTAAAGATTCGAAGTTGCCTACTTCCCAAACCAGATCGGCTCTTTGATGAGCAAGCAATTGCAACTCCATTTCGCCTGAAGTAGGATTTCGTTGAATTTGAGCTAGGTGTAACATTGCTATATGACTTACAGGTCATTAATATCTAAGTTGGTATTGGTGTTGTTGCAAAAGAGCAATCAAAAGAAGGACCACCAATAAGTTTACTTCAGACGTTGCAAGCGATCGCCTAAAATCTCTGCCGCCTTTTGAGCTTCTGCCAGAGCATCTCTCGCTCCCCGAACTACTTCAGCAGGTGCTTTGTTGACAAACCCTGGATTACTGAGACGACCAGTTAGAGATTTCACTTCTGCCTCTACTTTAGCTAAGTTTTTTTCTAATTTACTACGCAAAAGATCTATATCCACAATTCCAGTCAAAGGAATTAAGACTTGTACCGTGGCAAATACACTAGCAATTACTTGTCCGGGATCTTTTGCTAAAGTTTTTGTGACGGTCAAATTTTCTACTTTGGCCAAGTCTCGAATATAAGTTGCGCCCTCGTGTAAGATTCGACTTTCTGCGTTACTTTCTGTCTGTAAAATAGCCGTAATTTCTACTCCTGGTTTTACTCCTGCTTCTGCCCTAAGATTGCGAAGAGTACGAATTACGCCAATTAGTAATTCAAAATCTTGTTCTAACTCTGGATCGATCGCATTCGCTATCGGTTCGGGATAATTTTGTAAGGCAAGAACTTCCTCGTTTGTCTGAGTTAAAGTCTGCCAAATCTCTTCGGTAATATGAGGCATAAAGGGATGAAGTAGTTTGAGAATACCTTCGAGAACATAAGCTAAGGTTTGTTGCGCAACTTGACGGGAAGTAGAATTATCTTTTTGCCACAGGCGGGATTTAACTAGTTCGATGTACCAGTCACAAAAGTCACCCCAAATAAAATCGTACAATCCTTTAGCAGCTTCTCCCAAACCATAAGCTTCGATATATTCTCTAGTTTGCCCGACGATTTGATTGAAGCGCGAAAGAATCCATTTATCGCTCAACTCTAAAGATTCTTGCTTTGGTTCCCCTAACTGTTGGGGTGTTTTACCGTCTAAATTCATCATCACGAATCTAGCTGCATTCCAAAGTTTGTTAGCAAAATTGCGCGAAGCTTCTACTGAAGGCGATTCATCCGTTTTACGATTGTAATCGAAGCTAATGTCCTGTCCTGCCCCAGCTACTTTTTTAATCAAAGTGTAACGGAGGGCATCGGCACCATATTTATCGATCATTAACAGAGGATCGATACCATTCCCTTTAGACTTGGACATTTTTTGTCCGTTTTCATCCAATACCAACCCGTGGATATAGACATCTTTAAAGGGCATTTGGTTAGTAAAATGTCCTGCCATCATCGTCATTCTCGCTACCCAGAAAAAGATGATGTCAAATCCCGCCACTAGGGTACTTGTGGGATAGTAGGTTTTGAGATCGGCAGTTTCTTCAGGCCATCCCATAGTCGAGAAAGGCCACAAACCAGAAGAAAACCAAGTGTCGAGAACATCGGGGTCTTGTTCTAGTTGGATGTTGTCTCCATATTTTGCCCTTGCTTTTTCCTTGGCTTCCTTTTCGTTATAAGCAACTACAAAGGGAGTATCGTCCCTAACTTCCCCCGCTGTTTCACTAACTACATACCAAGCAGGAATTTGATGCCCCCACCATAACTGACGAGAAATACACCAATCTTTGATTTTGACTAGCCAATCGCGATAGACTTTTTTCCAGCGTTCGGGTACGTAGTGGGGAGAATCTTGTTCGTCTAGAAAAGATAAAGCTTTTTGGGCTAAAGGTTCGATTTTAACAAACCACTGAGTAGATAGGAGAGGTTCTACAGGTACTTTACCGCGATCGCTATAGGGAACGTTATGATGATAGTCTTCTACCTTAACTAATACTCCCTCTTCTTCTAGCCGCTTTACTACATTTTTACGGGCAACAAAACGGTCTTGTCCGATAAATTCTCCCGCATTTTCATTCAAAGTACCGTCTTTATTCATAATGTTAATAAACGGTAGATTGTGGCGTTGACCCATGGCAAAGTCGTTGGGATCGTGGGCGGGAGTCACTTTGACGCAACCAGTACCAAACTCGGGATCGACTAATTCATCGGCAATGATCGGAATCTCTCGTCTCATAATCGGTAGAGTTACAGTCTTGCCAAGCAAATGCCGATAGTGATCGTCATTGGGATTTACAGCTACTGCGGTGTCTCCCAACATAGTTTCCGGACGGGTAGTGGCTACTTCTACATAACCACTACCATCAGTAAGGGGATAGCGGAAATGCCACAGATGTCCGTCTACTTCCTTATTTTCTACTTCTAAATCGGATACTGCTGATTGGGAAGCAGGACACCAGTTGACTAAATAATTGCCGTGATAAATTAAACCTTCTTCATACAGTTGGACAAAGGCAGTTTTGACTGCATGGGATAAGCCTTCGTCCATGGTAAATCTTTCTCTCGTCCAGTCTACCGAAACCCCTAACCTTCTAAGCTGATTAACGATAGTATTTCCCGATTCTTCTTTCCACTGCCAAGCCTGTCTGAGATATTCTTCCCGTCCTAGATCGTGGCGACTTTTTCCTTCTTTTTTGAGTCGATTGTCTAGAATTGCGCTCACAGCAATACTGGCATGATCGGTACCGGGTAACCACAGGGTATTGCATCCAATCATCCGATGGTAGCGTGTTAGAACATCTATCAGGGAACTTTCAAAGGCATGTCCCATATGTAAGCTACCAGTTACATTGGGCGGTGGGATGACGATACAGTAGGGTTCACCTTTCCCTTCCGGATTTGCCTTAAATACTTCTTTTTCTTCCCAGTATTTCTGCCACTTGGATTCTGTAGTGGTGGGGTCGTATTGGCTGGATAGGGTCGGCGTAGTTGCAGTCATAGATTGGTGAGGAAATTAAGCTCTTAGAGGTCAAGACAAAAAGGCAAAGCAATTACCTATTTTAATGGCTGCAAGCTGTCTTGTTGCAATTATTCTTGATTCAAGTCCAGTCTTGCTGATCTTTTGATTTTACTTGATGACGATATATTGTACCAACGGCGTGAATTTGGCGAGTTTTGGCATAAAGTTCTTCTTCCGATAGTTGCCACTGCTGCAAAATTAAATCCAGATCTTTTTGAATGTCTCGTGCACCGGGAAAATTGCGGTAACGGATACGCAATCGAGCTAGTTCTGCTAATTTGTAATCGTCTGGTTCTCCTTGCAGTAAATTATTGATAATCTCGCGATCGAGTTTTTCTCTGGGATGGATTTGGTCTTGATTTTGCATATAAATTTAGTCTCACGCAAAGGCGAGGCAGCGCGTTGTGGGGGTTCCCGAGGGGCTGTCTGCCGAATTTAGTTCGGCAGTTTATACGCCCCGTCCCATTGTAGCGGCTGCCGTTGCAAAGTGCGCCAAGGTTTTTTTGTAGGGAAGTAGCATGCTACGTCCCTACCGGTCATTGTTTTTTCATCCAAGTCAGGCATTTTTGCATTTGTTGTTTCATCGTATCTCTGTCTGCATGATAGCGACGACCATGACCGGGGAGTACCCATTCAAAGGAATAGTTTGCCAGTCTCTCCATAGATTTAACTAGCTCGGACCAAGAATACCAACAGTAGCCGCGAAAAGCATATAGTTGGTTGAGATAATCTGACCAAGCTAGATGATCGCCAGTAAAGAGAAATTTCTCGCGGTAGAGGAGAACCGTATGTCCCTTTGAATGTCCGGGAACGGGGATAATTAAAATATCGGGGGCAAATTCAATTGGTTCGATACCAGCAAGCTGAATTTCTACATCTTTAGTATCAGATGTAATATCATCTTTGTGAATAAGGCGATCGCAATTAAACTGCTCCTGAAATTTGCGATGATCGGCGACATCATCTCTATGGGTTAGGTACATGTAGCGCACTCCTCCCATTTCTTCTAATTGTCTAACTAGAGGAGGGGCGAAACGGGGAGAATCGATCAGGATGTTTCCTTCTGTTCTTTGGATAAAGTAACTAGCCGCGCCGTAGGATTTTTCAGAGTGATAGCCGCAGTGATAGACATTATCTTCTATGGGAATGGGAATAGTTTGTTGGACTGTTTTGATATCTTTTGGTTTCTCTACCGTACCGATGGAAGCTGTAGGACAGGACAAAAGCGCCTGCATGGCTTTTAATTGTTCTTTATCGTCACTGGGTTGATGATATACTGCCGATTGGTCTCCTGCACTATGAAATATCTCCGGTGCCATCCAGCGACAGGTATCGCAATCTATACAACTTGCATCGACGTAAAAATTACCCTCGATATTTTCTCGACGGCGGTATTTGAGTGTAGCCATTTTCCCTCCTTGCTTGTAACTGGGTGCGATAAATCTCAATCGATATAGGGGTAAAGGGAAAAGGAAATAGTCTTGAATCTTTAATCTTTCCCTTGTACCTATAACCGTATTTTGACAACTTCTCTAAAAATAGCGATCTTGCCTTTGGCGAGGCGCGAAGCGACTACGGAGTAGCAGCAAAGCGATCGCTCTAATTAATTCATACTCATCATGAGTTTATTTTAGCTGACACCAGTTTTCAATGGAAAGAACATAAAATAGCCGACGCAAAATTAACTCCTTACAGCGATCGCGAGGAGTTTGACTGTAAGAAAGTTATCTCATTTTTCGTCGTTAGTCATTGGTCATTAGTCATTCTAATAACCAACCAAACAAATTTCCTACACTTAGGTGTAGCTCATTAGCAAAGGAGGGAACTGGAAGTTTTTGCTCTGGTTTGTCAAACACCTCTAATTGCTGTCCTGGAAAATAAACAAACACGGTTTGTTCATCTGGATCGATTAGCCAACCCATTTGAGTTCCATGATGGAGACAGTGCAAAATATTTTTGGTTACTTTGGTTTGGCTTTGTTCGGGTGAGAGAATCTCGATTGTCCAGTCAGGAGGTATAAAAAAAAGATTGGCAACCTCGCCATTTTCATCGCGGGGAATTTTCGACCAAGTAAACACAGATATATCTGGAACTGTTGACCGTCCACCAAACGTGCAACGTAACTCTGAAAATGCTCGTGCAATCTGCTGAGGTTTAAGAATGACGTTGATGGTAGTAGATAACTCGGTTTGAATCGTGCTGTGCTTCCCCTGTGGCATTGGCTTCTGAATGATTTGCCCATCAATATATTCACTAGCAGGTTTAGTTTCTGGCAGCTTCAGAAACTCCTCCAAAGTTATGTCTCTAGATGGGATCTGTACCATTGGGGCTTTCTCAGCAAAGGGAGTTTGATGGGTTTTGAACTGTTGCCATAATATCTGAACAAACCTACACATTTTTATACTTATCTATCTTCTTAGAAAGAGAACGGATATAAGCTCTTATTACATCAGTCTGCGTTCTTTGCTCTTGCTCACAGAAGTCTTTTAATATCTCTGCTTCCTTCTCTGAAATCTCTATTGTTAAATGCTTAGACATAGATTGTTATACTGGATAATACAGTGTTATTATAACACTTATGAGACAAGTAGAAAAACACGTAATTAAGAAATCAAATAAGTTATGGCAAGAAATAGATAACTTAGCTTTTAAGTCTAAGAATCTATTTAACCTTGCTAATTATGAGTATCGCCAGTATTACTTTGCTGAAGGTAAAACTATGGGATTGCCTAGCCTTTACCACAAGGTAAAGAATACTGACGCTTATCGTGCTTTACCTACTAAAGTCTCTAAGCAAATCATTAAGAACCTTACGGAGGTTTGGACTGGGTATGTTAATGCTCATAAAGATTGGAAAAAGAATCCACATAAATATCTAGGTGAGCCAAGAATACCTAAATACAAAGACAAGACAAAAGGTAGAAACATATTAATCTATCCTAATGAGTCTGTTTATAAGAAGACTTTAAAGTTAGGCATTTGTTATTTGTCTATGTCTAATATTAAAGTTCCTACCTCAATAAAGGAGATAGACCAAGTTAGAATAGTTCCTACTTGTTCTGCTTATGTTATAGAGATTATCTATGAAAAAGAAGAACAAGCATTATTACCTGAGACTTTCATAGCTGGTATTGATTTAGGGATTAATAACTTAGTTGCTTTAACATCAAATCAGCCAGGCTTTAGACCAATGCTGATTAACGGAAGGAAACTAAAAGCAATTAATCACTACTACAATAAGAGAAAAGCCAAGCTACAATGTTTACTAAAAGGTAATCAAAAGACTAGCAAGAGAATACAAGCATTAACCTATAAACGTAATCAAATAATAGAGAACTGCTTACATAAAGTAAGTAAGTTAATTGTAGATACTCTAATAACTAAAGGTATTAATACTCTAGTAATAGGTAAGAACGATAATTGGAAGCAGAAAGTAAATCTGGGTAAGCGTAATAATCAATCTTTTACACAAATACCACACGCTAAGTTAATCGAGAAGATTACTTATAAATGTGAGTTAGCAGGTATTAAAGTAATAACAATTAATGAGTCTTACACTTCTAAGACTTCAGCTTTAGATTTAGAGCTACCTGTAAAACAGTCTAGTTATTTAGGTAAAAGAGTTAAGCGCGGCTTATTTAAGACCGCTAAAGATGTCTTGATTAATGCAGACATAAACGGAAGCTTACAAATAATAAGAAAGTATGCTCTAGAAGCATTTACGCTCGAAGGGCTAATGAGCTGTGCCGTTCAGCCTTTAATGGTTAGTCCATTATAAAAGTGTAGATTTGTTCAGATTTACACGAACGGTTCTGTGTCAATTTTAGAAGATAACTCACTACGCCTAAATTGGGAAAACATCAATAATTATTAATTATCAATTGTCAATTATCCATTGGTAAACGCCAAATTATTTTGCTGCTCCTGTAACCAAGGTTGAAACAAAGACTCCAAAATTTGTTCTCTGGCTGATTCGCTCAGTTGATGCGGAAACCACTTTTCAACTCGGAGAATATGGTAGCCAAGTTTTGTTTGGATTGGACCAATTATTTCCCCTTCCTTCGCTTCGGAAATTCCCTGCTCTATCTCCGGCATTAATTCTGCTAGAAAGCGAATTCCAATAAAGCCGCCATTTTCTTGGGATTGTTTCCCTTTAGAGTGTTCCAAGGCTAAAGCACAGAAAGAAGCGTTTTGTTCGCGAAGTAATTGCACGATCGCTAGAGCCGCATCCAAGTCAGGGACTAAAATCTGAGATAAGGCTACTCTTCGATAGCGATCGCGATTGTTAATATAGTGAGCATCTACATCTGTACCAAACAGGTGTTCTTTTAGTTTAGTTAGCAATAATTGATGTCTAATTCCTTCTGACCATTCTTCGAGGGTAATTCTTTGTTGTTTAAGCCAGGCTTGGGTTTGTTGGATTCCCAATAACCTGTGTTGTAGGCGAAAAGCATCTCCGGCAGCTTGCAATTCTTCATTAGTAATCTCGATTCCAAATTGTTGGCAAAATGCCGCGATCGTCGCTTCTTGTTCTACTGCATTCAGTATTTCTGACCATCGGCGGGAGCGACGCAAATAAGCAATAATTTCTTTTTCGGTTAAAGTAGATGCTATGGGTAGTAAGGATTGAGTTGTAGTTTGAATCATTTTTTCTACAGCAATAACAATAAATTAAGACCGCTATAACCAATGTTCGGGTGGGACATCTTCAACTTTGATGCGGTTGCGATGTAGATCGCCATAGAGATTGAGATAATCTAGTTCTTCAGCCGTAAGCTTTCCTTGTTGGACTCCTGCGATCGCTGCATCAATCTGCTCCCGTTTTGTCCATCCCGCTAAAGCCACATCAACACAGTTTTGACTGAGAGAATAGCGATAGAGATCTGGTACAGTAGGTTGCCAACACCCAGGCGGTAAGTCAGGAGGAGCTTGCCATAAAGGACCATGCATACCAGTAGATTTAAAGGTAACTATCCCTGGTCGATTGGGATCTTGAGGGTCAAGATAAGGAAAAACTTTGGTTTGGGCGGTACGATGAGCAATATTATGACGAACCATCACTACATCTAGACAAGAATGATGCAACCATTTTCGAGCTAGATCGTGACTGTGAAAAGAAGCACCAATATAACGAATGATGCCCATTTTTTTCATTCTTTCAGAAGTATAAAACATCCGTTCGATCAAGCGCTGGTAAACTGAATTAGCACCTCGCAGATCGTCGGATGCATCGATGCACTTCTCAAAATCCCGAGCATTATCATCGTCAATCCAACCCCAAAAGAAGACATCGATGTAATCTATTCCCAGATCGACAAATTGATCCAATAAAGAAGCTAAGACTGCTTCGGGGGTTTTTACCATGTAACTAACAGTAGCTAAGACTACCTGTTCTCGAACTGTCGAATTGCGACCGCAAAGTTGTCGCAATGTTGGTGCCATAGAACTATAGAGATAATGATGCAAATCGCTAGAGTAGAAAAAGAAGTTAACTCCTCGTTCGAAGGCATAGAGAGTATCTTCACTAGAGATATGTCCGCCACCACCAAGTCCAAGACAACTGACAGTTAAATCGGTACGTCCTAATTGGCGATAAAAAGGTAGGTTTGATTCTGGATATTTTATATTTGGGGTAAATTGCTGTGGTTTACTCTTAACTGGATTAGCTACTGGGGTAAGGTCGGTTATCTTCATAATTAAAATGGGAAATGTGGAAACCCATCCGCTTTTAGCGGTGGGATGAACATTACTCGGCGCTTTTAGCCGTGGGTCAGTGACAGTTCAAGAGGAGTATAAATATCTTCTGAATTGGCATTGAGATAGGAACGTTCTAATTCAATTCCTAGTGAGTAAAATTGCTTTTGAATTGCTATCATTCGTTTGGCGGGAGATCGATCTCCTTGTTGTCTAGCTGCCAATAAACCATTGACCACAATCTGACAGCGATTCGTACCAAAACTATCTTGATGGGAGAATTTGTAGTTGGGTTCTTCAGCTAAAGCTAATCCCGGTGCTAACAATTTAGTAAATAAAGGAACTTCGGGTTCAAAGTAGGTTTGATGTTGAGTATAAATATTTTGCAATACCGATCGAACAGTTGGGTAGTTATTGCGCTCTATATACAGTACGGCTGAATCATCCCGTTGATAGCTAGAAGGATTGTACAGAGCCTTAAACGAAAAGGGAATAGCTAGCTGATTCAATTCCTCTGTCAAACTTTTCATCATCGCAACCGCACCGTCAGCAGTGAGATGAAAATAGATGCGTACAGTAGTTTCTAAATGATCTTTGCTTAAACCAATATTTCCTACTGCCAGATAAAATCCATTTTGGACTCGATTTTTTGGTAAACGAACTGCAACTAGATCGCCAATCTTAGCCTGTTGTTGTTCTGCAGATAGGTGACGTTCAACTTCAAGATGTAAGGTTAAACCATTTTTAGTTACAACTAGACTACCATCATCTTTTTTAGCGATCGCTTGCCAACCCGGATCGAAATAGCCTTCACCACAGTTACTGTCGTGTAATTTTTGATAGAAATCTAAATCTACTCCTAAAAAGGTATTATTTTCCAAATTCTCATCAACCACTGCTCGCTCGTCGCGCTCTTTAGCCAGAGCAGTTTTTAATGAGCTATTGTAATAGATACCGTAAATAAAACCTTGTAATTGTTGACTGAGATATTTGTCTTGTAATTCTTGAGGTAACTTTTTAAAACGTTCTACTGCTTCTGGCGATAGCTCTAAAGGTTTGTAATCCGGATGACGAATCGTAAAGTCAGGTTCGATCTCGAGTCGCTCTACAAGATCCTCCAACGCAGACTTTAACCGTTCCAATTGGTTCTGTTGCAGTTGAGATGGTAGTGATAGCAACTGGGTCATAATATTTTAATTAATTGATTTACTCAAAGATATTAGTTCCGCTTCTGATTTACCAAAGATTGTTTGCATAGATATTTCGGGACGACACAACAAAGTTTTGGCAACTTGAAGCATACAAATGCCAGTATTGTTAAAAGATTTTTGATATTGAAGCAGCGATTGAATGGTATGAATCAGTGCCAAACCAGCAAATTGCATCACTCGTCTGGGAAAATCTGGCTGCTGTTCTAAAATTTGTGGAAAATTAGTTAAATAGGTTGTTAGCAAATTAACCAAAGAAGGTTGAAGCAGTTCCAAAGGAGTCATCGCTAAGCGTAAAGATTCTTCAATTGCCAGAGTTTTACTGACAACTAAGCTACCGAGCCAACAACTCAAATAGCTACTAACCAGCATCCCCAGATCGAAAGCTGGATCTCCCCAACTAGAACGTTCCCAATCGATCAACTTGAGTTCAATTGAATCAGTTTGCTCCCAATCAAGGGGTAACAGCAAGTTATTTAACTTCAAATCGTTGTGTACTAAGCAACAAGGCTGAAGACTTTTCTGTAATAGCGCGATCGCTTTTCCCAAACTCTCATAACGTTGATACAAAGTGAGGAATTTTAAGCCATCCGAGGGAACTTGACCAAAAATTTCAGGCGAGATTCGTTCTAAACCCTTTAACAGATCGGGAAAATAATTACTAGTATCTGTTGCCTGAGCAAAAAAATCTTGATATTCCTGACGTTTAAAGGTAGTACGATGGATAGTTGCCACCATCGAACCAATAGTTTTAGCAATCTGTTCGGGAAAAATATTCTCCTGACTGTAAAAATCAGCTAAATTCTGATGGTCTTGATAATAGGTGATCGCCATAATTGAATTAGCTAGATCGAAATCAATCACTTCTGGCAACCAAGTACGCCAAGAATCCAGTTCGGAAAATTGCTGTATAAATTGACGAATTCGCCATTCCCTAGCAAACTCTCCCGCCGTTTCCCCCGAACGATTATGCGGTTCTTGTTTAACAAGTATTTGTTCTTCGTCGGATAAATTTATTAATAAGTTAAAATTTTTGGCAATTTTTGGTTCAATTTTGCCTAAAGATTTAACTTCAGACTCGCATAGTCCTCGTTCAATTAGATAATCGAAGACATTTTCCCCACTTAATAAGAAAGTCATAGCTGATTGTTGGTTGCTTAGTTACCAATAATTCAATTGCTTGGTAAATTTTAAAGTCGCGCGACTCAAAGAATTAACTGAAAAAATTAAGAGTGATCGGCATTAAAAGAAGGCAGAAGGTCAATATAGAGTAACGAGTAAAGAGTAATGAGTAAAGAGTAAATTTCCGTTACTTGTTACTCTTAACCAACAGGTAAAGAGGGGACTTAAACCCAAAGTGTTAATGTTAAACACTAGAATTTACATTTCCAATAGTGTTAGCATTAACACTATTAGTATTAGCAGTAATTACACTGTTAGAAAAAACAGAGATATTTGATTGAACACTCACTATACTCAATGCTAGTCTGCGATTCGATCCGCCAATCAAAGTTGCTGTTTCCTCTTCAGACAATTCATCAAGAAAACTCTCTGAATCTTTAAACAGTTCAGAACCTGACGAACTCAGTTCGTGAATTTGAATATTTGACATGGTTGTATTACCTTAATTTTTGTGTTGATAACTTCAGACAAATACCATCAACTTTTTATCCAGGCGTATTAATGTTGCTAACAGAATTAGCATTGTAAGTTTGACCGTTGATTGTATTGTTGTTGACGCTATTACCTAATCCACTAACTGCAGTTCCTTGCGCTCTAAAATAGTTAAAGTCAAAGGATTGTTCGGATAAAATACTCAAATTACTCAAGTTTATTTTCAAAAATCCTCCCGCGATCGCAGCTAGTTCATCTTCTGCTAATTCTTGAAGAAAACTTTCTCCATCTGCAAACAATTCAGAGCCGGCAGAATTTAGCCCCGATATTCGGATCTGAGCCATAGCAATTTCTCCTGATAGTTGATAAAAATTGTTAAACAACTATCGTAAATTTGTAGTATGATTGAGTAAGGGAGAAAAGATCTTATTAGCTTATTAATGAGGATGGATTCCACGACCCTCTAAGCCCATAAGACATTACTCCCTATTTTTTGAACAAAGGCTCAAGACTTATAAAGTCTAAGCTTGGTTGTTTTGCAACTCTCTACAAATCAGCTGCGGCAGTGTTAAAGTTGCCATAGGTGTTAGCGTTAACAGTGTTACCATTATTGCTTTGGGCACTAACTGAAATTCCAGTTATACCGACGCCACTTTGAGCTTTACTAGCAGCAAAAGTATAACCGCCAACA
>JADEWQ010000057.1:0-22122 GCA_015207585.1 Pleurocapsales cyanobacterium LEGE 06147 | reverse complement strand
AACATGACCCATTTCTTGTTCGTTTAATTCGTTCAAGTAGTTTTCGGAATCTTGGAATAATTCAGAACCAGCAGGATTTAATTCGGAAAGTTGGATATTAGCCATTTGTCTTTCTCCTTAACTTATTTATTTGAGAGTTATTAGCTAAAGAAAATTAAACTTGTGTTGATTTTCTCTATGGTTTTAATAAGCTACGGCAGTGTTAAAGTTGCCATAGGTGTTAGCGTTAACAGTATTACCGTTATTGCTTTGGGCACTAACTGAAATTCCAGTTATACCGACGCCACTTTGAGCTTTACTAGCAGCAAAAGTATAACCGCCAACAACATGACCCATTTCTTGTTCGTTTAATTCGTTCAAGTAGTTTTCGGAATCTTGGAATAATTCAGAACCAGCAGGATTTAATTCGGAAAGTTGGATATTAGCCATTTGTCTTTCTCCTTAACTTATTTGTTTAAGAGTTATTAATAGAGAAAATTAAACTTGCTTTGTTTTTCTCTATGGTTTTAATTATGAAGAGAACAAACAGACAAAACAAGTAGATTTGCCAATTATAATCGACAAAAATACTACTATTTTGTCTCCAGCTACAAACATATTTGCTCCTACTCAATTCTCAAGCTATGTGATGTGCAACTTTTCCAATTTCTTTGACTTGTTCCTTCCATTGTTTTGACTAGAATCATTTTTTTTTAAGACATAAATCTAGTAATTGTGTGTTTTAAAATTTTTGTTTAACTAAAGAGTTCCATTGATAACAAGTTAAGCCTGCATCGCAGTTGACACCAATGAACGCGCGAGCATTAAAGCTTAGATAGACGAATTTTCTATACTCTCTGCTGAGAAACTGTCAAAGGAAGTTTTTTTGGAATATTGGCATCAAGATTAGTTACGACTTGTACTTCTGCCATTTGTTGTTTTAACCAGTCAGAAAAAAGATCGCTGAGAATTTGCTTTCGTAATTCCTCGTCTAATTGGGGGTGAATAATTTCTTCTACTAAAATTAAGTGTACTCCTTGAGAGGTAATAATCGGCTTGAGGAACTGTGGGGGAGTAGCGGCAAAAACCGCAGCGGAAATCTCCGATTTTAACTCTCGGCGACTGACTATGCCTCGATAGCCGCCAGAACGGCGAAGAGACGGCTGAGTAATGTATTGGCGAGCAACTTCATGAAAACTAATTTCGCCTTCTTGTAAGGCACAAAATAGTTCCATGGCTAAGTCTTCATCATCCAAGACTACCTCGTACATTGCTACGCCAGCATAATCTAGCTGATGCTCGTAGAAAAAAGATTCTACGCGATCGCCAAATAAATGCTCGACTAATTTTCGCGAAAGCATGTTGGTATAAATTAAACTTTCAAAATCATCCAATGACAAATGATGTCTTTGCAGCCAAGATCTGGTAGCTTCAACATTAAAAAGTTGGTGAGTTAGCCGAAAATCATCTGCTGCTTGTTGTAGTTCTTCTGTTGTTACTGTAATACCTATTTCTGCTGCTTTGAGTTCGATAATTTTGCAGGTAATAACTCCTTCAAGGATATTAGGGATTTGGCACGATAATTTAAGGTAGTTTAAAATATCTTGCCGACTAAGATCGATCTCTTTACTCATAACTCTACAGCTAAATGCTACTTTTACGTCTTCTATGTTGATTTGACTATTGAATAGAATGGAATGGAGCATTTCATTACAGCTTCTTATAAACATAATTAAGATAATTATGTCTGGGGGAAGTTGAAAGTTAGAAAATCTACTCGAGATTTAGCATTTAGTAAGTATTAAAAGTTACGAGATCGCAAGAAATTCCTCGGAAGAGAAGGCAAGCTCGAACAAACAGAAATTTTAAGCAAAAATTTTAAGTCATAAGTATCTTAATTATGGGTAAAAAATTAATCTCAGAGACTTGAAAGATCGGGTTCAATATTAAAAGATATAATTGCAACTTTTTCCAATCTTACTGAGGCAAAATTTATCTATTGTACCTGTCTCGTGTAAAAAATTATGAGTTCTCCTCAGAATTTTGAGATAAAGCTTAAGAGAAAAAAAGAAGTATAAAAATTAACAAGAAGTTTTTTATTCAATTGAGCTAGGGAGGGTTTCTATGACTAGCACCATATCATTTGCAGTTGAACCTGGAGAGGGCAACATCATTATCTTCGACATGGATGGCGATAATTCCCTTACAGGTGGTCCGGGAGATGATATTTTAGTCGGTGGAAAAGAAGACGATACCTTAGAGGGCGGAGAGGGCAACGATATTCTCGTCGGTATAGATGGCAATGACTATATTAGTGGCGGTAAAGGAGATGATACCCTCACGGGTGGAGGTATTAACTTCGTCAACGATACTCTCTTCGTTACACTAGATACCAGTGGCATTGATACCTTGAGTGGCGGTCAAGGAGCAGATCTTTTTGTATTAGGGGGAAATTCTCAAACTCAGTCTGAAATCGTCATCCACTATGACGAGGCAGGTAATGATGACTACGCTCTGATTACCGACTTTAATCTCGATGAAGATAAGATCTTTCTAGGTGGATCTAAGAATGATTATCGGCTCGGCTCGTCCCCAAACGATTTGCCGGTGGGTACAGCACTATATCGAGAAGATGAGCTGATTGCGATTATTCAGGGCAGTTCCGAGCTAAGCCTTAACGAGAGCTATTTTCAAGGATCGGATGTCTAGAAGGTTTTAAGCAACAAGTTTAGAGTTCCAAACCACCTTTTTGTAATTTCTTAAACGGATCGAGGATAAAATCGATGAGACGACGTTGGCGAACGATTACCTCTGCCGTAGCCGTTTGACCGGCAGTAAGAAGGATCGGTTTATTTTGCCCTAACAAATATGACCGCTCTAACTCGATCTCTATCTCAAAAGTTTCCTGGTTGCCCTTAGCAGTTTCTCTGATTTTCGAGTCTGGGGAAAACCAACTAACGCGACCAGGTAAAACTCCGTAATCTTGGAAAGGATAGGCATCAAACTTAATTTTTACTGGCATGCCCAACCGCAAAAAACCGGTTTCGGTGGGACTCATTTGTGCCCGCAGTACTAGAGGAGAATTCTCTGGCGCAAGTTCAATTATTTCTTCTCCCGATTGTACTACCGCCCCTGCACCGGAGACTGGTAAATGAAATACTGTACCGCTAGCGGGAGCTTTAAGGACTCGTTGCTTTAACTGGAATTGTAAAGATGCTATTTGGCTCTTGCTCTGAGCGATTTCGGCTTTAAGGGTAGTAATTTGAGTTTCTAAGTCTTTGAGTTGTTCTTCTGTTTTGAGCAACGCCAATTCACCGGAATGAACCAAACTTTGATAGCTGCGTTGTTGTTCTTGTAAGCTTAGCTGTGCCTGTTCGATCTCCGATTCGATTTGCTGGATGAGCTTGTTATAGTTGCTCTGCTGTTCTTTGAGGCGGGATTGAGCTTGTTCGGCTTCGGAACGAGCTTGCACGAGTCGTTCTTGGTTTTCTTTAACTTGAAGTTCGATGTCCTGTAAGCGGTCTTTGGAAATTATGCCATGCTGAAACGCTTTGCGATAGCGCGACACTTTTTCCCGGGCACCTGCCAAAGCTACTTCTGCTAGTCGATAAGCAGCATTACTCACTTCAATTCCTTGTTTGGCTTGGTCTAATTGGGCCAATTTTTCTTCTTTCTGGGTGCGATAGATAGTTTTAAGTGTATCGAGACTTTGTCTGGCTTGCTCGACTTGTGCTTGTTTTTCTAGTTGTTGTGCCTGGTTCTGTTGTTGTTGCGCGCGCAGCGATAGAAATAAGTGATTTTGTAGCAGTTCTAGCTGAGTTAAGCGATTTAATTGACCTGTCTGTTGTTCTTCCATCCGTTTGAGCTCGGCGCGAATTACATCCGATTCGAGTTCTACCAAAATTTGTCCTGCCTTGACTATCTCTCCCTCTCTGACATTAATCGTCTCTACCGTACCGGAAACTGGCGCATCTAGCTCGATGGTTTTTTCCTTAGGTTCCAATTTGCCTCGAGCCATCCCCGTCTCGTCAACTTTAGCGAGGATCGACCAAGGCAAAACTACGCCAGTAAAGATGGCCAAGAAGTAGAGCAATCCTCTCGTCGAGACAAGAGGTAAGGCATCGAGTAGATCCTTCGTTGCCATCGACCAATCATCTCGAGTCGTTGCTGTTGAGGGTAGCCTGGTGGGAGACAGAACAATATCGGTACTGGTAGCCTTATCGAGATTGTCCTCAGACTCGTCTTTGTCGTTGGCAAGGATATCTACGACTTCTTCATCGACTTGCTTAAATAATCCCGGTCCGAACTGTAAATAATCTTGATTGACCAAGCGAATGGCGTCGGCTAGTTCTTTAGCAGGAGTGTCTTTGAGTAAAAATCCTTTGGCTCCAGCTTTTAAAGAGCGATTGACATATTCTTGTCGCTCGGGGCTGGTAATAATGATAACTTTAGTGTTAGGAAAACGTTGGCAAATTGTCTCGGTTGTAGTTATCCCATCCATCCCTGGCATTTCGATACCCATCAGCGCGATATCGGGATGAAGCATTTCGATTTGTGCCAAAGCCTCCCGACCATCTTCGGCAGTACCGACAATCTCTAGGTCTGGCTCGGAATCGAGAATAACCTCTAACAATTTGCGGTTCAGATGCTGGTCATCAACGATGAGAACCCTTATCTTCCGCATCTTTTCACGGGATGGACGTGAATTATTAACTTCTGTGTAGTAAGACATTTTTCGTGATTGTGGATTAAATAAGCTATTAGCTGTTAGCTTAAGAAATTGAAAATTGATATCTCTTTATCCGTTCGAGATAAAAGCTATTTGTTAAAGCTATATCCTTACTGCCTCGAAGGTGAGCTTGCACCTTTCCGTCTTTCTGCCTTCTAATTAACTAGCGATCGCCAGTTGTTGTTGATTGAGATAAAAGTAGTGACCGCGTTTTGCCATCAAAACGTCGTGAGTGCCGCTTTCAACGAGGATGCCGCGCTCGAGGACGAGAATTAAGTCGGCTTTGCGTACTGTCGACAGACGATGGGCAATGATAATTGTCGTTCGACCTCGGAGAATGGTATTGAGGTTATTTTGAATAATGCGCTCTGATTCTGCATCGAGACTACTAGTAGCTTCGTCTAAAATCAGCAAACGGGGATTGCCCAAAAGAGCGCGGGCGATCGCCAAACGCTGACGCTGACCCCCCGACAACATGCCGCCTCTTTCGCCAATAGGGGTTTCGTAGCCTAAAGGCAACTTTTCGATAAACTCATCTGCCCCTGCCTGAGAAGCTGCTTGTCGAATCTGTTCCAAACTCGCTTCGGGATGGCTGATACTGATATTTTCCCGAATCGTCCCGCCGAAAAGAAAATTAGCCTGATCGACTACCCCGATTTGCTCCCGCAGCGATCGCAAAGACAGGGTCGTAATGTCATTACCGTCGATTAAAATCTTTCCTTCTGTGGGTGGATACAGACCCAAAATTAACTTGGCAACGGTGGTTTTCCCCGAACCACTGCGACCGACAAGGGCGATTGTCTGTCCTGGCTGCACCTCAAAACTGAGATTTTCGAGCGTATTATTCTCATTATCTGGGTGATAGCGAAAAGTCACTCTTTCAAAGCGTAGGTGTCCCCGCAAGGAGGTGAGAATTTGACGGGGTTGCTGGTACAAGTCTTCTTCTGGTTCGGCATCGAGGACATCATTAATGCGTTCGACGGAAATAATCACTTCTTGCAATTGATTCCACAGTACCGTCAGTCGCTGAAATGGTGTAATCACATAGCCGAGCAGCATATTAAAGGCAACTAATTGCCCGATGGTTAGTTGGTCGTTAATTACCTGCCAAGCCCCAAACCAGAGAATCCCTGTAGTAGTCACTACTTCAATGGTAGAACTAAAGATTTGTAGTTTGTTGCTAATAACTTGTCCGGCAAAAGTAGTTTTAATCGACCGATTGAGTAATTCTTCCCAGTGCCAGCGCACTCGCTGTTCGACTGCCATTGATTTGACTGTCGGAAGTCCCGTGAGGGCTTCAATTAGGTAACTGCTTTCTTTAGCTAGGGCGGTAAAAATCTCGCGGGAAACTTTTTGTAAAAAGGGTGTGGTGATTAAAGCCAAAAAGAAAAAAGGCGGAACAATTGCTAAAGCCAGTAAAGCCATTTGCCAGCTATACCAGAACATCAACCCCACATAGACAAAGACAGTCAGTAAATCGAGAAAAATCGAGAGGGCTTCCCCCGTCAGAAAACGCTGAATCTTATGATTTTCTTGGACGCGAGCAATAATATCGCCCACATAACGAGATTCAAAAAAACTCAACGGCAAGCGAAAAGTATGATGGATAAAACCGACAATTAGGGCTAAATCGACACGCCGGGCAGTATGATCTAGTAAATATTGCCGCAATCCGGTCATTAGTACGCGAAATAGCCCAAAAATCAACAATCCTATCCCCACAGCCATGAGAGTCAAACTACTGCGCTGCACTACCACGCGGTCGACCAATAGTTGGGTGAGTAAGGGTGTCACTAAAGCAAAGAGTTGGATTAGTAAAGAAGCAAGAAACACTTCCGATAGTACCAACCCGTGGGGTTTAACTAATTCCCAGAATTGCCAGAAGGAAGTAGTAGGCTCTTGAGTCTCTTTTAAGAAAGCAGTAGGTTCGAGGAGGAGAGCATAACCACTCCAATCGGCTTGAAACTCTTGTCGAGTAAGGCTGCGTTGACCCTTTGCCGGATCGCCGACGATAACGCGATCGCCACTCACTTCGTAAACGACAATGTAATGATTGCCTTCCCAGTGGGCAATCGCCGGTAGTTTTTGCTTGCCTAGTTGGTCGAGAGTGGCTTTTACTGGTCGAGTGAGGAAACCGATGGTTTCTGCAGCACTAGATAGACCTTTAAGAGAAGAACCACTACGATTGACATTAGCCAAGTCCCGCAAGCGATTAAGACTGAGTTTTTTGCCCCAATAGCGTCCGATCATCACCAGACAGGCGGCACCGCAATCGGAACTACTTTGTTGGGCATAAAAAGGATAGCGGCGGATCGATCGCTGCCAAAGATGACTGACTCGCTGTGTCGGTGAGGGGAAATAGGCTCTTCGTTTCTTACGAGAGGATGGAGAAGAAGTCGGTTTTGGCGGTAGACCGATGGTTGAACTCGTTCTCCCTAAGAGGAATGTTTCCCCTTCTCTTCTAGCTAGCTTGGGTGAAGACGTAACAGTTTCGGCTAATTGGGGTAGATAAAGCTGGGCAACTCTAACATCTTCTCGACTGAGAATATATAATTCTGTTGGTTGTTCGATCTGCCAAGAGTTTTCTTCCTGCTCCTGGCTAGGAAAATAAAGGCTACCCGCTATGAGCCGTTGACCGGAAACGCTAAGTAATTCTCCCTTTCGTATCAGCCATAAGGCTTGTTCGCTAACTAGAGATTCCGACAGTTTTCCTCGTGCTAACTGATGGGGTTGCAGTAAGGAGATCATTTTGTTTAATCCCCCTAAAGGAGCATTGTGGAAGCGAGGAGTCTGACGACAAAGTAGCAATAATTCCAGTTGCAAGGCTTGGCGGCGAAGATGCTCGCCAATCTTGGGATTTTGCTGTATGAGAGTTTGAAGGAGTTCCCCAGGAAGATAAGCAAGTTGCAGTTGAAAAGAAGCCCGTGCCGTATAGGGCTGAAAGGAGTCTTCTGGAAATAAAGTCAATTCCCCAAACGATGCTCCTGTTTCCAAAGAGGCTAAAAAGTTGTCGTGGCGATCGAGTAGTCTGACTTTACCAATAAGAATTAAATAAATCCCTCCTCGAGCGGAATGCGATCGCCAAAATTGTTTTCCTGGAGTTGGCTCGATAATTTTAATCGCTTCCAAGCAACGGTTAAGTTCTGATGGAAGACAGTCTTTCTCCTAAAGTTTGCCCGAGCTGTTGTTCTAGATGGTTGTGCAGAACCGATTGAGAGGATAGCTCTAGATTCATGGCTTTTGCTTCGCAGAATCAAAGTCTGGTTATTATGTCGAAAACAGGCTAAAATCAACGGACTTCGGTCTAGCAGTACTACTGAGGTTGCCAATGACAATAGCGGAACTCTCGGTTTGTTCTGGTTCTGCAGTTTTTTCTGTTGGAGATGGTTTGTAACGGGTAGATAGTCCCATTTTTTTGAGCAATCGGTTGATATGGCGATCGCTTATTTTAATGCCTAATTCTTTTGCCAAATGTTTGCTCAACCACTGTGCCGTCCAACGACTAAAGGCATAACCAAATTGCTGCGGACTGTAACTAACTAACTCTTGCAAGCGCGCCAGATATTTTTCATCGATTGTTTTCGGTCTGCCGACCGATAATTCTTTCCATTTGTGTGCTTGCCCCGTTCGCGCCATAAACATCCAGTATCTCGCAGTTTCCTGAGCGCAGTTGAGAGCAGCACAAATTTCTGTCTGAGAGTGACCTCTATCTGCGAGCAACATAATTTCAATACGACGACGATATTCTGACCGTAAATCCGTTTCTAGATGTTTTTGCAACAGTTTTCGTTGAAATGGCGATAAAAATTTGCTTTTTTCTTGCTCTAACAAGTTTTGTTCGGGGCTATCGTGTTTGAAGTAATAGTCGATCATGATTAAATTCCTCTTGAAACAACAAATTTGCCAAAATGGCACTACTTTTTTTGCTATTTGTGAAATACTTGTTATTATCTAGAATCAATTTAAATTTGCTCGTATTTTCATGCTCTACTTCTAAATTTTTACCTTAAATTAGTAAAATCAGATACAAATATTTGTAAATATTAGTAATGCTCATTACAGTAGTACATTAGTATTGTTTACTGCAGTAATTAAAATAGCTCTTCATCTCTTTAAGATAGAAGAGGGGACTTAATACCCAAGCTCGCTAACAGCTAAGAGCTATTGAATAATTATTAAATTTTTTTGAATTTATACAGATAAATTTCTCTAGAGCTATCCCAACACACGAGCAGAATCTCCTCTAGAGATACCAAATTTTCCAGAAGCATCATACAATACTTTAAAGCCTTGCTATAATAAAAAATATATAATGTTAGTCATGCTTTCCGAACTCGCGGATCAATTAATTCGTCAGGAATGCGGTTACGCTCAATATATTCATTAATTTCTACTTGATGATCTAGATAATAGCTAAGAGCATCAAAAACTTGGGCTAAAACAAGATGTGGCAAACGTTGAGGAATTTCTTCAGGTGAAACCCCGATACGCCACATTTCCACGATCGCTCGAACTGAAGTCCTCGTGCCTCTGATAATAGGCTCACCACTTAAAATTTCACTATTTCTGACAATGTGACAGTGTTCTGTTGATTGAAGCATAGAGTTCTTTATGTAAATCCTCCATACTTATTTTAGCCTGCCATGCGATTGCCCCACCCAGCCAGAACTAGATAGGGCAATATTCTAGTCATAGGTACTTGCCTTTGCTGCCACCTATTCAGCAAGTACGCCACAGAATACGCAAGCCACAGCTCCTCCTAAAGGACTGCCCTCAGCGAACCCGAGCGCACCACAGAACCCGCATGCGCCCCAACTAAACCTCATCATCGCCCGGCTCACTGCTCGCACTTCCTTGCGTTCCTTGATAGGGGTCAATGTTTGGAACCAGTCGAATAGTCTTGTCTGCAAGTCTTTTTGAAAGCTTTCCCTGGGCGACTCACCCTAGGACATAAAGATGTCAAAACAATGATGATTTATACTCATGTGCTAAATCGCGGTGGTAGAGGTGTCAGAAGTCCTCTCGATCCTTAATAAGTTTAGTTGAAGATCGAAAGGCGATTCCGCACTGGCACAGTTTCTAGAAAATTGCGGTGCGGCAGCACCCGCTGCGCGGGATCGCCAAACCAGAATACCAAAAACCTTTTCCACCGACAGACGATTATATTCATCTAGCGATCGCAACTCAACCAAAGCCTGACTATCTTGCTATGCTGAAAACAGTTCCCCTGCCATAATATCAGCACTTTTATGAGTGAGAAACAACTGCGTATCTGTATTCTCGGTGGCGGATTTGGTGGTTTGTACACTGCCTTACGTCTGAATCAATTAGCTTGGGATAAAGAACAAAAGCCAGAAATAGTTCTGATCGATAAGAGCGATCGCTTTTTATTCTCTCCTCTGTTATACGAGTTAATCACAGAGGAGATGCAAACCTGGGAAATTGCTCCTCCATTTGAAGAGATTTTAGGGCATACAGAAATTGTATTCAAGCAAGCCGTCGTCACCGGAATCGATATAGAAGCTAAACAAGTTCAATTAGATGGTTCCTCCGAACTTAGCTATGACAAATTAGTTATTGCTATGGGAGGTAAAACCCCTTTAGATAACGTTTCGGGGGCAACTCTCCATGCCATTCCTTTTCGCACTCTCAATGATGCCTATCGTTTGAAAGAAGAATTGAGACTTCTAGAACAAACCGACAAAGATAAAATTAGGGTGGCGATCGTCGGGGGTGGTTACAGTGGAGTAGAATTAGCTTGTAAGTTAGCAGACCGCTTAGGGGAAAGAGGCAGGATTCGGATTGTCGAGCGCGGCGATAAAATTCTCAAGCAAGCATCCGAACATAATCGTCAGACTGCCACAAAAGCCCTAGAACAACGTCGAGTTTGGCTAGATTTGGAAACAGAAGTAGAAAAAGTCGAATCCGACACCATTTCTCTGATTTATAAAGGGCGAGTAGATGTGATACCCGTCGATCTCGTTTTATGGACGGTAGGTACTCAAGTCTCCGAATTAATTGAAAAGTTACCCCTTCCCCACGATGAAAAAGGCTTACTCAAAACTGAATCTACTCTCCAAGTCTTAGGAAGAGAAGATATTTATGCCTTGGGTGATTTGATAAATTGTCGCGATGCTACCGGACAGCAAGTTCCCGCTACTGCCCAAGTAGCTTTTCAACAGTCAGACTATTGTGCTTGGAATCTGTGGGCATCGATTACCAACAGACCCCTTTTACCTTTCCGCTATCAGCCCTTAGGAGAAATGATGACCTTGGGAATAGATAATGGCACTGTTAGTGGTTTAGGAATGAAATTAGATGGCTCTTTGGCTTACCTTACCCGTCGTTTAGCTTATCTTTATCGCTTACCCACTCTCAAGCATCGACTTACCGTTGGACTTAATTGGATTACCCAGCCAATTGTCGAATTACTAACAAATTCTCGTTACTAACAAATTCTCGTTAGATAATAGACCTATGGCAAGAAATTATTTTGCTATTAGGGACTAATTACAAAACAAACAAATGGAAAAACCAACAGTAATCTTTTTCGACGCAGTTGGCACATTGTTTGGGGTACGGGGTAGTGTGGGAGAAGTATATCGTAGCCTTGCTCTAGAATTTGGCATAAAAGTCGATACTATTAGTCTAGAGCATGCTTTTCGAGATAGCTTTAAAGCTGCTTTGCCCCCTGTCTTCCCTGAAGTCGAACCGCAAAAAATTCCCCAAAAAGAGTTTGCTTGGTGGCAAGAAATTGTCAAATCAACTTTTACTAAAGTAGGAAAATTAGAGCAATTTACGGACTTTGGGGTTTTTTGCGACAGAGTTTACACCTACTTTGCTACAAAAAAGCCTTGGTTTGTTTATCCCGATGTCGTCCCTACACTACAAAATTGGCAACAACAAGGTGTTGAATTAGGCATTATTTCTAATTTTGATACTCGTCTTTATCCGGTACTCAAACAATTAGATTTAGAGCAATTTTTTACTAGTATTACTATTTCTTCTCTAGTTGGTGCTGCTAAACCAGATAGAGAAATTTTTTTAGCTGCTCTGGCAAAACATGGTTGTATCCCTCAACAAGCATGGCATATTGGTGATAGTTTGACACAAGATTATCATGGTGCCAAACAAGTTGGTATCAAATCATTTTGGCTCAATCGCTTTCAGCCTATAGGGATTGTTGAAAATCAACTACCCAATTTAAGTAGTCTGGGATAAACTTGTGTTGACAGAACATTATATAAATATGTAGTTAATTAAGTAGGGAGAAATTGCCTTGGATACAGCTAGTCAGCAAAGAATATTAGGTTATTTTATTGAAGAAGCTAAAGAGCATCTTCAAACTCTCGAACAAGGAATATTACAGCTATCTAGTTCAGTTAAAGATACGGAAATGGTCAATGAAATGTTCCGTGCAGCTCACTCGGTTAAAGGTGGTGCGGCTATGCTAGGCTATACTACTATTCAAAAAACTGCTCATCGTCTTGAAGATTCATTTAAAATACTTAAAGAAAATCCGATTGATGTCGATCAAAAACTAGAATCTTTATTTCTCACTGGATACGATCATCTGCAAGATTTAATTGAGCGTTTAGAAAACTCGCCGAATTTTCAGGATCGAGATGCTTTACAAATATTAGAACAAGCCGAAACCAATTTTGCTGTTCTGCAAAATTATCTCAAGGAATTACTTGCAGGTAGTACAGGAGGAGCAACAGAAACTTCAGTTAATATACCCGAGCAAGTTAAAGAAATACTCAAACAAATGTTGCAGTTATTCAAGCAAAAAGAAACCTCCCAAAACCGTCAACAATTGCAACAATTATGCGTTAATTTAGCTAAGTTAGCTCCAAAACAAAAAAACTGGTTAAATTTAGTTAGTACTGCCAAAGCAGCGATCGCTAATCCTAAATATGGCTACAATACCATTGCTCCTATAGTAATTAAAGAACTCAAATGGGGCGGCGACCACTTAAGCATCGGTCAAGGAGATAAGATTATACCTAGCCAAACTTTAAAACAGCTGGCAGTTTCTTCTACATTCATGGGTCAAGTAGCGATTCCAACCGAACCAAAGGCTGCAGCTATGGCTTTAATGAAAGTTTTTAACAAACAGCAACTATCCCAAATGATCCAAATTATCTCCAGTCAACTATGAGCAACTATTCTCGTTGCTAAAATAACCGATCGCAGAGCGGCAAAGAATAGATAACATAGCCGAAGTATATATATATTATAATTAATACTTATAGTTAGACTATTAAAGACTAAATTGGCTGTGTTTGGAATCATAAACTATTTGATAGAGGCGATCGGGTCAATCGCAATTTTGCTCCGTTTTGTATTTCCTTGGTTATTAGTAGCCCTATGCGGTTGGACTATTGTTAGTGCCATTATTGACGCGATAAATAGAGCCAAGCAAATGCATAGTATACCATGCACTAATTGTCGTTTTTTTACTAACGATTATCGTCTTAAATGTACGATACACCCACATATTGCCAATACAGAAGGGGCGATCGATTGTTCTGATTATCGACCTAATTAAAACAAGCTCTAAGCTAAAATTCCCCTAGCTGGATTCGAGAATGTTCATAGCCGATGAATAAATACGATTTAATTAAACAACTATCTTTGGTCGAGCATATTGAAGGAGGCTATTTTTCTGAAACCTATCGTTCCAAAAACGCCATACCAACTGATAGGGAAGGAAAAGAACGAGCCGTACTCACGTCTATTTATTATTTACTCACTGATGATAGACCGATCGATCGCCTACACAAAAACAAATCGGATATTATTCATTATTTCCATGCTGGTTCTCCCGTCACCTATTTTATTCTTGACCCCGACGGACATCTAAATAAAGTCAAGCTTGGACTCGATCTTACCAAGGGTGAGCTACCTCAATTGCTGGTGCCGGGAGGCTGTTGGAAAGCGGCAGTGCTTGAAGAGGGTGAATTTGGTCTTTTAGGCGAGGCAGTAGCCCCTGGTTTTGACTACCGAGACATGGAAATTGCACGAGCCGATTATTTTCGCTCTCATTTTCCCGATTTATGGGATGAATTAGCACCTTATATCGAGAAATGACGTTAAAAGTGCAGTTCGGACAATGGTGCGATCGCCTGGTGGCTTGGTAGTATTAGCACCATTGATTCCGATACTTTAAAGTTACTCTTCTTCTAATTCGGCATTGCTAGCTTCACTGCCACCGCCAACGGTAACTAAATCTATTTGCTGACGGTAATAATCGACGCTTTTAACTTCCACTTCGACGCGATCGCCCAAGCGGTAAGCAATACGGTTTTTACGACCGACCAGACAACTCTGACGAGAACGATATTCGTACCAGTCGTCTTTGAGGGAACTAACGTGAACCAATCCTTCGACTAATAAGTCTTCGATTTCCACAAAGAAACCATAAGATTGTACCCCCGTGATTAAACCCTCAAAAACTTTGCCCGTGCGCTCTTTCATCTTTTCAGCTTTTCTCAAGCCTTCGAGGTCTTTTTCCGCATCTTCTGCTAGCTTTTCTCTGTCATTGAGGTGAAGCACGAGCGCGTGTAACTCTTCTTCTATTTCTCCGTGCATTTGGGGCGGCAGGACATTCCAGTTAATTTGCCCATGACAACTACTGCTCGTTAGATCCACTCCCTCTTTTACTCGGGTATGACGGCGATCGCGTCCGTGAGCAAAAACTGCTTTTAAAATTCTCTGTACCAACAAATCTGCATATCTTTGTCCGGGAGAAATACAATGAGTATAACCATCAGAATAAGCAAGTCCGAAATGTGCCCCAAGCGTGGTGCTGTATTTGACTGGCTTAAAAGTTTCTTGAAGAAGGTAATTAAGCACCATGGCTTCAGTCGATTTAGCAAATTCCTGAGTAAGACGTTGATAGTCGTGGGGACGAATGTCTTCCTCTGCATCTAAATCCAAATTCAGCTTGAGATTATAACTGAGTTTGAGTAAATCCTCTAATTCATCAACATCTGGTTCTGGTTGGGTACAGTAAATTCCAGGTACGCCTAAAGCTTGTAAATGCTCGGCAACTAATTTACCAACCAATACCATTAATTCGGTCAAAAGAGAACGGACGGGTAAAGTAGGAGAAACTAAAATTGTGCCCAATCTACCTTCATCTTTATACAAACTGTGAATTTCTGGGGTGGCAATTTCAAAACCTCCTCGTTGCAGCCGTTGTGCTTTTACTAGAGGACTGAGGGTAAAGAATATATCTTTGAGAACAGTTGTTGCGGCAGCGAGTTCTGGGTTTTGTTCGTCCTGTTGTCCCAGTAAAGACTGCACCTGTTCATAGGTAAACCGATGGTCTACTTTAACAACTGAAGGTTGAATCGTAAATTCAACTACTTCTCCTTGTTCGTTAAGAGTTATCATTACCGACAAGGTGAGTCGGTCTTTTCCAGGAACTAAAGAGCAACGTTTGGTTACGCCTTCGGGAAATAAAGGCAGAGTTTTTTTGCGCAAATCGATCGCCGTTCCTCGTTTTCTGGCGGTGCGGTCTAACAGCGAATCTGCTTCAATGTAATGAGCGACATCAGCGATATGTACTCCTAGCAGCCAATGTCCTGCCTCGGTTTTTTCTAAGGTTAAAACATTTTCAATCCAGGAACTAGCTTCTAACTCAACTTTTGGTTCTATAGCTATAGTTAATTTCTCTCGCAGATCGAGTCTTTTTTTGATTTCGGCTGCGGCAATTTTTGTTGGTAGGGAAGCTGCTGCCTCTGTAACGGTTTCGCTAAAGGCAAGTGGAAGATCATGTTTGCAGGAGACGATATCGACATCAGAAGCTGCTTCTGCATCACTACCCAGAACTTTAGTTACTTTACCAAGGGGTGGATTTTGCGCAATAGGATAGCGTACTACGGAGACATGAACGAGATGTTCTACGGCTTCGTTTAGATTTTGTCCGTTCTCTTTTAAATCTAATTCAAACAACAAGCGGTCATCGAGAGGAACGGCATGATACCCATCTTCTGTTTTGGTAACCGTGGCTAACAGAGATGGATTGGCTCGTTCTAAAATGAGCTTAACTTCTCCTTCTGGAGAACGCCGCCTAGTACCTTCCTTGATAACTTTGACTAAGACGCGATCGCCATTCCAAGCATTACTCAAGTGACTTTCTCGTACATAAATATCATCGGCATTTTCTCGATCTTGGATGGCAAAGCAAAATCCTTTGCTCGAACAGCGAAGTTTGGCTTCGACGACATCTTCTTCATAAACCCGACGATATTTTCCCTTTTCTTTGATTAAAATGCCAATCCTTTCGAGAGCGTCTAAGGCAATTTTTAACTTTTCAATACTTGCTTCATCTTCACAACCTAGTTTTTTTTCTAGGTTTTTTACAGCGACTAATTTATCATCAACAAATTGGGCAAGTAATGTAGCGATTGAAAATTCCATCCAAATAATCCTCTTGTGTTGCAGTTTTCTTACGGGATATGGAGACAGAAAAGTACAGATAAGTTGTGTGCTTGCGCTGTTATGCTACTCTTAAGCGGGACTAGCCTGCGGGCGAGAGCATCTGTTTTCTGTCTTTGGCTTAGTTTTGCCTCTGGAGACAATTGCTCCAGGCAATGTAGATGCCAAGCCATGAGTCCTGATTTACGAGAAATAACTTTTTGGGTTAATGCCACTCATAATCATTTTTCCTTCCTATCTAGCCGTAGCGCGAAGTCGCAGCTATTAGTCAGAAGTTTTAACTACCGTGGCATCGGTAAGGTTTACTAACCCAGTTTTACTACTTCCCGTAGTTGTTTACCTCTCTGGCTACCCAACCAGAGAAACAAGTTCTCTGAAGATGCTAGCAATTGATATAGTGAACTAACCTATAGCTAGCTTGTATATATTTTAATTTTTCTCTGCTTATTGGCAAATTTCTTTTTTCTTCTTGTTACTTAAATAGTAAATTAGTACTAAAAGGCATGACTGTTACTAAAATCGCGCTGATGTTAATGCAATTTCGCACTCGCTATCCTCAAGGCAGCCTGATTAGTGAATTGATCGCTATCGACCATGGCAAATATATAGTAAAAGTATCCGTGACAGTCGATGGAGTAACTCTAGGAACAGCTTTAGCTGGGGCCGATCAGATAGAAACCGCAGAAGATTATGCTAGAGATAGAGCTTTAGCAACTCTAGCTTTAGAAAGTAATGAGGAAATAAAAACTGCGGAGCAAGAAACACCAAAACCGTCAGTTATCGCCAATGCCTCTCCCAACAAAATCGATAAGGTAGTTGAACCTCAATCGCCAGCGATATCTGTGGATTTAAAAGAGACGGAAAACAATTTTTTAGAGTCTTCCAGTCAAGAAAAACCCCCAACAGAACCCTTCTTGCCAAAAACAGCTACTACTAATACCAATTTAGATTTAGAAAAAGAACTTAGCTCTGGAGATGGAGATAAAAAGAAAGAACAGAAAGTTAATTCTATAAAGACAACTGGGGATAACAGTCTCGAATCGCGTGCACCGCTTTCTTTTCCAGGCAATAAGTCTCAAAACCTGCCGCCAGAAATGTCACCTAATCCCGAATTGGCAAAACAAGGGACAGATTTCTCCAGCAATCTTTTTGACCAGCCATCCATCGCCGAACCAACGGAAACTTTCTCTAGCTGGGAAATAGACGCTTCCAGCGACGAACAACCAAAACCAAGCATGCCAGCAACTCTGGCTGAGACTACCGAGACGATTGAAATCGATTTTAATGAAATTAAAAACAAAACCGATGTAGAAATCAAACGCTTGGGTTGGACAAAAGAACAGGGGCGAGATTTTCTACTCAAAACTTATGGCAAGCGATCGCGTCTCCATCTTACCGATGAAGAATTGCTCGATTTCCTCCACTATTTAGAATCTCAACCCACATCTTAATCAGTTATCAGTGAGCAGTCATCAGTTATTATGAGCTAGATAGTAGGTATTTATTAAGTGGTAGGTGAATTGTTCTAATACTTAACGCCTAATACCTGCTCATTGGGAAGCATGGCGGGGAAATCGAGGAAGTTCGACTGCTGCTAAGGATTTGGGTTTCTTATCAGCATTAGCGGTAGCGATCGCCGGTGAGGGCCAGTTAGTTTCCTTTGATTGGTTTCCGCTGTCAGCCACACTGCCTTTGGGAAACACTGCTGCTTGACAGTGCTCGACGGTCGCTCCTTTTTTGCTCGCTCTAGATTGCAAATTATCGGCAGAATTTTCTGTTGGCAAGTTCAAATAAGATGCTTTGGTTGCTGAAGTTCCCTTTTCTTCAAGCGCAATTGACCAAGCTTGAATTGGTTTGGTCTCAAACCGAAAAGAAGGATCGCTCAATTTTGGTTCATTTTTAGTATGAGCTGAGGAAATATTGAGATACTGGTCTAAAGCTGCCTTGTATTGGAGAGTATAGCTTTGTTGGCGATGAAGACGTGTATGTAATTCTTGGGTTTGTTCTTCTTTGACTATCAATTCTTGAGTTTGCTTATTACAGTTCTCTTGGAGAAAAGCACATTCTCGTTCTAATTGGGCAATTTGCTCTTGACTTCCTTCTAGTTGTTTGGAGAGATCTTCAATAAAAGTTTGTTGATTCTGGTTTTCTTGTTGAGATCCTTCTAGTTCTCGAACCAGACGAGCAATTTCTTCTCGATCGCAATTTAATTCTTCTGCTTGTTGGGCAATCAATAAATCCGTTCTTTGGGAACGATTAATTTGTTCCTCAAGCCGATTATTAACTTCGGCTATTTCTTGCTCTAACTTAAATATTTTTTTGAGTAGTTGACGGTTATGTTCCCGAAGTTTGTGAGCTAATTTGTGCCAATCGATCTTTTTCTGAGAACATTCAGATGAGACTGTTGAGGAGTCTGGTAATGGGGTAATAATATCTGGCTGTTCTAAATCTGCCCCAGAGGTTTTTTCTGAGGCATCGAGCCGTTTTTTTGTAGAACTATAAATCTGTTCTCCTGCATCCTTAGTAGAAGGAAGTTTATCTGTCGTGGATTCCTGCTCGGAGTAGAATTCACCGTTGAGGAAATGGAGGTTGTTGTTGTTAGTTTCGCTCATAGCAGATCGACTCACATTAGATTGAAATTAAGAGAACAATAAGACTGTTAGAAAGATTCTTTTGAGGAAAACAGAAAATATTGGATAATTTGACGAACAGGCAACCAAACCACTTAAGTAAAATTTCTTTCAGGTTTACTTTGGTAAGTACAGCTTATGCCTTGCTGTAAAAATTGCCTACATTTGTTAACAATAGTTTTCATCCTCCGCGATCGCTATTTTATTCGCTATTTCTGTCGATTACCTCAGATAATAATTCCTGATGAAGCAAGGCACGGTCTACTATCGATTGAATTTGACTGGGGTCTAAAGCATCTCCATTGGCAAAATAATTAATCCAAGTAGTACTAATTTGCGCCGCATCGTCTGGCAGTTGTGTCAATTCCCAACCAGGTAAGTTAAGTTCGGACATTAACTGACTCACTTTTGGGTCGTAGCTGAGACCAAAACAGCGACATTCTTCTGCTGCTGCCATGATCAGACTATGAAAGCGCATGCCGATGACCATTTCTACTCCTCTAAATAATCCTTTTAATTCTCTAGGATCTTCTAGAGATATAATTTGTCCGTTTTCGCCTAATCGAGGAGCGATAGAACGAGCGATCGCTAAATCCTGCGTAGCTTGAAAAGGGACGAGTAGGATAAAAGTTTGCGTTGCTTTCTGGAAATCAATTAAAGCTTTAGTTAGAATTTCTAGACGTTGGGGTGTCAATTGAGGATGGGGACGCAGAGCGATCGCTACTCTTGGTGCCGGCAAATCCCACAAACCCTTGACTGGCTTTTTGGACAATGCCCAAACAGGATCGGGAGCAATCGACGAAGAAATGCCCCAATCAGCCAAGATTCTAGCCGAAGCATGGTCTCTAACACTAATAGCAGTGCAACCGAGCAAAACTTGCTTAGTCATCCAACGGGTAAATGAATGTTTCAGGGGTCCGATTCCCTGTGCCCAAGCAATTGTCTTTAAGCCTCGCTGTTGGGCTAATGCCATTAATCCAGCATAATAAATTGGACTGGTTAGACTGGTAACATCCTGCATTAGACTTCCACCACCCCAAATAAATACATCTGACTTACCCAGAGCCTTTAAAATGGGAAAAGTAGAAGAGCGATAACAACTTTCTACCCCGTAAAGTTTTTTCGTCTGGGCAGGATTTCCCGAAAGTATGATTGGTTTTACCTTGTCGGGTAGCATTTGCAGCAGAGAAACTAGTAATGCTTCATCACCGCCATTACCTTTGCCGTAGTAACCACAGAGTACTGCTCGGATGTCGCCCATATTATTGGCTGTTAGAGTTGCAATTAGTATTAGATTAGAGAAAAAGCATTAATGTGCTTTGGCAGTAGGTTAGCTATTTAAATGGAATCCGTCAACTATATTTTGTTTACGGGTGAAAAATTTTGCTTTTGGAAAGTTCAGCCAAAATCTAAAATCTAAATTGCTAGTGAAATTCGATTGCCAATTTAATATTTAGCTGGGGTATAAAAAAGTGACATATTGCTTGGGAATTATTACCCGCTTCGGTATAGTGATGGCGGCTGATTCGCGTACTAATGCAGGGGTTGACTATATTTCTGCCTACAAAAAACTGTTTGATTTTTCTGTAGATGGCGATCGCGTTATCCTCCTATGCACTTCTGGCAATCTTTCTCTTACTCAAAGTGTCATCAATGAGTTAAATCGAGATATTCACCATCAGCAAGAGACTAATCTTCATACTCTTTCCAGTATGTATGATGTAGCTCGCTATATTGGTAGCAAAATTAGAACTGTTCAAGATTGGGAACGTCCCTGGTTGGAAAAAGATAAAATTGATTTTGGCTGTAGTCTACTTCTGAGCGGACAAATTAAAGGTGAAGAACACGGACTCTATCGGATTTATTCTCAGGGAAACTTTATTCAAGCCACCAACGAAACTCCCTTTTTACAAATTGGCGAAACTAAATATGGCAAACCCATCCTCGATCGCACGATTACTTACCAAACACCTTTAGAAGCGGTAGCCAAATGCGCTCTTTTATCGATCGATTCGACGATGAAATCCAATATTTCTGTGGGTCCTCCTATTAATCTCATCATGTATGAAGCAGATAGTTTTGTGATTCGGCACAGACTACAGCTTCGTTTGGGCGATCCTTATTTAGCCAAGATTCGTAAATTGTGGGAAGAGTCAGTACGCCAAGCTTTTGACTCTATGCCCAATATAGAATGGCAATACGAAGAAGAGGAATCGGAAGAAGATGTCTTGATTGATTAAACAAGAATGAAGGCAGAAGGACGGGGCTTCGCCATAGGGTTTTAGGGTTTTGGGGAATTGGGGATGATTTTTTCCCTAAGCCCCTATTTCCCCAAGTCCCTATCCCCTGTTCCCTTTTTATAGCTAAGAGCTAATAGCTTTTTTTGAACTTTGAACTATCTTTAAATCCTGCCATAGCGAGCAATTACCGAATTGCTTAGATTTTCTTTAGTTAACAGCCAAGCCCACATTTGATCGCCCAAGGAAAAATGCCACCATTCTCCGGGATGTCTGCGAAAACCAGCATGGCTCATAACTCGATCGAGTAATTGTCGGCTGCGATGATACTTTTGTTCTTTAACGTCTCGACTATTAGCATAATAATCTGGGTGCGATCGCGGCGAGAGTTCGTCAATTTCTCCTCCCATATCCAAAGTTTTCTCTTCAGCATTGACAATAGTCAGATCGATTGCTCCTCCCGTACTGTGAGGAGGAGGAGTTTTGGGATCGAGACTGGGAGGAGACCAAATTTGGTAAATTTGCTCCCAAAGATCTTGTCTTTGTTGGGGCGAAATATCCTCTGCACGCCAGCCCTGTTTTTTGAGCAGTAGCTCGAAAGTATAATCGACCATAAACTGTTGTACCCCGACAGGTCGATAAGCATCAAAAATTTTTAACTTCCAGCCAGGACAGCTTTTTTGGAGCAAAAATTGTGCCCTCAATAGAGCATCTACTACCCCTTCACGCAAGCAATAGGGCGATCGCTCTCCATAACTGGCTCCCAATTTTTCGTAGGGATGAGGGAATTCTACGGCAAATTCTTCTAGGGGTATCGGTATTAAAGGTTCGCCACACTCTTCGATAGGGATTTGTTGATAAGGTTTCACCTACTTGAACCCGGGTATAAATGGAAAAATTTACTATAGCTTAATTAATTTTGTTTCTTAGCGCGATCGCTCTGGTATTGATTTTTTGACTTTCGTTTAAGTAGGCGAAAATATAGGGTTCGTGTCACCAGGTGCAGCGAGGTCTAATTTCGCATTTTTCACCCCATTTTTGAGCTGAAATGATAAGTAATACAAATCATTACTTTGCCGAGAAAAGTACCTTTTAGGCA
>JADEWQ010000056.1 GCA_015207585.1 Pleurocapsales cyanobacterium LEGE 06147 | reverse complement strand
TCACAGCGTTCCCACTATCCGTATTGGTCAAGAAGTGCTAGTTGGCGGTCAACCCGTTGAAGTGTTTCTAGCCGCTTTGCAATCTGCTGCAAAGGAATTGGAGGAGGTGTAATCATGCAATCTACCGATAGACATGCCATTGTCATCGGCGGCTCATTAGGTGGTTTGTTCGCCGGAATCATGCTGCGATCGATTGGTGGAGACTTACTAATTGCTGCAGATGGACCTGGCTCTACGGTGCGTCAACTGTTTCTACCCGACTACCATTATCACTATGCTGGATACGTTGCCTACCGGGGGTTGGTGGACGAAACCGATCTCGATCCAGACACCGCTGCTTTGTTTACAGAGCGATTTGTGTTTTTCCAATTTCCCAACTCTCACATTCTGCAATACGCGATCCCTGGTGAGAACGAATCATTAGTGCCCGGAGAACGCCGCTTCAATTGGGTCTGGTATGTCAATTATGATGAAGCCACAGAGTTACCCCGGATTGTGACTGATAAGGAGGGTAGACGGCGCGACTATTCCATTTCACCGGGAATGTTAGCTCCTGCGCTCGAGCAAGAAATGCGGGCATATGCAGACGCTGTGCTGGCTCCTCCGTTTCAAAGGTTGGTTGCAGCTACAAAAGAGCCATTTGTTCAGGCAATTTTAGATCTCGCCATTCCGCAAAGGATTTTTGGGCGCGTGGCGTTAATTGGTGATGCTGTCTTCATTCCTCGTCCCCATACTGCTGCCAGTACGTCTAAGGCATCTGCTAAGGCGATCGCCTTAGCAGATGCCTTAGTCGAACACAATCACAATGTTCCGCAAGCCTTAGAGGCTTGGGAACCTGAGCAACTTGCCTACGGGTTACATTTGATAAAATACGGTCAGTCGTTGGGCGATCGTTCTCAATTCACCTATGGCGCAGGTCGGTTTGGTGAGATTGCTACTGCTCCGACAGCCTTGTAAAAAACAGGAGTTTAAGCCAAGCGATCTGGAGAGGGCGATCGCGGCGGCATAACAACCCCAATGCAGCGGACGGTCGCAAGCTGCTGGTGCTGAGTTCGGTGTTACCTGCCGCCGCTTATCTTAGTCGTTATACGGCACTAAGCTACTGTCTTAACTCCAAGCCAAAAGATTACCGTTAGATAAGAACTATCGCTCAAGCAATGTATTACTCCCAGGAGATGATAAAGTTTTGGAACTAGTAAGCAAACTTAGCAAAGGCACTTAACTAATGGTTGAGGATAAAAAACCAGAATGGAGCAAGTCGAATGCTTCCCCTGGGAATATAGTTTGGGAAAGCCGTCTAATACCTTAAAGGGCTGGGTTTGTTCCTACAGTGGCTATCGCGAAGAAGTAGGGCAACCTGTGTGCCGACTTGAGATTCCAAAAGAGCGTGTCATTCTAATCCTAGGATTCAGCGGTCGTTTGCACATTAGCTCTGTAGGCTCCAGATTGGTACCCAGCAGGTATAAAGCCTTTATCGTTGGGTTAGGCGAAAACCCGTTACTTGCTGAACATAATGGAGCGCAGCATGGCATTGAGATAGAACTTCTTCCTTGGGTTATAGATAGACTGTTTGGTAGAGCAGCTACTGAGCTCACGCAAGAGGTTGTGCATCTGGACGATCTTTGGGGAAATTATGCTCATTTACTCGTCGAGCAGTTGAGTGAGATGTCTTCTTGGGAAGAACGATTTTCTTTGGTAGATCGAGTTCTTTTGGAGAAGTTTGCATTATCGAACCGAATCATTCGACCGGAAATTCAGTGGGCGTGGAACCAGCTCGAACACCACAAAGGATGTATTCCAATTCGGCAACTTGCTGAGAGAGTTGGCTGGAGCGATCGCCATTTTGCGAAGTGTTTCCGAGAGCAAATTGGCATCACGCCAAAAGCCGCAGCACGGCTGATTCGATTCAATCACGCTCATCGAGTTCTAAAATCTTCAGGGCATTATCCTCTTAGTGAGATTGCTGCAATCTGTGGATACAGCGACCAGAGCCACTTTACGAGGGAGTTTCATTCATTTTCTCAATGTTCTCCTGCGGTTTATCAAAATGCTCAGTTTGTAGACCTTTTAGGGACTCCGGGCGATATCATTAAGCCAGAAGCGAGGTCAATTTTATTCAAGACTTAATTCCCCATCATGTTTATCATGGCTTGTGGTCACTCACAATGAGGAAGTAAAGTATGGCTGGCGAAGTGTCTTACCTGGAAATTGGAACAAAGAAGGCTGAAAGCACTCGACATTTTTTCGAACAACTCTTTGGCTGGAGTTTCTATCCAATGGGGAACAAAGGTGAAGGTTGGTTTCAGACCCCATCCGTTAAAGCTGGACTACATGGAAATGATCCCAAACCCCAATTTTTCATTTTCTTCAGTGTGCCTAATCTAGAGTTAGCAATCGCACGAGTCAAGGAATTGGGGGGTGAGACAGACGAGCCAGGACCCGATGAACCTGGCTTCGGACGATTCTGTGCTTGCCGTGACCCCCAAGGTATTTGTTTTGGACTGCACCAACCACGCGAAAATTAATCGTGAGCAAGCAACTGTACCGTATAACAATTCGCTTGGAGCGGACTGACGACAGCCTCTGATGCATTGTGAAAGTTACTTGCAGCCGCTCGAGCAAACCGTTAGTTGGTTAAGTTACGGGTGGGGGTCAATGTTAAATGGTCGGTTAGTTTATAAACATCTTCCAATTCCAACATAGTAAAATAAAGTTTAGATAATTCTAAGCGCGATCGCTTCTGTGGTGTTACCAGCAACTAGCAGTTGTCTTAATTGTGCGAGTTCTTCCATTGTTTCGATACCTCAGAACTCCATGCCTATGGTTTTTTCAGTTTACATCAATTATTAATTTCTTAACTCTTTATTTCACTAATTCTCATTACATAACTACTAAATCATCACGGATCGAATGGAATAATATTTAGAAAAAGTCTGGATATCACCGACAAATATACCGAAAGATTCTCGATCTCATTCTATATCGGGTAGATCTACGAAAAAATTCTTTAATTGATCCCATACAGAGTGGATATTCAGAAAGTTTCCATATAATAAATAGTTAGGATGCATCAAGGTTACTCGTGGTTGCGACAGGATTTCTTGAGAAAAGGAATTGTAAGTCTGAGTTTAATGGCTGATTTTTCTTTCAAAAACTCTTTACCTCATCCACCCTTGCTGTCCAGTCAAGGTTTAAATTGGGCAGAAATACTGCTTGAACATCATTGTCAACCTGCTCAACAGCGCCCTGAAATGATGCTCAGCGATTATGTAATCAGCATATTCTTAGGAGATTTAGTTGAACTAGAGCGAGCATCCAATGGTCAAGTCTTGCACAGCTACATCACTAGGGGAAACGTCACGATCGCTCCACCGGGACTTCATCCTAGAATGATCTGGCATCAACAAGGTGAATTCATATTGCTTCGTCTGGATGTCAAACGCATTGCTAAAATTATGCAGGAATTAGCTACACCAGAGCTAATCGACGTTATTCCTCAATTTGGAATTATCGATCCACTGATTGAGCAATTAGGGCTATCTCTAAAAACTGAACTTGAAATTTCTCAAGCAGATAGTCGATATTATGCTGATTCCGTAGCAAATTTGCTCGCTGTACATTTGCTTAAGCGCTATGGCAGCATCAATTGGTCGATTCAAAAATATTCTGGGGGACTCTCTCAATATCAATTAAGGTTAGCGATTGATTTCATTCATGCTTATTTGACCGATCGGTTATCCGTTGCTGCGATCGCCAATGCAGTTGGCATTAGCCAATATCACTTTGCCAGGTTATTTAAACAGTCAATGGGAATTCCTGTTTACCGATACATCACCCAATGCCGTATTGAACGAGCTAAGCAATTATTGAAGCGAGAGAAGCTGACAATTGCAGAGATTTCTGACACTATCGGATTCGCAGATCAGAGCCATTTTACCCGTCAATTTAAGCATTTTGTCGGCGTGACTCCAAACGAGTTCCGGCAAAGATAGCAAGAATCTTCAAAATTAGCAGGAATGTTCAAGACAAAGGTTCGGCTATCACGTTATGCTGTTTCACACAATTTCGTTGTTTTCCGAAGCTCCAGAGCAACTTAAACTGATAAAGGAAGATGCGATATGCCGACCATTGAGCCAGGTAAAGGGGTAACTGTGATTAACGTTTATCGCCTCGATCCTGCAAACTGGGATGAGCTTGTAGAGCTTGTGAAACAGGGCATCGAGACGATACGTAACGTCCCAGGCTTTGTTTCTGCCAGCATTCATCGCAGCTTTGATTCCACCCGCCTTACCAACTACAACCAGTGGCGTGATGAAGCCGCCGCCAAAGCTGCGCGAGATGTTCCAGCATTTGTTGAACTTCAGCAGCACATTCAACAGATTGCTCAAGGCGATCCAGCTTTGTATACCGTTGAATACTCCGTTGAAGCTTAATTTACTCTTTCAATTTTAACCTCCAAGTTATTGGAATGATTAAAGGGAGATAGAATGACGAGAGTACTAATCGCTTACGCCACCACCTTTGGCAACACTGAAAAAATGGCAAATGCTGTTGCTAATGGTGCAAAATCTGTTGAAGAAACAGAAGTTATTCTCAAATTAGCTACAGACGTGACTCAAGCTGATGTACGTGTGGCTGACGCCATTATTTTAGGTTCACCCGTACGCCACCGCAATGCAGATTCACGCATCCAGATGCTCATTGAGAACGTGTTTGAGCAATTATGGTTAACGGATGAGATGGTTGGAAAAGTCGGTGGTGTTTTTACTGTCGGTGGTGGCTATGGAAATATGGGTGCAGGCTGTGAACTCGCTCAACTGGGCATGATGGGTGCGATGGCAGCTGGAGGGATGGTATTAGTTACTTTTCCCAAGACAACACCGGGTTTTCAAGTGGCGGGGATGCATTGGGGACCAGCAGCGCGTTCTGGTGGTCTAGCGATGGAGCCAGTTGGCATTACCGATGAAATGACCAGAGCAGGGTGGCATCATGGAGCGAATGTTGCACGGGTTGCGGCTGCTTTGCAAAATCAAGACCTGTTTGCGCGAGGCAATATTGCTCCTTCTCCGGAAGCGCAAGCCATGTTTGCTCAAATGGCACGGGCTGCACAACAGAGGGACGAGAGTACGCCTCCTCCTGCAATGGGGTAGAATCATGACCATTGCAGAGAGGCAATGAAAATGAGAGTCAGCAAGAAATGGGAACCAGTACTGTTCTCAGTTTTGATTGGATTTTTCATGGCGATCGCAGCAATTGTATTTTTAGTACGTTTTCGCCATCAAATTACACGTCAACAAAAGTTTAATTAAATGTAATTGCGATCGCTTAAAAATTCCCTTATTGTTTGTGGTAACTTTTGAGCTGCTTAAGTCTTCGGTTGGGACAGTACATCAGACTTATCTGTAAGTGTTCGAGTCTAACCCACTTGTGCAATAACTTGTCCAATTTCTTGAGGGGTTGCACCTGTCGCCAGCATTGCCCGAATTAATAATTCAATAGAAACCGAAGCATCACCATTTTCAGCCTTAGCAATCCGGGGTTGGCTGGAGTGTAATTTCTCTGCCAGTTCTGTTTGGGTCATTGATTTTTGTCGTCGTTTCTTGAGATGACGACTGAGAGCCAGCTTAATTTCAATGAGCGTAGTTTCTTCTGGAGTAAGGTCTAAAAATTCTGAAACAGTTCCAACCGTCCAGCCTTTTTCTCCCAATTTTTTTCTTTTGGCTTCTTCCATACGCTTAATCCTGTGTGTCTTTGTCGTACTTGCTGAGTCGTTTTTGGCAGATATCGATAACGCTGGTGGGTGTTGCTCTAGTCGTTTTGTCGAACACCTCAAGAATCAGAATTGCATCGTCATCAATCCGGTAGATGATTCTCCAATTCTTGTCTGCGTCTCGAATCCGTAGTTCGTGGCAGTGTGCCCCGATACTTGGCATTGGTCTTGAATGTGGCAGTCCCAAGTTTTTACCCTGTTGCAACCGTCTCAGTAAAACTCCTGCTTCTATTCGTGCTTCTTGGCTAAAGGGAGGTGTTTTGACCTCACCATGCAACCACACCAAAGGCTTATCCTTTTCATTCATGCGTTATTTATATCATATCTGATATATTCATTCAATCCTGAATAGTTGATTGGATGATTGATTCAAGAGCCGCTTCAATTCGCTGCCAACCTGTAGATGAACTGAAGTCTATTCCCATAAACGTATTACTAACTTTAGTCCGTAGTATTAGATAGACAACTCCTGCAATTAAAACGGCACCGATTGCAGGAATATCCTTATCTTGAGGAAACGAACCCTTTTGCTCGAGAAATCTTAGACTAGCTAGACCTAGTTGGTCACGCACATTCGCTAGTTCATGGGTAAGCTCATTTCCTTCTAGTAATTCCCATCTTAAAATTTCCTGTGTAATTGGGCGTTCCTTCAAATCGCTCAGAAATCCTAGTAACAGATAAGTCATCCAATCTGCCAGAGTTTCAGCCTCAACGGCGGACTCATCGCCGATCAACTCTTCAGGTGCAATCCAGTAACCTCCCTCCTGAGCGAAACATCGGAGCAGAGACGGTAACCCTCCAAAGTATCTGTAAATTAAAACCTTATCAACACCAGCTTCGCGGGCAATTGCATTCACTCCTAAGCTCTTAAAGCCAGATTCGGCTAATAGTTTTCCGACAGCTGCCAAAATCCGAGCTTTGGTTTCTTCCTTGTCACGCGCCATAAATTTCTTTTACCTACTTGTCACCTGCTAGTGACTATGATAATTTGTCACTGAATAGTGACTTATCAATTGCTTCCTCGAATTAAAAGTAAACCATGCAAAAAATCTTCTTTGACTTGGATATTTATTCCTACCAAATTGACTTCATGGGACACGTCAATAATGCTGTCTATATTCACTGGATGGAAATCGGGCGAACTAAACTGCTTGAAGCGGTTGGAATGCCAACCCATGAAATTTTCAAGCAAGGATTTGCACCAGTTTTGGTTCAAACCAGTATTACCTATAAGTCACCTTTACATTTAGGCGATCGCGTTCGAGTTGAGATTTGGCTGTCTGAGTTGCGAAATGTTTCTGCAACCATGCAATTCCGTTTCTACAACAGCCAACAGGCAGTTGCGGCTGAAGGGGTTCAAAAAGGCTTGTTTGTTGATACGCAAACAATGCGTCCAAAGCGTCTTGTTCCAGAGGAAAGAGATTTGTTCATCCCATACTTAGACTTAAGTTAATCTTATTTATGTCATTTTGAAAGCCTGAATAAAAAAGGTTCTGCAAAAACAGAACCTCTAAAATCTAAATAATTATTGCTATTTAACGAACAGTACCCTCTAGATAATCTACGCGAATTGGCTTAATTAAATACAATTTGAGGAACTGCCAACCGTTGGAGACATAGTGGGGTAACTTGCGGACTAACTTAACCAATTTAGGTGCGTTGGAGTTATCAATTTCTCTCAGTTGCTCATTATTGGTGATGCAAGTTTCTAACCGTCCATAAAATTCTGGATTGTTGACATCCAAAATTATAGGAAATACTCTTCCTGCCGTATCGTTAGTTTTTTCGATAACTTGTTTGTCGTACTCCCGTGCATCCAAGCCAATCGAAGCATAGAAACCGGAACGTTGAATATCGTTAAGGTACATCGTGGCAAAAACCGACAGCAGGAAGAAACGACACCACAGTCTGGCTTTCCAATCGTTTAGGAACTGAGGTTGAGCTTTCATAATGGCATCAAAGAAGTCGCCGTGGCGATTTTCATCCTGACACCAATTTTCAAAGAAGCGGAAGATGGGATAAATTCTGTCTTCGGGATGCTCCTCTAAATGACGGTAAATAGTGATATAACGCCAGTAACCGATCTTTTCGGAAAGATAGGTGGCGTAGAAGATAAATTTGGGTTTAAAGAAGGTATATTTACGACTCTTGGTTAAGAAACCTAAATCTAGAGAAAGGTTAAAGTCAGACAACGCTTTATTGAGAAAGCCGGCATGACGGGCTTCATCCCGCGACATCAGCGTAAAAATTTCAGCCAGGAGGGGGTTTTTATCTTTTAAGCGTCTACCTAATTCTTTGTAAAGCAGAAAGCCAGAAAATTCTGCCGTACAAGAACGTTCTAAGAATTCAACAAATAATTTACGGGTTTCACCATCGATGCGCTCCCAAGATTGATTAAATTCCTCGTCCCGTACGAAATGATGGCGATTGTAGTCGGTACGAAACTCTTCTAAGATGGCTCTCAATTCATCTTCATTAGCTGAAAGATCCATCTTCGCCATTTCTTCAAAGTCTGTAGTGTAAAAGCGAGGAGTGAGAATAGTTTCTTTGGCAGGGATTTTAATCCCTGGACGAAGTTCTTCAAACTGGGGTTTTTTAAGGGTGTCTACCATTATCGTTATACTTAATTCTGTTTTTGCAACATTAGATACAATTCCACCTTCTCCTATGGTTTAAAGATAGGAGAGTGTTAGTGTAACTAAAAGTTGGCGTTATTTGGCTGATTTAAAGTTACATTTTGCAATATTTCATCGCCATTAAAGCGATCGGTTTACGAATATTAACCAGTTTTGTTAATTGCAGCTAAAGCGAACTCGTCTAAACAAATGGCATTGTAATTGTTGTCTCTGTGCGATCGCTTCTTGCTCATCTACCCAAGCTTGCTGCACTGACACCCCATGTATATTCAATTGCACGGTTTGATAGGGAAAATCATAGTTTCCCTGCCGCTCCCAAATAAGTTCTAAACTTTCGCCATTGCGAAGCAAACGGAAGCGATCGAGTCGAGATTCTCCGTATCCATCTCCGCGATCGCTATACACATATCCTTCACTCTTCCCAGATTGCGGTGGATAAAGGTGGAGAATCAATTGCTTCTCTTTTTCCATCGGTAAAATACTACCTTCTCTAACCAACAGAGGAATCTGTTCGAGGGAAACTTCTAGCTGAGTTGTTTTCCCTCCTTCAATAACGGTGTCATCCCAGAAGTTATACCAGCGTCCGGCAGGTAAAGAGATAGTGCGTGTCGAACGAAACTCTGTTGTAGAGATTGGCTTTGCTTCTTGGACGATAGGACAGATTAGCAGCGCATCTCCAAGACAAAAAGCATCTTCTACATCCCAAAGCGATCGCTCTTCCCAATTGAACCAAAAAAGAGGACGTACGGGTGGATATCCTTTCTGAGTCGCCTCCCAAGCTAGGGTATAAAAGTAAGGCATCAATTGATATCGCAATTGAAGAAAGCGACGCATAATGCTCAAGTAAGGTTCGCCATAACTCCAGGGGGTACGAGGTTCGACACTAGTAGAGGAATGGGTCCGATAGAAGGGGAGAAAGGTTGCCATCTGAAACCAACGCAAATAAATTTCTGCGGTCGGATTGCCTTGAAAGCCCCCAATGTCGGGTCCAGTATAGGGAATACCCGATAGCCCCAATCCTACTACCGTTGATACTGTCTGACGTAATGCTTCCCAGGTAGAAATTGTATCTCCCGTCCACGTCCAAGCATAGCGTTGTAACCCAGCCCAACCCGATCGCGAAACGATAAAAGGTCGTTGTTGAGGTCGATATTGACGGATACTTTCGTAAGCAGCTTCCGCTTCCAGCAACCCGTATACATTATGTGCCTCCCGATGGTCGCCTCCTCTTCCTTCTAAACAGTGTTGAGTGACTTTAGGCAGAGAATGATCGCCCCAATAAACAAATACCGCCGGTTCGTTCATGTCGTGCCAAAATCCAGATACGCCTACATCCAGAAGATAAGCGTATTGACGACTCCACCAAGCACGAACTAGAGGGTTAGTAAAATCGGGAAATACCGTTCGACCTGCCCAAACGGGTGCGAGCGCCAGTTCGCCATTGGGATAGGTGCAAAAGGCATTGAGAATTTGTCCTTCTAGAAAGAGATTATTATGACGGCTGTATTTAATGCCAGGATTATTAATGGCAATGAAGCGTACGCCCAATTTAGCTAGTTCTTGGGTAAAGCTGGCAAGTTCTGGAAATCTTTGGGGGTCAATAGTGAAGGCACGATGCCCTACTTGACAATCAATATCGAGATGGATAGCACTTAAGGGTAAATTATGGGTTTGAAATGCCCGCGCTTCTTCTCGAACGTTTGCTTCTGTACGATATCCCCAACGGGATTGGTGATAGCCTAATGCCCAACGAGCAGGAAGTGGTGGACGACCCGTTAACTGAGTGTAGCGTTCGATTAGATGTGGGGGTTGACCAACTGTAACGTAGTAACGAAGGGAACCCCCTTCAAACTGGGCAGTTGCTAGATCGGCAAAGGTAAATTCGGCGCGAAAGGAGTTTTCGTAAAAAATTAAATAGCTGCCGCGATCGTGCAATCCTAAGTAAAGCGGAATGCAAATATACATCGGATCGGTTCCTGGAGAATAAGAACCCGCCGGATCGTAATTCCAGATTTGATATGTTTTAGGCTTTTGTCGTTCATCTTTGGCGGCTCGCAAATTGAGAGAGGATGCCCGTTCTCCTAACCCATAAATATGTTCCTGTGGACGCAAGCATGCTCGATGCAGCCATTGTTCTCCCTGTCTTTCGGGGGGCAGTTCTTCTCGCCAGATTTGTCCTGCTTCATCGCTAAAAGTAAGGCTGCCATCGATGCCAACTTCAATCGTTAAAGCCTCACTAGCGATTGCCCAACCGTTGTCTCTTTCTGTCAAGGTTGTTTCCACGACATCCCAATCCTGTTTGGCAATGGCATAGGGAATGGGAGGAAGACCGGGAAACCAATTTACTCGTACTAGATCGGGAGTCAGAAAAGAGATGTCCAGTTCTGCCTGCTCAAAGTAGAAATAAGCACCTCGGTCTGTTGCTGTCGCTTCGACTAATTTTCCTGGTGGCGCGAACGGTTCTGAGGATGGCTTGGGAAGATATTTCTCTTCTAAGCGATCGCGTTTATAGGAATAAAATAATGTGTTTGGTGTGTATTGTAAAAAAAATAGTGACTTGAGTACGAATTTTAACTGGAGTAATAGTTGTTGGAAAAAACCCATGGTACTGTCTTTAATGATTGGGCAATCGAAAAGAGCAATCTTGCCCGAGCAAACGAATATAATTGAGACGGGAATTTTAAAGTTTACTTGTAGGGGCTTTCCGGTCATTTGCCCGTACTAGCATGCTACGTCCCTACAAAAGTAGGGGAGAACAGCAGTGCTTCCTCTGAAAGAGCTATGCTAATGCCCGTACAAAGTTTAAAATTTGTTTGTTGCCTGCTATGGGATCCCTCAAAACGGAATCTGACAAACTTTCCTGTCGTGAACTACCCGCGCCGGAGACGCGACGGGGCGTTTAAAGTGCGGAAACAAGTTCCGCACGCAGCCCCTCAGCTTCCTACCCAGAAACCTGCCCAACAGTAGATTTCTTACGTCCTCTACTCTTAGGTCTTACAGTTTGACAGTAGGCTGTAGCTCCAGTTCCTGAAGCCAACGCGGTGGTTCTATAAGGCGAGGAAACCTCGCCATATCCCACCGCCAATATACGTAGTCCTTCATCTCTTATGTTCCTAGCTGCGTTTATGTCTCTATCAATATGTTTAGTTCCACAGCTAGGACAATCCCAGAATCTGAGATCAAGTAGAAGGTCGCGAGTGATTTTATTATGAACTTTAGCTACTTTCTTTCTAGATTTATTGCGGTTATTACTTCCCTTTTGCTTTCTAGAGAGTTGCTGTTGTTTGATTTTCAGGTTGCGTTCATACTTCTTTATCCAACGGGGATTATCAAACTTACTCCCATCACTGGTAATAGCAAAATGAGTCAATCCTAAATCAATCCCAATAGCATTACCTTCTATCGATTGAATCGGTTTCTTAGTTCCATCTTCAAACAGAATAGAAGCGTAGTATTGGTCGCAAGAATTCTTAGTAATCGTAACAGTTTTAATACTGCCTTTGATTTCTCTATGAATCTTGGCATAAATAAGACCTAGCTTAGGAAACTTTAAGCAATCGCCTACTATTTTTACGTTCTGAGGATAGCTAAGAGATTGCTTACCATGCTTGGATTTGAATCTAGGGTAACTAGCTCGTCTCTCAAAGAAATTAATGAAAGCATTAGATAAGTTCAAGGCTACTACTTGAAGACATTGAGAATAAGTCTCAGACAACCATTCTGTCTCTTCCTGTTTCTTTAACTCAGGTAACAGACCTTGTAATTGTCCTCTATTTAGACCTTTTCCGGTGTCTTTATAGGTTTTGTTAGTTAGGTCAAGGTAATAATTCCATAACCAACGAGTAGAACCCATAGCCTTAGCTAACGATTCCTTCTGTTCTTTTCGTGGATATAATCTAACCTTGACTGTTTTAAGCATTGATTTCGACCTTATCAAATATTACTTTAATGATAACATACACACTTACAATTTGTCCAGTCTAGTTATAAGTTCGCTTTCATCCCGTCGCCAGAGGCGAGGGACTTCTCGCTCACGGAGTTAAAAGTAGACAAGGTTTAACAGTTTTATATCATGTTCGAGATTCGCTAACATCTGTCCAAGGAAAGGTAGCATATTGAGATAACCACAACAAGCGATCGCTACTCGTGCAAGAGACGAGCAGGAACTACGTTCATAACCGAGGATAAAAATCAATTTTCATAGCAGTTCTAGCAATTCACAATCGTGCCTAAAATCTATTTATAGCGGTTTTCACTCGAGTAAAGTTTAAAGTTGGCTCTTAGGGACTTTCCTGCCGTTTGCAAGGGGACGAGGCGATGCTTAAAAACAATAAATAGTTCTTAATAGGCTAATGAGCAAACTATTTTTCCAACTCTGTACCTCATCCAAATGAAAACGGCTATAAGCAATCTTCTGAATCCAACTTAATTTTGAATCAGTCTTTAGGATGATTCTGTTTTAAAAATAGGCTGTGTATGGTTGAGCCAGTATCCTAATTAACAACTAGACAGTTTGTTAGAAAGAAAGCAAATGACATGCAATTTTTTTCTCCTTACCTAACCCTAACTAATTTTTTAGCCTCCCTGGGGGTCAAACCAGGCTACATCATTGGTCTTGATTCTGCAACGTCAGCACTTGAGGGAACTGCTAAATACCTACAGGGCAAGGAGTTACGTACGGGGGGTATTGCACCATCTCTTACAGCTAGATTATTGAATGCCGTTAACCATCTTCCCGACGACCTTATCAAGAAAATCTCTACTTGGTCGGGTTGGCTAGATGCATCATCGCCCAGAGTTTTAGAAGAGGTGCGTTCGGAAACTATCTCTCGCTGGGTTGTGAAACAATATCCCCAACGTCCCTACCCGGCAGCTATGATTGGCTCTACTAATGGTGCTGCGGTCCATTTGTGTGCAGCACTAGGCATTCCCTGGTTGCCACAAACCTTCCTAACTTGCGTGCGGCACTCGGTCGATACCGATGACCCAAAACCGGGATTAGCGTGGTCTAAAATCCGCGCTCAAAGACTATTGCAAAGAAATCCCGATCTTTGGGCGTACCAAATGCACGATCCCAACCAAGATCGCTTGAAAGTTCCTCGCGTCACCTATTTCCGAACTAAGCGAACTCGACTTGGCAGGAGATTTAAGCAGTTTCTTAAGGAGAATTTAGAACCGGGGGCAACTATATTTTTACTGGAGTGCCAATACACCTGGTTATCTACCCATATTGGCGATCGCCATGTCTTTCAGTTTGGAGGAAAAGGTGGCTTATTCCCTGAAGAATATTTTCAACCTAGCCAACTAATTGCTGATTTCCTCGAACGACAAGGATCTAAGCACCGCCAGTGGAATCCGCCTACTCCCGATGGCAGATGGCCGGAGTCGGAATGGGGCTTTGAGCCAGCTTTACGAGAGGACGTAAATGAGTTTGCCCGTCAGTATGGCTTTCGCGTTCGGCGGATCGTTTTCGATTATCCACAGGACTTGAGTCCACTGGTTGCGGATCTATATCGCTGGTGGTATCAACAAAGGGGCTTGCCGAGCGATCGCCTCTTTGTGGAGTCATTTGTTTATCTACAGCCTTGGTGGACGTTACGCCTCGGGCTGGTACCATTTTGGACAGTATTTAACGATCGCATGTCAGCGGCTAAGCTTAACTTGTATCTAGACAAGGCAAGACCTTTTGAGGAAATTTACTTAACCCTATTCTCCAATGGGATTAACTCCCTCGGAATGGCTTCAATCGAGGAATGGCGGTCTATTCTTGCTCGGGCAGGCGATCGCGGTCAATTTATTGGTGTTGACGAGCAGAAATACCCCCGCGATTTGGCATCATTTGTCCGCCACTACACCGATCTCAAAAAACTGAAAGGGCGTTACCCGATGCCAGAACCCCTCAATCTAGACCAACTCGACATCTTTTTAGCACGGGTAGGCGATCGCCATTTAGTCCAATGGCTCGAACAATAATTACTCTAAAAAATATTAGAGATTGGTTGAGATTGCACCTACGGGACAAGTGGGAATGCATTGTTCGCAAACGATACAACGCGATCGCCGAAATTGTAATCTAAAAGTTTCCGGATCGAGGGTAAGGGCTTGAGTAGGGCAAACCCCAGTACATAGTCCGCAATCTACGCAAATGTCCTCATCGATGTTAATTTCTCCACTAGCGAGGGAAACGTGAATCTCTTGCAAGCGCATCCACTCGATCGCTGCATCGACTTCATCGATATCTCCTAAAAGTTCTACTACCAGTTTACCTACTTGATTGGGGGCAACCTGAGCGCGGATAATATTAGCAGCAACATTAAAATCTTTTGCCAATCTGTAGGTGATGGGCATTTGAACGATATTGGTAGGGAAGGTGAGAGTAACCCGCTTTTTCATGCTTGCCTAATTAGTACTTCTATTTATATTAGAGGGCGATCCCGCGAATGCGGGTGCTGCCGCACCGCGGCTCGACTCGCAACCCAAAATAAGTCAAGATTAAGTTTGTCTTACCCGTATTACTAATTTTATGGGATTCTCCCACCTCTACTGCAATGCAAGTTCCTTGCCGTAGAGGAAATTCTCGATTTTCAATACAAATAATTCCTTCCCCTGCCTCGACAAAAAAGACTTCGCACATATCTTCATGCTTATGGGCAGTTGCGACTTGTCCTGGGGCAAAAACTGCTTGGGAAAAATTGGTTAAGTGAGGTAGATCTCCCAAAGACAGCATTACTTTTTTCTTGATTTCAGGATTGTGGGAAACTGTTTGTTCCGGTAATTCATTGAGATTTGTTAGTTTCATTATGTTTATAAACCAGTAGCGAAGCTTATTTGATTTTGCAGTTCAATCCACAAGGAGAGGGTATCAATTAGTCCTTAATAAATATTAAATAAAACCTCCTCAAGCAAGAAATTTACTATTTCATCCTACTCAATTCTTCCTTCTCGCCAAAATAGTTAATTTAAATATTTTATTTGGGAACTCTAAGTATATGCTTCATTTTTGTTTAAGCATTTCCTTACACTATTGGAAAGCCAATCATAATGAATAAAAAATCTTTAACAGATTTGCTATTATCGGCAACTCCTACAGTAGCAGTAATGGTTATGGCATTATTACTATGTAGAGGAAAGGCTGCGATCGCCGTAGGTATTACTTCAGCAGCTTCTAGTGGTTGTGCTATTACTGTTATTAACCGTCGTCGCGATACTAAACTGTCAATATTAAAAGAAAAATTCGCTCGCATCAATAGAGCTAAAGAACTAATAGCTAAATTGCCTTTGCTAGAAACAAAAATTCAAACTTTAACCTCCGAGCGCGAAAATCTTGAAAAGACACTTAACCAGAAAGAAAATCAACTGGAGAATGTTCGAGAAAAATCAAATCTTGCTAAAGGTGCATTGTCTCAACTACAGGGAAAACTAACAGAAGTAAAACAAGAAATTTCTTTTTTATCAGAAACGAAAGCCGACTTAGAATGCCGAGTCATTCTGGTTAATCAACAAAATCCCGATTTAGCAACTCGCGAACGTTTGCATTCGGAAACCGAACAACTTCGTTTACAAAAGAGTGGATTAGAAGGTGAAATTCATACTCTACAATCTCAACAAACATCTTTGGAGGCAGTTAAAGTAGAGCTAGCAACTAAACAGCCGCAACTAGCATACCTACAACAACAACTAGAAACGTTACAGTCTCAAACTGAGGAATTAGAACAAAAAGCTACAGAGTTAAAACCATTACAAATTACTTATGATGGTTTGTTGGCAGAGAAAAATAGCTTTGAAGCACGCATTAACCAGTTACGTCCTGAAATTGAAGACTTAGAACTGCAAAAACAACAAATTTTACAAACTATTCAAGAGAGCGAATTTAAATATCGCCAAATAGAACAGCAAAGGGTATTATCTCATCAACAACTAGAAACGCTACAGTCTCAAACTCAAGAATTAGAACAAAAAGTTACTGAATTAGAACTATTACGAGTTACCTATGATGCTCTATTTGCCGAGCGTCAAAGCTTTGAAACACGCATTAATCAATTACGTCCTGAAATTGAAGGATTAGAACTGCAAAAACAACAAATTTTACAAGCGATTCAAGCTAATGAATTAGAATATCGTCAAGTCGAGCAACAAAGAGAAGAATCTCGTCGTTTGAGTTTAGAAATTAAACAAAAACAAACAGAAATTAATCATTTTGAAAGAGAAATCAGTATCAACCTGACGGCAAAAAGAGAGAAAACGACGATCCAATGAAAGCTCGCTTGGTGATTGTTTTATTAGATGAAATGAATTTAGCAAGGGTGGAATATTACTTTAGCGATTTTCTCTCCAAACTCGAAACCAGACGTTCTCAAGCAACTTATCTTGATTTAGATGTAGGAAGTTTGCCTTTAAGAGAAGAAGAAAGAAAATTGCCTATTCCAAAACAGTTTTTGTTTGTCGGAACAATGAACGAAGATGAAACTACTCAGTCTTTATCGGATAAAGTTTTAGATCGAGCTAATGTTCTTACTTTTGGCAAACCGCAACAATTAAAACTAAGAGAAGAAGCTAATAGCAATGGATCTTCAGCAGGATCTTTTCAAGGATATGTTTCTTATTCTCAGTTTGAAGGTTGGATGCGAAAACCCGAGCCAAATTCCGATCTTGTCAGCCAAATTCACCATTATTTAGATAATGCCAATGCAATCATGGACAAGTTAGGACATCCTTTTGCTCATCGGGTATATCAAGCAATTACTCGCTATGTGGTTAACTATCCTGGGGTAGTTGAGGAAAATTCTGAAGCTTTTAATGCAGCTTTAGCCGATCAATTCGGACAAAAATTATTACCCAAACTGCGGGGATTAATGATTGATGAGTGTCACAAAGAATTAGAAAATTTTTCAAGCATATTTAAACAAATTGGCGATCGCGCTTTGATTGATGCTTTTGAAACCGCGAAAGAAGGGCATTTTGGACAGTTTCAGTGGCGTGGTTTTGTTTATCCAGAACAATCAAAGTAGGGACGAATGGCATTTTGTCCTCAATAACCATTTAAAAATTTGATATGAGGCGTAAAATTGAAAATTTTCCCCAATCTTTTTGTCTATCTTAATGCCGATAATTTAGAGGCAAAAAATATAGTTTTACATGGATGCGATCGCCCAATTTTAATTCTCGATCCTAACGAATCCATCGCTCAAAATCCGTTGTTAATTTACCATGGCGATCGCCTTTACGAAATTGGTTTTCCTTATCTCAAACCATCAGATCTGGAACATTACGAATATCGTTGTCAATCTGAATTATCGCTCTCAATTAATGAAGTAGAATATCTTTTTTACATTACTGATGAAGTTATCGATAAAGCAGCTATAGAAGATGAAACACAACTAGAAGAATGGCTTGATAAACCATGGTCAAATCGTCTTGATAATTCAGTTTCATCACTTTTACAAAAATTTAACGGGGTATTTACAAGTAAAGATTTGTGGAGCTGTCGCCTTGGCGATCTAGCCTGGATTAATTTACATCATTTATCAAACTATTTATCTAAATTTGATTCTTCTGAAGCCAGTTTACCTTTGGTAATTAGTTTAGACAGACAGTATAAATTGGCTCGTAAGCTTCGTGAAATCACTCTAAAGCTACGCCATCAACTGCGACGGAAAGCGGAATTAATGCCTATTGGACGAATACAAGAAATGGATAGTTATTGTTTGCGAGATTATATTCGTCGTCCCGGACATTCTCCAGAAGAAAAAGCGGGAGCAAAACAACAATTAATGGGTATAGTACGCGAGCAAAATTTCAACACAATTGAAAATAAATTTTTAGTTTATTTTGCTGGCAAGCTGCTTCATTTAGAATGCTTTCGCTATGAAAAAAGTAATGCCATCGCTCATCAAGATGAGATTAAAAACTTCCGACAAACTATAGATATTTTTAAGCGATCGCCTTTGATTAAAAATATCTCTATTCGTCACTTTAAACTAACTAAACCTAATTATGTTTTGCTACAGAATCCGATTTACAACAGCTTTTATCGAGCTTACTTAGACTATGTTTATAAACGCTCAGAAAAAGAGCGTCTTTGGAGTTATCGTACCAAATTATTAGGGGATACTGTTTATTTGTGCCTTATTGCTGCTTTGTTACGGTTTCAGGGAGTGCAGCTAAAACCGTTAGCTAATTTAAAAATTAGAACTAGTCCAGATTGTGGGAATTATTTACTTGGCGATTGGGAGACTATTTCAATTCAGATATTTTTACAAGATTTAGTTTATGAATTTAAGTTAGCCAAAAACTCCGATTTATCGAAAGGAGATTATTGTTTAACTATTGAATTACACGATTTAAACTCTTCTGATTTGACTACAAAAACAAAAAGTTTCCCTATTTGGAGTTTTTGGTATAAACCCTCGGATGAAATAATTAATTCAGCCAATAATTATCTCAAAAGCAATTTTCATAATTATTCTTTGGGAATTTTATTTTATTTACCAACATTTCCTGAAAAGGAGCGAAAGATAAAAGCTGAAATGAATTCTGGAATAACAACTGACGAAACTTCATTTAATTCTGATTCTAAATTAACTAAAGAAGAAGAGATATGGTTGTGTCAAATAGCAGATCCGCGTAATTCAAAAAGTTTTAATCCTATTGTTAATTTTTTAGCCACAGAAATAATTAAACCTTTAGCGGAGATGGTTAAATGACATTACCCAATAATCCTAGCTTTCCGTTACAGTTAATTCAAAAAACCATCGAACAAGGAGCAGTTTATTTAACTTCAGACACATCTTTTTCTTTTGCTGGGATAACTCCTCATTTACCCTTAAGCACGAGTCAACAACTAGCTTTAAATCTCTGTCTTTCTAATACTCCTTTGATGGTAATTCAGGGAGTTCCTAGTAGTGGAAAAACTCGTCTGGCTCAAGTTTTAGTGCGAGGATTAATCGAACAACAAAAACGAATATTAATACTTACCCATCATCCCGAAACTAAATCGGCTTATCAGACTTTACCAGTCGTTCCTTTTCCCCTTTCTTCTTCTCAAAATTACGACACCTGGTTAAGAGAACAACTTCAACAACAATACTTGGGTAAACTACCGATGGATTTTTTACCCGTTCATTTATTACCCGATTCTCTGTTAAAGCAGTTGCGATCTCCTCAAAAGCTGGAAAAATGGCTGCATATATTACAAGATAAGCATCCCACTGGTGGGGAAATTAATTTTTTACTGTCAGCAGAGTTTCTCCAAGCTTCCGAAGCAAGATTGAATTTATTAGCTTATCGCTTACAAAAGTTAGTTCCCTTATTGCAACAACAACTTTGGTTACACCAACAGCCAGCACAACTTTCTCAAGAAGCGGCGATCGCCATAACCGAACAAATAAGACAACAAGCTTCTATACCGATTTTAGGTACAGTTTCGGAGTTTCTACAACCGCAATATCAGGAATTACGGCAAACTTTTGACTGCATAGTTGTTGAGGAAGCCGAATATTTATCTTGGGAACAACTATTCATGATAGCGGGAGTCGCTCAAAAGCTTATTTTATTGGGTAATTTCCCTCTAAATTTATCTTTTCCAAATCGTACTAATTATTCTCAATCTCCTCCTTTGGCGTGGTTGGGGGAATTTCTCTTACCAACTTATCGTTACCAATTAACCGAACAGTTTCGCCTACATTCTACTATTGCCAAACCTGTATTTGAATCTTTGTATAACCAACGGATTCGCACTCAACCACAATCCGATATTTTAACCTTACCTCAATTAACGGCTCGTTTACAGTGGCAAGATGTACGGGGAACACCCGTAGAAAAAGAAAACCCTTGGGAAGGAAAGCGGGTGTTGAAATTAATGTCTGCTCTCGGTGCTACACGAAGTACGCAGATGGGAATTTTGGCGTTTACAGATGCACAACGAGATTGGTTATGCAATCATTGTCCCCCAGAGTTTAGCAATGTCTCGATCGGTTCTTTTGCTGATTGGATAGGAAAAGAAAGAAGGATGTTGCTAGTCAGTTGTGTGGGAGAACCTGAAAATCTGACTGAAGCTAATTTAGCGATCGCTCTTACTAGAGCCAGCGATTATTTAATTTTATTCGGAGATTACCAACTTTGGAGCGATCGAGTTTCCCCAATGCAAGATTTATTACGCCAAAGCGAATTACAAAGGGAGAGAGAGGTATCGCTGTTATGAAACTGCATATCAAGATGGCAGGAACATTTAACCGCATTCCGATTAATTCTACTGTTACAAAAACAGAAGATGTGACGCTACCACAATGGATGAAATCGTATCAAGCAGTCGCTACCCAAGTCAGACAGCGATCTCCTCAACTGTTGCGTCAAAAGTTCGGTATGAGCTTTTTATCAGAGTCAAGCATTGTTCGACTTTTGCAACAAACCCATCAAACTGAAACGATTTATCAAGTTCCTCTTCTTCAGTGGTTACAACCTTTAGAAGCCTCTGAAGCTAAACCGATTCTGTATCGTTATCAATTTGTTAGCCAAAATGTTCAAATCGAACTTCAACCTGACGATCTGCAACTTCCCTATCATTGGGGAACAAAAGAAACATCTGTTGCTGGTATTTATAAAATTATTATCGATCGCGATCGCTATCCTGGGGTATCTGAAACTTGGCTTAATTCTCTTTGGCAAGATGTACAGCAAGTATGGCAAAACTATTCTCCCTGCGATCTAGTACAGATGGCTTTCGAGTCACTAAATGATACTGGGTTTAGTTTTTGTCTCTCAGATTCTCCAGAAGTCCAAGCTAGCATCGACAATAGCGAACTTTCTCGAGAGATTCAAGAAGCGATCGTCTATCTCAGAGAAGAAAGAACAGATTTCGCCAATCTATCTACTACTGTTCGTGAATTAGTACAAGAATACCAAAAAAATCGCGCTCCTGCGCCTACTTATTTTCAACTACCAGAAGGTTTGAAACTGGAAGCTTCTGTCAATAAAAAACATCAATTTATTATTGGTAGAAGAAAAAGTCGCCAAGAAATTGAGAGTTTAATCAACCAAGCAGAGCAATTTCTGTTTATTTCCAGCTATATCATTGAAGATAAAAGTATTACAGAGTTGATTTGTCAAAAAGCAGCTACCTTACCTCAAGGAGTTTGGGTAATCATCAATTTACGCGAGGAAGTTATAGATGCTATAGACACTCAAATAGAAAATACTCCTAACTCAAGAGAAGCTTATCAACACTGCAATGAAAAACAAGCCAAATGTTTGATGATGCTTCTGGATGCAGGAGCGCATATTCGTGGCGGTGCTTTTCACCTCAAAACTTACATTTCAGAACAAGCAGCTTATTTAGGTTCGTGTAATCTGACTGGTGGAAGTTTGGATTTTAACTTGGAAGGGGGTTTAATCTGTCAAGGAAGTACCACTCATCAAGATTTACTTGAGTACTTTACTCGCTGTTGGCAACACCAAACAAGATACGATGTACTTTGCTCCTCTACAATAGGAAATTTTATTCAACGCAGCCTCAATAACTCATCTGCTGCTTCTGGATTTCATTCTCAGACACTTTTAACTCCATCTCAATACAGAAATGATTTACAGCATGAATTGAGTAAATTTTCGGGAAAAGTTGCCATTTATAGCCGAGGATTTTCTCCTGCTGAGATGCTCTCTTTACTTCCAACTCGCAATACTCATGTTTATTGTGACGGTTTTATCGCTACTAACAACTATCGTATTAATTCCCGTTTTGTTTCGGGACTTCATGCCAAAATCACTCTAATTGGCGATCTCGCCGGAGGCGAGGCGCTGCGCGGTGCGGCAGCATCCGCAAAGCGGGATCGCATTGCTTATCTTGGTGGTATTAATTTTCAGTTTGCATCGCGAGGATTTAATTTTATTGACTTGATGTATAAAACCACCAATCCTAGAGAAATTAATCAAATTTGCCAACAATTATCAGCTTCATTTTTCTAATAATCAGGAGAAATTATTTAATGACTCGTTTATTTAATTTGGAATCTTATCCCGAACTTTGTTCTTATGCTCATTTATATGAAACAGAAGTAGAACAATTAATTCCCAAAGATAGCTTACCTTCTGCTTATAAGTACTTTTTGGACAAATATAAAAATCAAGGTTATCGTGCTGATTTTGTTTGTTATCAAAAATTAAGTCTTAAAGATGAACCAATTTCTTTACAAAATTTGGGTATAGAACTATCTAAAAATGATAAAAATCTCTATATCGTTCCGGACAGAATCAATTCATTGGATCTGAGGAATTTACTCAAGCCAGGAGAATCATATATTTATAAAAGTGCTTACTACTATTGGAATTATTTCGAGCAAATTACTAATAATGTAGATTTAAACAAACCTGTTATATTTATCGATTTAAATAGCCTTAGCAACGAATCATATTGCTTTTTGCAATTCATCCGTCCTCACAATAGTCCTTATCTCGTCCCGATTATCGCTCATAAAAATGAAATTGCCAGAAATTTGAAAAAACTCCCTTTTAAACTTTGTAATATCTATAATAATATTTACCATAAACTGGCTCAGAAAATTATAGCTAACAACTTTCCACAACTAGCAGTCGATGAAAATGCAGTAACCTCTCTAAAAATATATTTGCAAAAGCTCAGAATTTTTCAGATAGTTCAATCTCAGAGCAACCAAGATAATTTTTCTATTATTATTGAAATTACAACTCAACGAAAAACTTATTACAAGTCTATCAACTTAAACATTACTCTTTTAGAAGATGTTGTTTTAACTGGAATTGACTGCAAATCAATTAGTCAATTTACCAAAAATAATCAGAAATTTTCATTTGTTTTAGTTAGTGATTATAATGTTTTGCCTAGATTTAGACATAGTTTAAATAGTAGTAATCTTTTCTTACTCAACAATCAACTTTCTCAATTTCCTAAATTATGGGTTGAAAAACAACAGCAAAAATTTCCCTGGTTTGGACAATATCTCGATCGAATTAAATTTCAAATCAAAAGACCATCTGGAGAGACGCAATGGATTGAAGTTTTATCTACTGAAGAACAAGAACATATTTACTACGAAGGAGATCCAGAAACTAGACGATTTGCACGCATACCAGAGACTGGACAAAATGATTTTAAACTCTTATATCCAAATACTATTTTATCGATACAAATAAACGAGCAGGATTATTGTATCAATGGAATTCCTCAAGTCTATGAAATTACCCATCCCTGGGAAAAATCAAAAGCAGAGTCTGAAGAATTAAGAGCAAGAATTGAATTTATTGTTAAACCAGGTTCTCCGCCAGAACTCAGAGTTAGAGATAAAGATAATCAATATAAAATCAAAGCAAAATGGCGCGATCGCTCAGTGATTCCACAATCTTTTAACTGTATTCCTTTAAAAACTATTTTAGAAAATCGCCAAAAACAATTAGATTTAAACATTCCTAAGCAAGAGGAGTATCAAAACATTATTAAGAATTTAAGCAAAATAAGCAAAATTAACAATATAAATAAAATTTTAGATATTAAAAGTTATATTGATGAGGCTTATCAAATACTCAAAGAATATAAAGATAATAATCATAGGGATTTACTCCTGAATGTAAATCCTAACCATCCATCTTTAACCCAGCTAAAGGATAGCATAAATATTTTAAATTATTCTGGCGTAATAGAGATAATCATAGAATACTTTAATGATAGATACGTCATTAAAAATGGTAATGAATGCAAGATTACTCCTAGCGTTTTAAAAATTATTAATTTTATGGGAAAAACTTACAGACTATCTGAGCAAAATATTTCGAGCTTATTTTTCTCTATGGATTTTATAAAAAAAGCTATTAGCAAAGTAAGTGTACAATATTATTCATTTTTGGGCAAAGTTGCTTTTGATAAAGAATATCAATTAGCTTATTTCGATATATTTTCAAAATTAGTTGATCGCAGCATCCCATCCTACCAAATCGATGAATATTTATGGGCATATAGTCGTATTCTTCTCTGGTACTCTGATTTTTATCATCAGTATACTAAAGATGAATTTAACTATACTGAACATTTTAGACAAATTACTAAGTTTTTACTAGCAAAATCTTCAAATATTTTAAATAATTTTCGATTTAAAGAATATAAAAAAAATGCTTTTCTGTCTTTAATCTATTTATTAACTTTTCGAGAAACAGATTCAGAATTCTGCACTTTTGAATCTGAAGAATACAAATTAGCAGAGCAAGTAGTAGAGAAGTATAGAAACGATCCTGTTTATTTAAAAATTATTCCTAATAAATCTTTAAATGAATACTTTGAAGAGTTGTTAAAAGGGAACAGTTCACAAGAAGCCTTAGAACAACTGCTTACAGTTGATTGATAATTTTTAAACTCAGAATACTTTACCTTTTTGTCACCTTTTCTAGTATTGAACATAGGCATAATATTATATAGTGACTCATGACATAAAAATTATAATTACATAGTTCCTTTATCAGCAGACTTCTTCAACATCTTTAATTTTTAATTACTCAAGTTGGCTTATCGCTTAGTTATCAAACCGGAACAAATACAACAACAACAAATTCAACTAACTTCCTCCCAACAACATTACTTGCGACGAGTGTTGCGCCTGAAAGATGGCGATCGCTTTGTAGCGATGGATGGGGTAGGAAAGTCTTGGTGGGCAAAAATTGGAAATACCTCAGCTTGTCTTCTCGAACCAATCGACATTTCTACCGAATTACCAGTAACCGTTACTCTCATAACTGCCTTACCCAAAGGAAATGCTTACGATGAAGTGGTGCGCTGCTGTACGGAATTGGGAGTTAGTATTTTTCAACCAGTAATTAGCGATCGCACTCTGCTTAAACCCAGTCCCCATAAGCTGGAACGCTGGCGTAGGATTGTCACCGAAGCAGCAGAACAAGCGGAACGGCAAATTGTCCCCATTGTTTTAGAACCAGTTCTTTTTACCGAGATACTTACTTGGGAAATTTATGATGAAACCGAGCGTTATATCTGTGTTGCGCGTGGTGGTGTTGCTCATTTGAGCAATTATTTACAGCATTCAGTCCGCAACAATATTCTAATTGCTACGGGACCAGAAGGAGGTTGGACTAAAGAAGAAGTAGAAAAAGCGATCGCGGTTGGCTATCAGCCAGTTTCTCTAGGTAATCGTATTCTCCGGGCTGTTACTGCTCCTATTGTAGCTCTCTCGTTAGTGGCTGCGGCGATGGAGAATTGATAAGTGCTTTGTCTGTTTTTTAAAAAAATGAAACTTGTCATGTTTGATATTGATGGTACGCTTACCGAGACAAATGATCTCGATGATGAAGCATATCTAAGGGCATTGTCTGAGGTGTTTGGATTTTCGGAGGTGTCGAGCGAGTGGACAGCAACTTGAGTTAATAGATAACTGTTACCGCCAGCCTTTCTCTGCTTGTTTTAGCACATAGGCAGCTACATCTTCGATTTCTTGCTGACTCAAACGATCTTGATAAGCAGGCATATTATTTTTACCATTAGTTACCATCCCAGCGATCGCTTCAAGGGAATCTACTTTATTTCGGTGTAATGCTTTTTGTTGGAGATTTTTGCCGCGCCGGATAATATTACCACCCTTAGGATGACAGCCAGCACAATTAACACTAAAAATCTTTGCCCCATTATCAATATTTGCTGCCAATACAGGCATTTGGGAAAACAAAAGTAGGGCGATCGCCATACTCCAAACCAAAGTTAACAATCTTTTCAAACTAATTCTCCTCCAGCGCTTGATTGATAAAGATTCATTACCTCAGTTATCGCTAAACGAGATTGTACACCCAAAGTTAGGGAAGAAACATGTCCTCTCTCAAAGTGTTCTGCTGCCGCACAACCAATCATGGCTGCATTATCAGTACATAGTTTTAGAGGTGGAAAGTAAACCTGAAGATCGTGTTCTGTCGCCGCCGCAAGTAGATGTTTTCTCAGTCCGCTATTAGCCGCGACTCCGCCACCAACGGCAATGATACGAATGTTATAGTCTAAAGCACACTGAATCAGTCTTTTGGTGAGCGATCGCGCTACAGTATCTTGAAAACTAGCAGCTAGATCTTCTATAGGTAGAGATTTGTCTTCTTCTTGCCCTAGTTTTTGTACTAATCTAAGTACGGCTGTCTTTAATCCGCTAAAACTAGAATCATAGGGATGATAACCCCCTTCCGGTAAAGAAATTTTTCCCTCTGGAAGCTCAAATGCTTGGGGGTTACCTCTCTGTGCTAATTTATCGATAACAGGTCCTCCTGGATAACTCAAGTTCAACAACCGCGCTACTTTGTCAAAGGCTTCTCCAGCTGCATCGTCTCTTGTCGAACCCATCATGTTGTATACGCCGCAATCCTTAACATAGATAATGCTAGTATGACCGCCAGAAACTAAAAGGCATAAAAAAGGCGGTTGCAACTCGGGTTCGCTCAAATAGGAAGCGTAAATATGACCTTCGAGGTGATGAATTCCCAAAAAAGGCTTTTGATACAATATCGCTAAAGTTTTAGCGGCTGTAACTCCCACCAACAATGCTCCCACCAAACCAGGGGCACAAGTGACAGCAATAGCATCTATTTCTTGCCAATCTAACTGAGCTTCTGCTAAAGCTTGACTAATACAAGGATTAATTGTCTCCAAATGTTGACGGGAAGCTAATTCGGGCACGACACCGCCATAATTTTGATGAAGTTTAATCTGTGAAGCAATAATACTGCTTAAAACTTGACGATTCTTTACAATTGCTACCGCCGTTTCATCACAACTTGTTTCGATTGCTAAAATTGTTGCCATCCTTTGATAAGTTGATCTAAAAGAACACTTTTCTTTACTGAAGCTGTACTCGACAAAACTGTCAGAGTATCGTTGCTTCGCTTACAAATGATACCTTTTTGCTTGAGTCTAAACCTCATAATTCTTGTGTAACAAAAGGAAACTAATCTATGCGACGATTGTTTGCTTTAATTTTAGCCATTACTCTGTGGTTTAATTTTGCCCCCAATGCTTTCGCCGACGAAAGCTATGCGGGACTTCAACCCTGTGCTGACACTCCTGCTTTTCAACAAAAGTCAAAAAACTTTCGTAATACCACTAGCGATCCCAACTCCGGTCAACGACGGGCAGAAATTTATTCTGAGGCCCTTTGCGGACCGGAAGGATATCCCCATTTAATTGCTGATGGTCGTTGGTCTCACTTAGGAGATTTCATCATTCCTAGTATTATGTTCCTTTATATCGCTGGCTGTATTGGCTGGACCGGTCGTGCTTACTTAAACGCGATCGGGGATGCAAAGGACAAGGAAATGAAAGAAGTGATTATTGACGTTCCTTTAGCAGCGAGATCGATGATCTCTTCCGGCGCTTGGCCCCTGCTTGCTTTTGGTGAATTCACCAGTGGCAAATTAATAGCTAAAGACGCAGAAATTCCCGTTTCCCCTCGCTAGTTCAATAAGATAGACAAATTTATTGGAGAATATTTCATGGAAGGTTTGCAAAGGTATCTTTCTTTGGTTCCCGTACTACTTTTTTTGTGGTTATCTGAAACAGCCGTATGGTTGATTTTATTTAACTACAAATACCCCGATCTTCTTTTCCATCCGTAAGCCAATAACGGCTTGTTAAGTATGTTTGCTACTAACTAGGCAAATCATACTCCATCAATTATTTACAAATCTCTACTCTTAATTACTCGCGATTTTTGGCGATCTCGCCGAAGGCGAGGCGCTAGCACCCGCATTCGCGGGATCGCGAGTTTTTTTATTATTACTTCTTGTAATGAGCCAACAAAGGCAACAACAAAGTCACAAAATAATAAACAAGGGGTGCGGTAAACACATAACTGTCAGTACGGTCCAAGATACCACCGTGTCCTGGAATCAACTGTCCCGAATCTTTAACTCCTGCATCCCGCTTCATCATCGATTCTGTTAAATCTCCCAGCAGACTGGTAATGCCGATAAGTATTCCAAGAAGCAAACCGCTCAACTGCCAAAAAGGTAAGCTGAGATACCAAGCCCCAAGTTCTGCAATAACTAAACTTCCTACTACCCCAAAAATAGCTCCTTCAACGGTTTTCTTTGGACTAATCTGGGACAACCGCGTTCGACCAAAAATTTTACCCATAGTATAGGCACCAATATCTGCAGCCCAAATGCAGGCCATTACCAAGAAAGTGAGGGTCAAAGCGTAAGGAAACTGACTGGGATCTGTCCAAGAATCCGGCCAATAGCCATTAAAAGGTAAATTACTCCAATTGATACTGTTGGGTAAGCTAACTCTTAAACGAACCCAATAGCTGGGAAGATACCCACCGTAGAATAAGCCCAAAATAGAACTGGAAATATCAGCAATAGTTGCCATCTTGGGCTGAAATAGCAAATAAAAACAGATCGCCGTTCCCGCCAGAGGAAACATAGCGTCTGTAAGGTTAGGAGCAATTGTAGCAATAATCAATAGCAATTGAGAAACTACCAGGGTAGTTTTAGCCGCAGGTTCAATTCCTTTGGCACGAACTAGCCGAAAATACTCTAGTTGTCCCAAAAAAACAAGAATACCAATACCAAAGGTAAAATACCATCCTCCCAGAATGATCATTCCTAGAGCTATGGCGATCGCGACTATTGCGCTGAGGACACGAATCAAGGACATAATGGGCTATTTAACCAACAACCGCTAAAAAAACTTAAAAATAAGCTTAAGAAAATCTTATGCAAGATTAACAAATTACTGTTGCTTAATTAACACGATCGAGCAAAAACTTCTTTAACTTATAATTTTTCTCCGCTAAGAATAAATATAGGATTTACTGCTGCAAAGGTTTGATGAATTCCTCGGGTTTCTAAACGATTAATTGCTGACTGGACAACCTCAATATTACGAGCTTGTAATTCAGCCAAACCCTCAGAAATAGTATATAAATTTTCTAAATTGCTAGCAGTGGCAACGATCCGTCCTTCTGCTTGGAGATAGTGCCAAGCTTGTTTGAGTATTTCTTTAATTGGTTTTCCCCCTTCGATACAAATCCGATTTGGCTGGGGATGCAAATCTTGGAAACAGTCTGGAGCAATACCTTCAATAACTTGAACATTACTCACCTCAAAGCGCTCGCAGTTGCGTTGAATTAAACGAGCAACATCTTCATCTCGTTCGACAGCAACAATTTTTCCTTGAGGACAAAGTAAGCCTACTTCTACCGGAATAGTCCCGGTTCCCGCTCCTATATCCCATAAAATGGAGTCCGATCTCATGCGTAGAGAAGAAATCAACAGTAGACGGACTTCTCGTTGAGTGAGAGGAATACCAGGTAATTGCTCGAATAGATTATCTGGAATACCAGGAGTTTTATAAGACCAAAGCATGATCGGTTACCAGTTATCAGTTATCAGTTATCAGTCAAGAAGTCAGAAGTCAGGAGTCAGGAATCAGAAGTAAAAACTGGTCACTATTCACAGATAACTTTGAACTTTAATAACTGTTCCCTGTTCCCCGTTCTCTGTTGTTTAGCGGATAACCTTCAAAGTTTTAAGAGTAGGATCGCTACAACCTGTAATCGTACCTCCTAAGACAAGAACTTGCTGTAAATAATCTATAGCTTCTGGCGCGATCGCTTCTCCTGGCATTAAAATGGGAATCCCTGGAGGATAAGGACAGATTAGTTCGGCAGCAATACGATTGGGTGTTTGTTCTAGGGGTAAGGTGATAGTAGGAGCAAAAAAAGCTTCTCTAGGGGAGAGGAAGGAGAGGGGAGATAGGGAGATAGGGGGATGGGGAGATAGGGAGAGCGGGAGAGAAGGAGAGAGGGAAAGAGTGGTGAAGGCTTGGATCAGCTTGTCTATGTCTTCGGTGGTATTGCCCAAAGAAATTATAAAAGTCAAATGTCTGAGTAAAGGAAGTTCTGCGATAACTCCTAGTTGTTGCCGTAAAATCTCATCGGCTTCAAAGCCAGTTAAACCTAATTGCGTGACATTGACAGTTAAACGAGTGCGATCGAGATAAGTAAAACCGGAACGATCGAGAGGTTCTAATATAGATAGATCGGCAATTGTAGCTAGTTTACTTCTAGCGCGATCTGCTAGCTGTAGAGTTTGGCTCATTAGCTTTTCTCCCTCAAGAGCCATTTGCTGTCTGGCAGCGTCGAGGGAAGCTAAGAGTAGATAACTAGGACTGGTAGACTGTAGGAGTTGCAAGGCATGACTAATTCTTTCAGGAGCAATACGTTGACCCTGAAGATGGAGCATTGATGCTTGAGTCATTGCTCCTAACATCTTATGAGTGGATTGTACGGTAAGATCTGCACCGGCACTTAAAGCAGAGGGGGGTAAATCCCGATGAAAAGCAAAGTGCGCCCCGTGGGCTTCATCTACCAATAAAGGAATATCGTGTTGATGAGTAATGCGAGCGATCGCTTCAATATCGCTACCAACCCCCTGATAGGTAGGATATAATACCATCACTGCTTTGGTATCGGGATGTTGTTTTAAAGCCTTTTCTACGGATTCTGGCGTAATGCTATAAGCTAGATCGTTGAGGGGATCGTATTCTGGGTTAATAAAGATAGGAATGGCACCAGACAATATTAATCCCGCGATCGCCGATCGATGAATATTGCGGGGCACGATCATTTTTTCCCCAGTGGTGCAAGTAGCTAAAATTGCTGCGATTATTCCACAAGTAGAACCATCGATCAAAAACCAAGTATGATGCGCTCCAAATAAATTTGCAGCTAATTGTTGTGCTTCTTCAATTACTCCTTCAGGAGCAAATAAATTATCTAATTCGGGTAGTTCTGGTAAATCCGCTCTAAAAACTAATCTTCCAAAGACATTTTTCAAGGTTTGGCTGATTCCTTCTCCCCTTTTGTGTCCGGGAGCATAAAAAGCTGCTTCTTTTTGTCGTGACAATATTTGTAGGGCAGTCAATAAAGGAGTTTGAACTTGAGAGCGAGATTGGTAATCCGAAGAAAATGGCATGAATAAATAACAGTCAAATATTTTTGGTTGTCGAACACACTGATGAAGTCCAAATTACTTCGCTGTAAGATGGCGGAGTAACCTAGACTCAGTCACGAGAGAGCAGTCGAGTCGCTCGGTTCGATGTATTTTATCCCATTCTTATCCGCTTCAACTTCTTCTCACTTTCATTATTTTTTAGCTAGTTATCAACTGAAATATTTTTTTAAATTAATAATATTTAACCTTTGCCAGCTATATTATCCGGGAAAAACCTTAATTTTATACTAACTTCACACAATAGTTTGTCTTTATAAAGATTAAATGAAAAAAAACTTAGCTACTAATTCTTACGTAGATTTTCTGATATTTTTATTAGTACAAACAACAAGGAATAAAGTCAAAGTGTATTTATTAGATTGTCATTACCATTATATGGAAATATCGACCAAAAAAAAATTTTAATTATAGACAGTAATTTTTCGTTACAACATCTGCTCAGCAGTTTTTTTACTTATAATAATTATTTAGTTGAGTCAGCTTTTGATGGAAGAACTGCTCGTAAAGCATTTAGGAAATTTCAACCAGATTTGGTCATATTAGAAATTAATCTACCCGATGAACCGGGATTTGATTTATGTCATGAAATACGCAGTACAGATGCATTCGTCCTGATAGTTAGTTCTCTGAAGGATACGGAGCAAATTTTAGAAGCTTTTGCCAAAGGAGCAGACGATTACATTACTAAACCCTTCGATTTGCAAATTCTTAAAGCAAAAATAAAAGCTTTGCTGAGACGGCAACAATCTTCTATTGGAACTCCTGCCAGTAGTCAGCCCCTAATAATAGACAATCTAACGATTGATTTTAGTCGGCGAGATGTAACCTTAGATAATCAAAAAGTTTCTTTGACTGCCCTAGAATTTGATATATTGCAATTTCTTGCCAACCATCCCAATCGGGTTTGGGACCGCGCTGAGTTAATTGCTGCTATTTGGAAAGATGAATATCGGGGAGACGAACGCAAAGTAGACATCCATGTTGGTCGCATTCGCAAAAAGATTGGCGACCTTAAAGGCAAAATCATTAAAACTATTTGGGGTAGAGGCTATATGTTTGAGTTGAGAGATGACGATCGAGTAGAATTAACAGGCTGAGCGTCATATATCTTGGAACGAATAATAAACTGTCATGTTGAGAGCCGGAATTGTCGGACTACCCAATGTAGGTAAATCCACCCTCTTTAATGCTTTGGTTGCTAATGCCAAGGCTGATGCGGCTAATTTTCCTTTTTGTACCATAGAACCTAATGTCGGGGTAGTTGCCGTACCGGATGAACGTTTAGAAGTACTGGCAAAAATTTCGCGATCGGAAAAAATCGTGCCTGCGCGGATCGAGTTTGTCGATATAGCTGGTTTAGTGAAGGGCGCGAGTAAGGGAGAAGGACTGGGCAATCAATTTCTTGCTAATATTCGAGAAGTTGATGCGATCGTTCACGTAGTACGTTGTTTTGACGACGACGATATTATTCATGTTTCGGGTTCTGTAGATCCCGTTAGAGATATAGAAGTAATTAATTTAGAATTAGCTTTAGCCGATCTAGCTCAGATAGAGAGACGGATAGAACGAGTGCGCAAGCAAGCACGCAACAATAAAGATGCACAAGCAGAGATGGATATCTTGGAGAGACTGAGTGCAGTTCTTAATGAAGGTAAATCCGCCAGACAAGTAAGCCTGAGTCAGGAAGAACGAGAATCGATCGAGTCTTTAGGATTACTGACTGCTAAACCTATTATCTATGCTGCAAACGTTACCGAAGATGACTTAGCTACGGGCAATGACTGGGTAGAAAAAGTAAGGGCTGTTGCCGCAACAGAGCAAGCCAAAGTAGTAGTAGTTTCTGCTCAAGTAGAATCAGAATTAGTCGAATTATCAGAGTCAGAACGCCAAGACTTTCTCAACGCTTTGGGCGTAGAAGAAGGAGGACTCAAATCTTTAATTAAAGCTACCTACGAACTATTGGGTTTACGTACCTATCTGACTACGGGACCTCAAGAAACCCGTGCCTGGACGATTCCGGCGGGGACAAAAGCTCCCCAAGCGGCAGGAGTAATTCACTCCGATTTTGAAAGAGGATTTATCCGCGCAGAAACAATCGCCTACTCAGATCTAGTCGAGACAGGCTCGATGGCTGCAGCGAAAGAAAAAGGTTTAGTACGCTCTGAAGGTAAAGATTATGTCGTACAAGAAGGAGATGTGCTGCTATTTCGCTTTAATGTATAGTTAGTATCGCCTAGGAGTCTACATTCAATGGTTGGTCTGCTAGTTACTTGGCTGGTTACCGCAGTAAGCTTATTGATTATCTCCAAATTGCCTACAGGAGTAGAAATTGACAGTTTTGGTAAAGCGTTAGTTTCTGCTTTGGTATTTGGTATTTTGAATGCTTTGCTGCGTCCGATTATTGCTGTTTTAGCTTTTCCTCTCACTTTGATTACCTTTGGCTTATTTGCGTTAATAATTAATGCCATTATTTTTGGTTTGGCAGCCGCCATAGTTAGTGGATTTAGATTGCGTTGGGGTTTTTGGAGTGCTTTAATTGGTTCGTTTGCCCTGGGGGTCATTAACTCCATCATCTATACCCTACTACCAGTGGGTTAATTTTGAAAAAACCCAAAACAGTCAAAAAGAGGCGATCGCCATTTTGACTGATTGCCCAATTAAGCAAGCTCAGAACTTTTGTGCCTATCTTGAGTGAGTATCGTCATTAGTCAGTATCATCAAGCTGAGCAAATTTGTTCTATTGGTTCCAAAGCAAAATTAAAACATAGAATTAATCGCAAGTATTCAGCGATCGCAAGCGTTGTTTTATTTGTAATGGCGACGGCGATAATTGTAGCCAGTCATTTCTTAGAAAATAGATGTCGAGCAGCATTCCAGAAACCTCGACTAAGTTTTGTGGAATAGTGGCAAATGCCTCGCCAATACTTCTCCAGAAGTCGAACTGTTCCCGGTCGGAAATAACTCCTGCTGCTACTGCCTCTTCCCGAGCCAGTTGACCGTAAATAGCATCTAAGGTACCGACCATAGCTTCCTTAGCAAAGACACCAGTAAAGATACCAACCGTGGCGGGCCAGTTATCTTGCCTCAAACTCATAGGAGCGAAGGCTGGAGTAATTGACCTACTGGCTGCACTGAGAACTAAATTTTCGCTTTCTTCATTGCCAAAGGAGCCATCGGTGCCAATAGAGTTCAATAAACTCAGCACCATCACCATCAAGACGATGACTTTGCCAGCACGCAGCATGAAAGCTTTGAGTCGGTCCCAGGTCCGCAGTAATACACCTTTAAAGGTTGGCAGATGGTAAGGCGGCAGTTCCATGATAAAGGGCGATGCTTCCCCCTTAAACAGAGTATTTTTCAAAACTAAACCCGTGAAAACCGCCATAGCAATGCCAATTAGGTAGAGACCAAAAACCACATTCTGGCCTCCTAGGGGAAAGAAAGCAGCGGCAAATAGGGCATAGACGGGTAGCCGCGCACCGCAGGACAAAAGGGATTCATCGTAATAGTCATCAAGCGATCGCGGGGATTTTCTAGAGTGCGCGTCGCCATAATCGCGGGTACATTGCAGCCGAAACCAACCAGCATTGGGACGAAAGATTTACCCGGAAGACCGACAAAGCGCATGAATCGATCCATAGCAAAGGCGGCTCGCGCCATGTAGCCGGAGTCTTCTAGATAAGAGAGGAATAGGATGAACATCAGGTACATCACTGCCAGGAAGATGGGGATGCCCAACCAGCGATTGAGTACTATGCGATCGATGCGATCGGAAACGCTAATACCGACTTCCCTGGTACGTTCCTGTACTCCCGTGGTGAGCTGGCGCACGAAGCCATAGCGATTATCGGCAATAGTAATATCGATATCTTGACAGGGTGACAAGCGACACAAAAAGCTTACATGATATAGATGGCAGCAAAAAATGAGCTAAAAAAATGGACTTTGTTGATCGACAAGCCCAGTTAGTTGAAAATGTTGCCTCAATTCTATCAA
>JADEWQ010000055.1 GCA_015207585.1 Pleurocapsales cyanobacterium LEGE 06147 | reverse complement strand
AGTTAGCTCAGGTTACGTTTTCCGCACAGGCTAGACAACTGTTTTGTCCTGCTGGAACTAATTGGCATTTAGTTCTTTGCAAGCCCCCGCTAAATTGCTCTTAGCCATTAGCGGTGGGTAGTTGACTCTAATCATAAACTTTCTGAAAGTTATATCATTTTTTTCTCGAGCGAAATAACATTTCGGTTAATAATAGTATGAGAATATTTTTGATGAAGAATAAGCTTTATCAGCAAATTTACTAATAAATTTAGTTAGGTTCTATTTCAATGAAAAACTCTACAGCCATTTGATTAACGAGAGTTTTTTAATGGCAATGCCATCTGCTTTTTCGAGCTGGAATTTTGCCGATAATTTTTTTGAGAATAGAAATTGAATTTTTGCCGCAATACCAACAAAAAGAACGGAATATCTTCAATTAAATATCTTTTAGAAAGTCGCTTAGGCTCTAAAAGCAACCGAAAAAGCCATTCTAATCCAGCTACACTCATCCATTTTGGAGCTCGCTGACGATAGCCTGCTTCAAATTCGATTGTTGCACCAAGGGCAAAGAAGATTTTGATATTTTTAAGCTTATCTTTGTATTGGTAAATCCATTTTTCTTGTTTGGGAGCACCCAAACCAACTGCTAAAACCGTTGCTCCCGAATTATTGATTAAATCGACAATTTTTTGACACTCAGATTCATCAGTTTCAAAACCTAATGATGGAGAGTAAGAAGCAATTACTATTTCTCGACCAACTCTTGTATTAATTTTTTGACGAGCTAGCTCGGCTACTCCTTCAGGACCGCCGAGTAAAAATATCTTGATGTTTTCATCTTTACGATAATATCGGTAAAAAGCAGGAAACAAATCCGAACCGGAAATTTTTTCCCGTAATGGTTGACCGAGAAACTTTGATGCGAACATTAGCATTTGACTATCACATACACGATAATCTGCGGCATTATATACGCGATAAAAATCCCGATCTTTTTGTAGCTTAATTAAATGATCCACATTGGGGGTAAAAACAATTCCACCGTGCTTGAGTTTTTCAAGCAACTCTGACATGCTGAAGTTGTCAATAGAGACACTCAGTATATTAACTCGATCCACTTTCATACCTCGCCAAGTATTGTAGTTTCGCTTCCTTTCTTTATCTATGTCTGACTTTGCTTTTTTATGTACCTAGACAAAAAACTAATTTCTATTTAAGTAAAATTAGCCAGAAGGAATTTTGTGTATATTAATACAGTTAACAGTATATTGTTAATAATTCGTGAACAAATCCTTCTCGAGCAAGAAAATGAAACCATGAATTATCAAGGTCTGACTATCTCAAATTAGCCAATCTCTCTCAAAATAACTAAATGAAAAATAGTTAACTTGGTAATTTCGGTAATATAGTGTAAATTTGCCTGGGAAGTTCTATGAAGATGATAGTTGATGTCGCTCTCATTATATGTTGTGAGCGTTACCCCTCAAATTTGTTTAATTAAACATATCATAAAATCGGAATTTAACTCAACTGAGCCACTATTTTATTTTCTAGTAGAGTTGCATTAGTTAAAAGATCCTCCACAGTAATTTGAAGATAACGTTGTCGATCGACACGAAATAATAGTTTAATTCGATCACTGCCAGGATTGCCTAAAGGATTGAGTCGAGCAATAGTTCTCGCTCCATCGCGATCGTTTAGAGGTTGAACTATAGTTGCTTCTGAATTAAGAGTGCGAGTAACTAGACGATCACCATCAAAATAAACTTCATATCCTCCCGCTTCGGCACCCATTTCCCCAATAATTAGTTCTATACTTGGTTGATTTTCGCTCGAAGCACCTAAAATTAACTCTACTGGTTTTTCCATTGGATAGGGCTGTCCTGTTTTAATTATTGGATGCCAACTATGACAATTTTGTTTCCGATTCCAGTAACGAATACCGTAGCTGTGATAAAGAAAGTCTTTTACCTCCCATCCAATAGCTATTTGTAATGCCCCAGTAGCGATTGCTTCAAAAGGGCGATCGCAACGAATTTTTGCCTCGTCAAAATAATGTCTAATCCAGTTTTGGACAGCAGGAATTTGAGCTGTACCGCCAACTAACAAAACAGCATCGAGATCGCTAGCTTCAATTCCGTTGCTTCTAGCTTGCTGCAACACCTGAGTCATTAACTCATCTAATCGAGTAAAAAACTGTTGTTGCTGGAGAATATGCTCGAATTGCTTTCGATCTAAATTTAGCTCGTAACTTTCTAAAGTTTCATCGTTGAAATAAATTTCACTTGTCTCTATTTGTGAAGACAACTGAATTTTTAATTTTTCTGCCAAACGAATAGTAAGAGAAGTTTTGGGCAATCCTTGAGTAGCAACAAAATAATCTATCAGCCAATTATCAATATCTGCACCACCTAAATTTTGTCCTGCTTTAGCCAATACGCGAGCGCTGGCAGCTTTTTGGGACGAACTTTCCCCTAATAATTTTTTGCCCCATTTGAGAATAAACCCTTGAGTTTGTTTGTTGCGAGCTGATAGTTGCACCACAGACAGATCGACCGTTCCCCCACCAAAATCTATAACTAACAGTAATTCCCCATCGGCTACACCATAACCTAAAGCTGCTGCTGTCGGTTCGTCTAGCATGCGTACCTGCTCTACAGACAAAGACTGACAAACTCCTGTCAGCCAGTGACGGTAAGCTTCAAAACTATCGACAGGTACGGTTAAAATTAAAGACTCGGGAGAGGCTGGAACATTAGTTTGCAATTGAGTTATTAACTCTTGCAGAAACCATTTTCCTACTTGCTCAAACGTAACGATTTTTTCATCCAATTGGGGCAAAAAACCTTGAATTTGCGTGCCAATTCCCCGCTTGAAGCCGCGAAAGAAACGGGAATCGTTGTTCACGTCAAATCCGCGATCGCGCACTGTCTGTCCGACAATAACTTCCTCCTGACTGGCATTTTTAACATACACCAAGCTCGGAATCAACGGTGGATTATTATCTATTTGCTGCGAAAGTCCTGGTAATTTAACCGTTTCTATTTTTTCTGCAGCTGTATTCCAACGAGCGATTACTGTATTGCTGGTTCCAAAATCGATAGCGTAGGTGTTGTTGATTTGAATTGAATCGGTTGCCATTAAGTCAGTGGGTAGAACGAGGTTTAGTTAAAGGTAGTTGGTTTATTTAGGATTTTAGTCGATCTTGTCCTGGGTTTTTGATATTTAATCGCAATAAACTTTAAAATACCAATTTGTTATGAAGACAGAAGGATTGCCATAATCGCGTTTTAGGTCTTGATTCTCATAATAGTTATTCCATCATAATAGGTAAGAAGAAAAGCACTCCACGTATTTGACAGTCACGAGCTATGATTGAGATAAATAAAAATTAATATACTACTTAAACGATAAAAATCTCTAGCCATCTATGAAAAAGTCGAGATTTCTTAGCAAAATTGCTAGCCATTTAGTGGCACTTTTGTTGGGAGTCGCCTTGACCTTTGGTAGCCTCAAAGTAATGTCTTCTCAGGCAGAACCTTTATTATTATCATCTCCAGTAAACGAGCAGGCTAACACTATTGCGCTTCAATCAGAGCCTAATAACTCTATTCCCGCTTCCACAAGCTTTGTCGGGATCGCCATAGCCCGAACCGGACCGGCAGTGGTGAGAATAGATACAGAAAGGACGATTACGCGCAGAGTAGACCCATTTTTTGACGATCCCTTTTTTCGTCAATTTTTTGGCGATCGCTTTGCTCCAGAAATTCCTAGAGAAAGACAAGTGCGGGGTCAAGGGTCTGGTTTTATCACCGATAAGAGTGGGATTATTCTTACTAATGCTCACGTCGTTAGTGGGGCAGATAGAGTGACTGTTACTCTTAGGGATGGACGGGAGTTTGAAGGTAAAGTTACTGGAACGGACGAAGTAACCGATCTAGCTGTAGTCAAAGTCGATCCTAAGGGAGCAGATTTACCGATCGCTCCTTTGGGCGATTCTTCTCAAGTACAGGTAGGAGATTGGGCAATTGCTGTGGGTAACCCAGTGGGTTTGAATAATACTGTTACTTTAGGAATTATCAGTACCTTAGAACGTTCTTCAGCTCAAGTAGGCATTCCCGATAAGCGGATCGACTTTTTGCAAACCGACGCAGCCATCAATCCCGGTAATTCCGGCGGACCCCTGCTAAATGAGCGTGGAGAAGTTATCGGTATCAATACCGCTATTCGTGCCGATGCTACGGGTATCGGTTTTGCAATTCCTATTAATAAAGCTAAAACACTCAAAGATGTCCTTGCTGCTGGAAAACAAGTACCCCATCCCTATGTAGGAGTTCAAATGATAACTCTGACACCCGAACTAGCTCGGGAAAACAATCGAGATCCTAACTCTCCTTTGATTATCCCAGAAATTGAAGGAGTTTTGGTTATGGGAGTAATGCCAAATACCCCAGCAGAAAGAGCCGGAATTCGGCGAGGAGATGTCATTGTCGCTGTCAACGGTGAGAAGATTACTAATGCCGGTCAATTGCAATCAATCGTTGAGAGAAGCGGTATCGATCGCAATCTTCAATTCCAAATCCAACGGGGCGATCGCAGCGTGCAGTTAACCGTACGTACTGCGCAATTAGAAGGACTTTCCTGATTGCTTTTTTCTGAAAAATATCGATCTAGCGGTTTTACTTTGAGAGAAGTACGCCTAAATCCAATATACCTGACAATAATGTTTTGTTTTAGATGTCTACTTCTTCGATTTGAGGACCGCTATCTTTCTTTGAGTAAAAAATTTTGGGAGAAAGAAAAGCTATGATTAAAAACCTTTACGATCGCGATTTTGCCCTTTGGATTGAAGAGACGGTTAACTGTCTTAAACAGCGAGACACGGAACATTTGGATTGGGAGAATTTAATTGAAGAGGTAGAATCTTTGGGAAAAAGTCAGCGTAAGGCGGTGCGAAGTTTTTTGGTGCGTCTATTAGAGCATTTATTGAAGCGTTGTTATGTGCCGATGTCTGACTGCTATCGAAGTTGGGAAATTGAAATCAGGAATTTTAGACAGAGGTTACAAATTGAATTAGATGATTCACCGAGCTTGAAAAATTTTGTCTTAGAAATACTGCCTAAAAGCTATGAAATGGCTTTAGAAAATGTTACAGATAGCTATCCTGATGTTTATTTTCCCGATCTCTGTCCCTTTGAGCAAAATGTAGAAGCTTTGTTGACTAAGAAGTTTTGGGAGCAAATTTAAACTCGCTCAGTAATAACCTTTTGCCTTAAATTTCCCAATTTTGAATTGCTTAATAGATAAATAATGTTAGTTTTCAGGGAAGATAGGGAATGCTAGGGCGGTAGAGGCTCGAAGGTAAACCTTGTCTATCCAAATTGTTAAACCTACACCAGGTCTTACTACTACAGAAAAGATTTTAGAACTAATTTTGGCTCATCCTCAAGGCATAACTGTCAAGGAAATATGTTGTTCTCTCAATCGTCCTGTTTCTATGGTGCAAATTTGTCTTAAGAGGCTACAATCATCTCGCCAAGTTTACGCCAAAAAGCATCAGAGTTGCTTGCATTTAGTTTATTATCCTCGCTCAACAGAGTTCTTAAATCCAAATCAAAACTCGAAAGAGCAAAAAAAAGGAGAAAGATAGAAATTATTCTTGCATTGATTTATCTTTTACTCCCCGCACGATGCGAGAAAGTTCGCTTTTCTCGTCTACACTAATTCGCGTTGGCGAGCCACTAATAATCCGTTCGTAGTTACGGAAGGAATCTTTAATTTCTGCCCCGGCCTCGCTAATGACATACTCGCGAATACCTTTATCGTGCCAAGAACCGCGCATTTTAAAAACGTTGATAGCACGAGACATTTCGCCGCGTATTTCTACGTATTGCAGTAACAAAATAGAATCGGTAATTGTTGAAATGTGGGACTCGGTAATTGAATGAGTACCCATAAACTGGTCGGTAGTATTGGTAAAGAAACCAGTAATTTCTTCCTGCTTGGCGTAACCAGTCACGCCAATGACAAATTGGCGGAAGGCATTGTTAGTAACGCCTCTAGCTAAAGCAGATAGCGAATCGATGGCAATACGTGAAGGTTTAAACAGAGAAATTTCGGTTTTAATCATTTGCAGGTGGTCTTCTAATCCTGCTGATTCTGGATAGTTACAAAATAACTTGAGCAAACCTTTTTTCTCCATCTCCTCAAAGTTAATTCCCCAAGAATAAGCATTACGAGATAATTGTGCTCTCGACTCTTCGTAGGCAAACAAAATTGCTCTTTCACCCCTACGGCAACCTTCTTCGAGAAATTTACTCACCAGTAAAGTTTTACCCGTACCCGTTGCCCCCGTTGCTAAAATAATCGAATCTTTGAAGAAACCACCACCACACATGCGATCGAGGGTTTCGATTCCGGAGGAAATGCGGACATTGGAAGAACGTTGGGTAAGTCGCATCGCACCAAGAGGAAAAATATTGATCCCATCGTTGGTAATCGTAAAGGGGTATTCTCCTTTCATATGGGTTGTGCCGCGCAATTTAAGAATTTCGACCGTGCGACGACGACGTTCTCCTTCTAAAACATTACGCACGATAACTACATTATCAGAAACAAATTCTTCTACTCCAAAGCGAGCGATCGCCCCGTATTCTTCTACTCGCTCTGTAGTCATAATAGAAGTCACTTGTAGTTGTTTTAGTCGAGCGACGAGACGGAAAATTTCTCTTCTAACAACTGAAGCCGCGTCGTACTGTTGAAATACTGCAGTAACCGAGTCGATGGAGACTAACTTAGCTTTATACTTGCGGATGGCGTACTGAATTCGCTCAATTAAAGCAGAAAGATCGAAATTACCTACTACTTCTTGTCCGTCAGGATCGGGAGAAGCATCGAGGATAAACAATTTGCCCCGTTCAATTAAACTTTGTAAATCCCAACCAAAGCTGTAAGCATTTTGGATTATATCTCTAGGAGATTCTTCAAAAGTAACAAATAAACCGGGATAATCAAAATATTTGATGCCGTGGTAAAGAAATTGAATTGCTAATAAAGTTTTTCCCGTACCAGATGTACCGCTAACCAAAGTAGTTCTACCTTCTGGTAAGCCACCATGAGTGATTTCATCAAATCCTTCAATCATCGTCCGGATTTTCTGAATTCCCTTAGTAGATAGTTCTTGTTGTTGTTGACTATTGGGATTGGGTTGGTTCATATCTGCGCTTAGGAAAAAATAAGTTTTATCTTGTTAAAAAAACTTAGATTATCTAGTTAGCGGTACGCCGCTTTCAATTAAACCATATAGTAGAAGGAGCTAATCTGTTTAATGATGCTAGATTTCTCCCTCTCGTTCTTTAATTTCTTCATAAAGAAGATCTAAACCAATCAAAACTTTTTCTCGATCTGAAAGATCGCCGATAATTTTACGTACTGGTGGGGGTAAGACTTTTGATAGGGTAGGGGTTGCCAAAATTTTATCTTCTTCAGCTAATTGCGGATTTTTCAGAACATCAATGACTTTTAGAGCATATACTCCTTGAAAATCCTTTTCTAGTATATTTTTTAAAGTTTTTAAAGCTCTGACGGAGTTGGGTGTATTGCCAGCAACATATAATTTCAAAACATAAGTTTTTCTAAATTTAGTCATAAGAATATATAATGGTTAAAACAGATAGGCAAAAATATTTTTTATATATAAAGTATTGCTTGATTTCTTGACAAGCATGTTTTTGGGCTTTTTGGTTTTTCTAACTCAATGGATGATTATCGTGAATGTCTACCTCGATCGTCTTGAAACAACAGTTCAAAAGGAATGTCTTCTCGCGGAATTGAACGACGATACATCTCACCTAAATGAGCAATAATATCAATTAAAGCCAAACGATAATCTAATAAAATTTCTTCACTTCTTCCCTCTAATTTTAATTGTTGAGCAAATTCATCCATTAAGTCCATATGTATTTCTAAGATTTGAGATACGGATAAATCGGCAAAAAAAGCTTGATTAACAAATCGATCGATCGCTTGATTAATATCTTGTTCTTGAGAAAAATAATTAAGAATAATTTGACGATAATCTGCACTTAATTTTTGAATAAATTCTTGTTTTTTTTCAGGAGATAAATTACGATAAAAATCTTGAAAATTGCGTTTGTAATAAACTCCTAAATAACCCAGTCTTTCTTTTAACTTTTCTGCTAATCTCCTTTGTTGAAGAATTAAAAAATTTTGACTATTTTCCTGTCGCTCGATTTTGGGTTTTGTAGGTTTGTCTTGGAGAGCACAACTAGGAGCAAGATTCAGAAATTTAGTAATAGCTAAATTGATGTAGGTAGTTATCTGCTCTAAATTCACCTCAGGAAGTCTTACTTCTGCACTATGGTAAAAAGTAGAAATTACTTGGGTTTTTTCCTGAAAATTTGAAAGGCGATCCCGCGCGCCCGACGCTTTTCTACGCGGAGCGTCTTCGGGCAGTACGGACCCTTCGGGAACAGCGGGTGCGGCAGCACCACCTTGTCGATTTGCTGTCGACGTTTGTGACACAATATCTGAAGATTTATTTTGTTCGATAATTACGATGGGCAATAAAGTTCCTCGTTCGTACAACTGGGAAAGCAAACTCTGTACAGCTAAGTTATCCGGACAAATAAGACAATCTATTTGTTCTTTATAATGTTCAATATAATTGATAAATTTACCTGCCATGCTAATGTAATTTAAGCAATAGCGATCTTCTCTCAGTAAACGAGTTAACCACTGAGTTAGCTTTTCATCAGTTAGAAACAGACAAATGAATAATCGACTGAGCAAAGAAGTATTTAAAAGAGCGTTTATTTTTTGATTGTCTGACATTTAGTAGAGAATTAAATACTTTTGTTTATCCTCCTATAAAAAATTAAGAAAAAATTAACATTTATTGACCTTTTTTGCAAATCATAATTAATTATTGAGTAATCGGGTTTCAATATTGAGAATTTGGCGTAATAATTAAACTGTTACCGATGATTAACTCGAGCAAAGTTAATGCTAGTCAAAAGCGGCTAATTTAACTAAAAAATCATCGTCAAATAAGCAGAATTATTTTCGAGCTACTTTTAGTGAGAATTACATAAAAATTCATGTCTAGTTCTCATATTACTTTGAAAGAGTTTGTTCGTCGCGTTCCTACCTGTCAACAGGAAGTAACTCTAGAAACGGTGCTAGCACTCGTTCGCTCAAGTCAGCATACAACTATGATTGTAGTCGATCGAAAGCAGCAACCTATAGGAGTGCTTGACTATCGTCGTTTACTGCCACTGATAGCCGAACATTTGCTCAACCGCTTTACCCCTTCTGTTGGATCGGATAGAGTTGGCGGTGCGGCAGCACCCGCAAAGCGGGATCGCTCGGGTATTTTCACCCAAAGCTTGGACTTAACCTCCCTAAAAGAGCCTATTGTTAGCTTATCATCCCAGATGGGGATACAAGAATTTCTATCCTGTTTTGAGGGACAAGTAAAGACGAAAGAAAGTTCTCAACATTATATTCTAGTTGATGACAAAGGAAAATTGCTGGGACTTTTAGATGTTCACTGTTTGATAGAAACGCTGTTATGGAACTGGCAAAATACCGATACAACAATTTCAAAAAACCAAGCTTACAGTCATTGGTTCTTCGAGCTATTGGAACAAACTCCTCTACCCGTTACGTTACAAGCTACTGAAGGACAAATTTTGTATCAGAATCGTTGTTGGCGAGAGCAAGTAAGTAACATTAAAGAGTCAAACCAGCCAGAAAAAACTGCAGTTTCTCTCCCACAACAGCAGCCATCACTCTTGACTGAGGATAATTGGCAACCAAAACCAGAACTCTACCCTTACTGTCTTAAAGGCAACTATGGTTGGGCTTCAACCCTTCCCTCTTTATGGCAACCACCTATAACGGCTCAGTCTCTAGGGAGCTTATCTAGCCTTACTTCAGAATTAAGTGGCGATCGCTTTCGGATTGATGAAGAAAACCAAAATTCTTCTCCAAAGTCTTTTACTTCTCTAGCAGTACCAGTTAAAGTTAGCTCTAAAATTTGGCAATACATTAAACTTCCCATTGATTGGACTAATTATCAGTGTTTTCCGACAAACTATTCACAAAAATGTTGGCTAGTATTAGCAATACCAAATTGCCAAACTCGACAATTTAGTGAGGGGCTGACCTTGTCCTTCAAGGGCGAACGGGGTGCGCTCCGCGCCTCTTCGAGGGCACAAGGGGAGGAGGCGGTCGCGGAATACGATACGGACCCTGCGGGAACAGTCCACGACCCCTCGGCTTGTACGCCCCGTCAAGAAGCAGCAGCAAAAGATGCCGAATTGAGCGAGTTGAATCGTTTAAAAGACGAATATTTAGCCAGCATCAGTCACGAACTAAAATCGCCCCTCACTGCCATTGTCGGTCTCTCAAGTCTTCTCAAAGAGCAAAAATTAGGAACTCTCAACCAACGTCAATTTCGCTACGCCGAGCTAATTTACCGTAGTGGACGACAATTGATGAATATAGTTAACGATTTACTCGATTGGAGTCGTTTGGTTACGGGTAAGCTCAAACTGAACCTAGAACCAGTCAAGATTAAAACTATTTGTGAAGAAGTATACCAGCAAGTTATCGCCAGACAGGCAGCAGCAGATCGAGCTCGCGATGTTTTCTGCTCCAAACATAAATTTAAGCTTAATATTGAGCCTGGTTTGGAGACGATTTTAGCCGATAAACTGCGTCTGTGTCAGATTTTGATTCATCTTTTAGACAATGCACTCAAGTTGATTCCGCCAGAAGGAGAAGTTGGAATTTCTGTTACTCTGTGGACGAAATGGATCGCCATCATTGTTTGGGATACTGGTAGAAGTAGTTCAGAAGTATCCCAACCTCTAGTTTTAGAGCAATTTTTTCGGTCAGAAACTTCTCCTGTTGAATGGGATAAGGGATTGGGGTTAGTTTTAGCTCAACAATTAGCTAGAGCGCACGGAGGAGATATTTCCTTTATTTCTAGAGTGGATAGAGGTAGTGAGTTTACTTTGCTACTCCCTTTTTGTGCGGAGAATTCCAGTCAGAATTTGCAGTCTGAAGCTCGAGTTGTATTAAACAACAATAAGAGGATCTGCGATCGCCAAAGTAATTCTTTGGTATTAGTGGTTGAGGCAGTTTCCCACCGTATTAATGATTTGGCTAGCCAGTTAGAAGAATTGGGTTATCATCCCATAATTGCTCGTACTGGTATAGAAGCTTTGTATAAGGCTCGTCAATTAAAGCCAAGCAAAATTTTGCTCAATTCTTCCTTTTCTCTGCTGTCGGGAGATGATATTTTAACTCTATTAAAATCAGATCCTCGTACTGCAAACATTCCCGTATGGCTTACTGCTGAAGATAAACAAAACCAAGAACAAAAAACTGGGCAAATTAATGGCTTACTTAGTTTGCCAATAGATAAGCAAGTATTAGCTCGGGTATTATCTCCTATAAAAGAACAGTCTTTGTCTGAGAAAAAAAGTCTAATGATTCTCCGCCTTTATCCAGGTGCAGATGCGGTGCGGCAGCACCCGCAAAGCGGGATTCCTAATAACCCAACAATGACGGACAATTCCAACGGCGATTTTGGACTTAACGATCGCTTATACCGTCTTCATCATCGAGTAATTGAAGCTGATAGTTTAGAACAAGGAGAAATTCTGGCACGAATTTGGCAGTTAGATGTAATATTACTAGATGGCAGTTTACTCTCACAACCGCTTCAATATTTGTATTCCCTTAGAAAATGCAAGTCTTTGGCAGCTTTGCCTCTAGTAACTTTAGATGCCAAAACTACAGAAGCAGCAAATCAAGTAGACGGTCTTTCTGTTTTTCCCTGTCTAGTCCCTGCTGACCAAAGAAATTTAGCCGATCTCGTACAAGTTATTCAGATAGCAGCAGGAATTATGAATCAAGTGACCAGTGAGCAGTAATCAGGTATTAGGCTTTAGGTTTTAGGTTTAATAATAATTCACCTAACACCTATATATCTATTCCCTGTTCCCTTTTCCCCATTACCAATTATCTATTCCAAATTGTGAGTTGAAATAAGGCGGATTTTTGCTTTTGTTGTTAGAACAGATCGCTATACACTTACATCTTCTGCCTTATGACTCCAATCTCGGTAAAAGTTCCTTTTGTTGACCTTAACTGGCAACATCTGCCCATTCAGATAGAGATAAACCGAGCTATTAGCGAGGTAATTCAACGAGGAGACTTTATTTTAGGTGAAGCATTAGCCCAATTTGAAGCCTCTTTTGCTCGTGCTTGTGGAGTTAGCTATGGGGTTGGAGTTGCCTCTGGTACAGATGCGATCGCCCTGGGTTTACAAGCCTGCGGTATCGGTGCGGGAGATGAAGTACTTATTCCAGCTAATACATTTATTGCTACTGTTATCGGTGCGATCCAAGCAGGAGCAACTCCAGTATTAGTTGACTGCGAACAAAATACTGCCCTGATCGATCTCGAAGCAGCAGCCAAAGCAATTACACCAAAAACTAAAGCGATCGTACCGGTTCATCTCTACGGACAAATGGTCGCACCCCAAAAGTTGTTGGATTTTGCCGCTATCTATAAGCTACTAATTTTTGAAGATGCGGCTCAAGCTCATTTAGCTCGACGAGATGGCTATTTTGCTGGTTCGGTAGGGCTAGCGGCTGGTTTTAGTTTCTATCCCAGTAAAAACCTCGGTGCTTTTGGTAGCGGTGGTATAGTTGTCACCAACGATGAAACCGTTGCCCGAAGAGTACGCAGTTTACGTAACTACGGTGCAACACACAAATATTTTCATACCGAACGAGGAACAAATAGCCGCTTAGATACTTTACAAGCAGCCATTCTCAACATCAAATTACCTTATTTATCTGGCTGGAATCTAGAACGTAATCAAGCAGCCTACCATTACGATCGCTATCTTCAATCGCTGGAATTACAAGACACCCTTCCCATTGAAAACCGAAGCGGTACGGGTCACGTTTACCACCTCTACGTCATTCAATTGAGTAAATTATTAGCCAATAAGCGAGAAAAAATCCAACAACAACTTGCCGAGCGAGGAATTCAAACTAGTATTCATTATCCTATCCCCTGTCATTTACAACCTGGTTATCGATATTTGGGGTACCAAAAGGGAGATTTTCCTCGTGCAGAAAAACTCTCTCAGCAAATCTTATCTTTACCCATGTATCCGGGTATAACCAAAGAGCAAATTGAATGGGTAAGCCAACAGTTGTCTTTAGTCGCCGCTAATCTGACAGTAGCTTGCTCTGATACCTTAACGAGCGAGTAAACTTAACCCAAAAATTATGCAAATTAGTAATAAATTTTCTTTATCTCTAAAGGGCTATTTTTTTGATTACATAATTATTGTTTTATTAACTATTCTTTATGGTCCTCCGATCGTTCATTGGTATGATGGCTGGTTAAATAAAAGTATTAGTATCGAACACGAATATTTTAGTCACGGAATCATTGGTTTACCCTTTGCTGTTTACATCTGTTGGCTTCAACGAAAAAAGTGGCATAAATTAGCAGATCGGATTCATCCAATCGGAGTTTTTTTATTAGGTATTGGTGGATTTTTGTATACAACTGGAGTTTCTGAATTAGTTAATTTATCCTTTCCGGCGATCCTAGCTGGAATATGTTTATGGCTCAAAGGAATACCTGGATTTAAATTACAAGGTTTCCCCTTACTACTGGTCTTATTAGCAACACCCAATTCTCTTCCCTATTTAATAACTCCTTTAACCTTACCCTTGCAAAAATTTATCGCTGTCAGTGCAGGCTTTATTCTGATGCAATTTGGTCTGGATGTTACTGTCGAGCAAATTTACTTATCGGTAGGAGGAAGATTAGTCGAGGTCGCTCCCTATTGTGCGGGATTAAAAATGTTATTTACTAGCTTATATGTAGGGTTAATTTTGCTTTATTGGACGGGCAATTTAAGCGATCGCCGTCGAACAACTCTTTTGTTAATTGGTTCTACTCTCATCAGTATCACTGCTAATATTATTCGGAATACCATACTTGCCTGGTTTCATGGCACAGAAAAAGACGAATTATTTACGTGGTTACACGATGGTTGGGGAGGCGATCTTTATTCGGTTATGATGTTAGGAATTATTGTTTTATTATTGAAGATTATTGAAAAGTTTAACGAACAAACTTAAGGTAATGAATATTTATTTTCTCTGAATATTTTTAAGTTAAATAAAAATTTATTTATGAATCTATCTCGCTTTCAACAAAGGTGGTCGCTAGTCCATATCGCCCTTATATTAGGGTTAATTATTCTAATATTAGTAGAAACTATTCCTGGATATTGGCAAGAAGGAAAGCGGTCTTGGTTGGACGTTCCTCAAGTTTCTAATATCAATCAAATTAGAAGTCTACGGCAATCTGGATTAGAACTTCCAGATTGGCAAACACTCCAACAACAAGAAGTACGTATTGGGGGTCGTCAGTGGTCGGTTCAGGTTATGCAAAAACCCCAGCAAAAGCCTGTCATGCTGTTGTTGCGACCACAAAATTATTATCTCGATAAACCAGAAGTCGATTGGATGGATATTAATGGACTGGAGCGATGGAAAACAGATTCTTATCGTAAATTACATTTTACCGTACAACAAGACGGTCAAAGCTTAGGAGTCACGGCTCGTTTCTTTCGTGCGTGGAATCGCCAGCAGACATTTGCAGTAGTCCAATGGTACGCTTTTCCCCATGGAGGTCACTATTCTCCAGCACAGTGGTTTTGGCAAGATCGACTAGCCCAATTACATCGTCGTCGAGTTGCTTGGGTTGCTGTCTGTCTCAAAATTCCTATCGAACCTTTAGGGAAGCTGAGTGCAGCTGAATCTGTAGCTGAATCCCTTGCCATAACAGTACAAGCTCATTTGCAAGCAAGTACTTTTAGTAATATTTCCTAGAAGTTTGCTCCTCATGAGTGCTTGAATTTTTGTTAGTTTCTAGCTAATCATGCATACAGTGACTCAACCTCAACCTCATGCGATCGCTTCTGGTTCTTTGAACCGAAGAAAACAGAAGTGGTTATTTTCTTTGTCCTGCGGTGCAGTGTTATTGTGGACAATTGAATCGGGAGTATTTGCTCCTGTCAGTCTCGGTCAAACTTCTCTTTCTGTGCCAAAAACTGAAAAATCCCCCGTTCAAAAAAGATTATCTACTCAATCCTCTGCCTCATCCTCTAATCCAGAAAATCTTTCTTCTGTTAACCACCCCTTGCCCTCTTTGGACAGGACTAATGCGGCACAGTTTAATCTTTATCGTCTCGATACGGGAGACGGTCTGAATATTAACGTACCTCAATTTGCCGAGTTTAGTACCGCAGCTACCATTGACGGGGAAGGTAATGCCATTTTGCCCATTATCGGTCGGATATCTCTGACAGGTCTAACTTTAGCAGAAGCAGAACAAAAAATCAGTTACGAACTAAGTACTCGTTTTCTCCAAAATAGACCAGAAGTATTTATAACTTTAACTGCTCCTCGTCCGGCTCAGATAACCCTCTTGGGAGAAGTAGTTAAACCGGGTTTCTATGCCTTCGTTTCTGGTTCTCCGTTGACCGTTGCTCTCCAAGCAGCAGGAGGAAGTACCCAGAGAGCAGATTTGCGCTCGGTAATGTTACGTCGTTCTCTAGCTGACGGTAACGTCATTGAAGAAGAAGTAGATCTATACACGCCACTGATTAGTGGCAAAGCATTACCCGACGTACGCTTGCAAGGAGGAGATACGATTATCGTACCAAAACTAGAAGTAGGTCAAGACCGAGATTACGACCGAGCGTTAGTAGCTCGTACGACTCTGCCACAGCAAACAATTGTCATCCGCTTAGTAGCCCCTACCCCTCAAGGAGGAACAGCCCTACGCAATCTGAACTTGCCTAACGGCAGCACTTTTCTCGATGCGATCGCTTCTCTTCCTGCAGGAGATGGTTTGTTAATCAGAGTAGAGGAAATAGCTCTGATGCGATTCGACCCCGAACGCGGAAAGGTAATTACTCAACAACTCAATACAAAAAAAGCACTCAACGGCGATATTGCCCAAAATATTCCCCTTCAAGATGAAGATGTCATTATTGTGAGTCGTACTTTGATTGGCAAAGCCTTCAATTTCTTTAATGTTATTACTCGACCGATCCGCGATATCTTAGGCTTCCGTGCTTTCTTTGATTTTATTTTTAATAACTGAGAAGTATCCTTTACCCTTCACATACTCAGTCTAATTTTATGTTGCTTTTCACCATTAACTCATTACTAATATCATTTTTGAGTTTGGCTGGATAATTATGACACCATCAATTGTTAAACGCTTTTTAATTGCTTGCCAACAACATCAATTACTTGGAGTTTTCATCTTTTTATTCTGTCTGGGCGTATCGGGAATTATCGCACTACAACCCTCACCGCCAAAACCATCTGCAACCTATAAAGCTACTGGACAGCTATCTTATAGCAACCCTCCACCTTTATTCACCAGTACGGGAGAGCAACTACAACAACAAGGACGAGAAGTTGGGATTAATATTATTCAAAGTCCACTTGTATTAGAAAAGGTTAGAGAGCAACTACAACTGAGCGGGCAACAACTACAAGAAATAGTCGAGAAAAAACTGACAATTGATATTCCCGAGCAAAAGGAAAATAACCAGTTAATTACCTTAGAATACAACAACTCTGCTACTGCTGAAGAAGGTGTAAGATTTCTAGGGATTTTTATGAAAGAAGCGATCGAGCAAAGTCGTTTGCTCAACACCTCTCAACTAAGAAATAGAATTCAAGCTCTCAAAGAGCGATCGATCGAGGTACAACAAGAACTAGCAACAGCCGAAGAAGCATATTATCAGTTCATTACTACCGAAGGTGCACCTCTACTAGCCGTTCAAGATGGCAGTTTATTCAACGGTCTTACTGGCAGTCAGCAACAGCAAAGACAGCTACAGCTAATGCTTGAAGAAATTGATGGTCAAATCGCTAGTTTGATCGACCAGTTGGGTTTAAATCCAAAAGAAGCTTATACTGCAGCCGCTCTCAGTGCCGATCCAATTTTGGCGAATCTACGAGGGCAAATACTACAAAATGAAGCACAAATTAAATTGATAGAAAAAGATTTACGTCCAGAACATCCCACGATGGTTGACCTACGCAAACGGCAACAAGCTAATGAACAACTGTTTCGAGAACGAGCTGCAGAAGTGCTTGGTGGAGATGGTAAGTTAAAGCCTTTGCCCAGTCAGTTAAGGCAAGATAGCAGTCTCGATCCTGCCCGACAACAGCTTGCCAATACTTTAATTACGCTACAAACTCAGCGAGAAGGTGTTCAAAGACAACTAGAATCTGTCAAGCGTACGGAAAGACAATTGCGGCAGCAATACGAACAATTTCCCAACCAACAACTACAGCAAACTCGCTTGGGACAAGAAGTAGAGACTCAAAAAGCTCTCTATCAAACTATTCTTACTGCTTTAGTCGATGCTCAATCAGCTGAAGCAGAAACTACTAGCAGCTTAGCCATAGCTCAAGCTCCTCAATATCAAGAACTGCTCCCCTCTACCTTTGCTTCAACTAACCGTTTGCTGATTCTAGCGGCTGGTGGAGGGCTCGGATTGATAGCAGCAGCAGGTATTATCTTTTTACTGGCGACTTTAGATGACCGACTTTATACAGCTAGAGAAATACAGGATTTATTAAGCGAACGGGAAGTACCGCTACTGGGGAAAATTCCCTATGTTAGTTGCTACGATTTTGAGGGTAAGGAAACCTCCATTCTCATGGATGTTGATTCTCTTTATTTGACTTTTTACGAACGGGTGCGTAGCAATCTACGTCGTTTCGGTTCTCAGTCTTCTAAAGTAATTTTAATTACGAGCGTAAGTCAGGAAGAGGGTAAAAGCTTAACTGCCTATAATTTGGCGATCGCCTCTGCCAATGCTGGTAAGCGTACTCTTCTTCTTGAAGCTGACTTGCGTTCTCCTTCCCTGGCAGATACTGTACGGCTCGAACCCTTGCCAAAGTATAACGATGACCCTCTCAACTATTATGGCGATCGCGGCGAGACCATCCGTTTGGTTCCGGGAATTACCAATTTGTACTTAGTTCCCAGTCTCGGACCTTTGCGTCAAGTAGCTGCCATCATTGAGTCAAACGAATTACGCCGACTCATTGAAGATGCTCGCGGTCGCTTTGATGTGGTCGTCATCGATTCTCCTTCTCTATCGAAATGTAATGATGCACTGTTACTCGAGTCTATTACAGATGGCATTATCTTGGTAACTAGACCAGGAATTTCCCGTGCGAGTATGCTGGGAGAAACAATCGACCAGTTTACGGAAACAGAGATCCCATTGTTGGGAGCAGTTATTAATGGCTCCGAAGCCATCAATTTGCCAGATTCCTATGCTCACAGAACCCTTAGTAGAGAAGACGATAATCAACTGCAGTCTTCAGTTACCTAAGTTTTTACATCGATGTCGAAAAACTAAAATAAGAGGGAATTCAGTCCGCACAAGACTAAATTCCCGACTTATTGTTGTTTTGTTAGCCAAAATGGGAACGAGAAAAGTCTAATTGTATACTTTGCCGCCTCCCCACATAACTCCACGAATTTTGGGCTGAATCAGAATGTGACCGGCGATTTCTTTGAGGTCTTCGTCGGTGAGATTGCGCATCATGGGATAAAGATCCGAACGAGTAGTATTGGGATGTAATTCCAGGATACTTGCTTCTCCATCATAGGTGGTAGGATGTTTTAGATAATCAACCAACCCTTCAATATTATCTCTAGGTGGTTCGGCATTAGCTAAAGCCTCAAGTCCTAGTCCAACATTGGGATTGGTTTTGGTTGTACCCGCTTTATGACAAGAGCTACAAGTGTCATTAAACAAACGTTGACCTTGTTGAACTTCTTTAAGATTGAGAACAATCTCGTCTCCTTGTTCGTTTAATTTAACCGTACGGATATCTTCCGTAAGCTCTACGGCAGCCGCACTGCAAATGTTAAATTGAAAAATGAAAAATATAGTCGCTACAGCAAATATTAATCGCTTCAACATTGTTCTCCTCGACGATTTTTGCTTATCTATGGGGCATACGGTATGCACCACTAAATTAATCTCCACTTAATCAGTATTAAAAGCAAACAGTAGATTGACAGACAATCACAATCCGTTAGTTTACAGCAATAATTGAACCGATCCAGAGCGATTCTATCAAGCAGGAGAGCGCGAGGACGAATTCTCCGTTTTCTCTCCTTCCCAATCGGATCGATCGGACAAAATTAGAGAAATAACAGCCTTAGCATCTTCTAACGGCAAGCAAGTATTTCGGTCTTTATAGGCAATTTTGAGCCTATCGCAAAGTTGAAACACTTGCTCTGGGGTAAGACGGTATTCTGCTGCTATTTCCGCGATTGAGAGATCGGCAAAACCCATAGTTATGATTTGTATCTGTCAAAGAGGAAAGATCGACTGCTTACCATAAAATATCATGCCATTCAACCGACACCATTGCCGCAAAATGGTTAGTTTTTCCCCTTCAAACTGAAGGACGACTAGCAGATAAGCAAGAATGGAGACTAACTACATTCCCAATTACAGCGATCGCTGGTGCCTCAAAATTAGTTTCCTCTATTCGCTCGACAATCGTTGCGAGAGTACCGATTAATTCTTCTTGTTCTCGACGAGTTCCCCAACGGATCAAAGCTATGGGAGTTTTTGCTGGTAGACCCCCTGCTATCAGTTGCGGGATAATTCTAGACAAATTGTGAACCCCCATGTAGATAACTATTGTTTCCGATCCCCGAGCAAGTGCCTGCCAATTGACTTCTGGACGATATTTGCCTGCTGCTTCGTGTCCGGTAACGAAAGTGACAGAGGAAGTATAATCACGGTGAGTTATAGGAATACCTGCATAGGCAGGTGCGGCAATGCCAGAGGTGATCCCGGGTACGACTTCTACTGGAACTCCTGCCCCAATCAAATCGCTCATTTCTTCTCCACCTCGTCCAAATACGAAGGGATCGCCGCCTTTGAGCCTGACCACTACTGCATTAGTCCGTGCCTTTTCAATCAGTAGCTTGGTAGTTTCTGCTTGCAGCTTGGAGTGACGACCTCGCCGCTTACCGGCATCGATCTTTTCTGCTTTCGCATTAATCATCCCTAAAATAGCCGGACTAACCAAAGCATCATAAACTACGACATCAGCGTGTTCTAATAAACTTTTGCCCTTGAGAGTCATCAAGCCTGGGTCTCCCGGACCTGCACCTACTAAATAAACTTTTCCTCTACACTGTTGTTGTTGATTCATTGTGCTACTTCCTCAAGGACGAGCTTAGCTAATTCTTTGGTTGGACCTAAAGGATGACCGAGAATCAATTCAACTGTAGAAAAGGTTTGTTGTAATTGTTGCACTCGAGTAGCGATCGCTTCTGTAATTTTGCCAGAAAAGAGAAAATAAGGTAGAATTGCTATCTTGTGTTTGCCCGCACCCAATAAAGTCTCTATCTGTTCTGCCAAACTGGGAAATACCGACCAATAAGCTGGTATTGCCTTTAACTGTGCCGCTAGGACTTCGCTAATTTGATTACTGCCTGGTATGCGACTACCATGAGCAAGAAGGATACGCCCATCACTTGGCATTTGTGCAAACTGCTCTCTCAATAATTCCAACATGCCAACGCGACTGCCCAAATATGGGCGCAATTGAAGGTTTACTGTTGCTCCTAAAACTTGTTGAGCTTTAGCGACTTCAGCCGGAATATCCTCTCGTACATGAGCTCCTGGTAATAAAAACAACGGGAATATTTGAATTTGTTGGCAGTTAGCTCGATTTGCTTGTCGAGCAAATTGAGTAATCTGCTCGTGTAAAGGTACAGTAGTTAATTCAAGACAGGCACTACTAACTAGCGGGCATCGCTCTTGGTTGACGGTGGTTACGGTTTTTTTATTTGGCAAATTATGTAATTGTTGTTCTATATAATTTCCCTGAGTTAGGATGACATTAGTTTTTAATTGCCAGCGTACTAGCTGAGTTAATTGCCACAAAGCTAGTCGAGCTCGACTGTCGCGGCTTCCATGAGATACCAGTAAGTAGGCAGAATACGAGGTCAAAACTTTTTCGAATAACAGCTTTTTACTCTTTGATGTACTTGTTAAATCAATATCTTATTTTAGAAAAAGTATGCATATTTAGAGACTTGGTTTTTGTATCCCATGATATATTCTTGCTTTTTTACTTCTTGACGTCTTTACATCTTCTTTACCGTAAAAATACGAATATGATGAAGAAAATACCGAACAAAATAGTTAAAAATATCTAAAATACCAAAATAAATCAAAAAATCACCCTTAGTCCTATAGCTATGCTGAATTTTAACTCTAACAACCACAACTCTACTTATCCCAATTATCCCAATTACCCTAATTCAACTGCAGAACAATCAATGGAGTTTAGAGAAGCGATAGACGTAAATTTAAGCGGTTATTTGCTTAAATTGAAGCGACGTTGGAAACCTGCTTTAGCAATATTTCTTCTGACAGTGACCGCTACGGCAATTGGGAGTATGTTCCTAAAGAAAAACTACGCTGCAGAAGGCAAACTCCTCTTTAAACAAGATAGACTCCCTTCTTTGGTTGGTTTAGATAAAGAAGTGGGAGAGCTAAAGCCGTTGCTTAATAACCAGTCTCCCCTAAGTACCCAGGTGGAAGTCATCACTTCCGGACCTGTTCTGCAAGAAACCATCGAGGAACTACAACTAAAAAATGAAGAGGGCGAACTCCTTAAACCAGATGACTTAAGACAAAGGTTAAACATTAAATTGATTGGCGGGAGTGATGTGGTTGAGATTAGCTACAGGAATCCTGACCCAAAAGTTGCCGCCAATGTTGTTAATACCCTTATGGATGTTTATATTCAAAGGCAAATTCGTAATATTCAGGCAGAACCAGCCACTGCTAAAGAATTTATTAATAAACAATTACCACAGGTAGAAGCAAAAGTAGCCCAAGCCGAATCAAAACTGCGAGAATTTAAAGAAACTAATAACGTTGTCAATCTCACAAAAGAAGCAGAAACCACTGTAGTCGAGCTTGCCGCTCTCAATCGACAAATGATAGATGTTGGTGCCGAATTGCAAGGGGTAGAAGCGCAATCTGCTGCCATGCGAAGTCAGTTAGGCTTAAATCTCGATCAGGCGATCTCGGCTAATCAATTAGGAAGCTCTCCTGTCATTCAAGCAATTCTCACTGAATTAGGTAATGTCGAATCACAGCTTGCCAATGAAAGACAAAGATTTCGCGACAACCATCCTAGCGTCATTAGTTTGAGAGACAAGCAAACCTCTTTAAACGAGCAACTACAACAGCAAGTAGCTCAAAAAGTAGGTCAGGGAGTTGAGATTGCCGAAGGCTTACTCAAAACTGACAATCTCAAAGAAAATCAACTAGAAAAATATATTAACTTAGAAATTGATAGACTAAAGCTGCAAAGACAACTAGCCTCTCTATCCGAATCTCAGCAAAACGCCCTTGTCAGGGCAAAACAATTACCAGAACTAGAAAAACAAGAACAAGTCTTGCTGCGGCAGGTTCAAGCAGCACGCTCTACCTACGAAACTCTTCTGGGTAGTTTGCAGGAAGTACAACTAGCAGAAAATCAGCAATCGGGTAATGCCCAGATTATAGAGACAGCTTTAATCCCAGAGGAAGGTAGCTCGGGTAGACTGGCAGTAATGGCTCTGGGAATTTTGTTAGGGCTATTTTTGTCTAACTTATCAGTAATGCTGCTGGAGATGCAAGATCGCAGCCTTAAAACTGTCGCTGAAATTAAACAAAAATTTCCGTACCCTATTTTGGGCATTATTCCTAAAGAAGAGGAACATGCTGCTGGAGTTATTGTAGAGAAGCAACCAGACTCCTTCGTCAGCGAACTCTACCGGATGATCCAAGCCAATTTGAAATTTCTCGGTTTACAACAGCCACTCAAAGTAATTTTACTTACCAGTTCCGTACCAGAAGAGGGTAAATCAACTGTTTCAGCTAACTTAGCTGCTGCAGTCGCGCAATTGGGTCGTCGCGTTTTGCTGATCGATGGGGATTTGAGAAATCCATCTCAGCATCGTCTGTGGAACTGCAATAATCAAATAGGACTCAAAGATGTTTTAACCGTTCAAAAACCATTAGATTCAGTCTTATTTAAACCACTAGAGCATTTAGATATGCTGACTGCCGGACAGGTACCATCTAATCCTCTAGCCTTGTTAGATTCAGATAAGATGAACGACCTGGTAGCTAGAGCAAGACAAGAATACGATTTAATAGTGATTGATGCCCCTCCTTTACCCATTACGGCCGATGTTCTAACTCTCAGTACAATGGTAGATGGCATTTTGTTCGTCAGCCGACCGGGAGTGGTAGACGAAGAGAGCGCAGCTCGGGCCAAGGAAACTCTAGCAATTACTGGAAAACCGATCCTGGGTATGGTAGTTAATGGGGTTAAGGCTAAGGAGTTCGAACGTTACTCTTACTATGCTAAATATGCAAAGCGTTATTTATCTCGCCGATCTTCTAATCCAGAAAATAATGGGACCGCCAAAGAGGCTGGAATGCAAAAACTAAACAGGATATTATAAGTCAGGTTCACTCTTCATTGTTAGTAAAAGCGATCGCCTCCATGACTTTACAACTGCGAGTTTATGTTCCCGAACATCCTCTGATTAAACATTGGCTGGCTGTTGCTCGTGACGCTAGTACTCCCTCTGTTTTATTTAAAAGTGCAATGACAGAACTGGGACGATGGTTGTGCTATGAAGCAACGCGCAACTGGTTACCTACTATAGAAACTAGGGTACAAACTCCTCTAGCCGAATGTAGTGCTACTTTCGTTAATCCAGAAGCACCGATTGCCATAGTACCGATTTTGAGAGCAGGTTTGGTCTTGTTAGAAGGCGCGCAGAATATTTTACCCATTGCCTCAATTTATCATTTAGGGTTGGTTCGCGATGAACAAACCCTAGAACCAAGTTGCTATCTTAATAAATTACCCACCCAATTCAAACCGCAAACACGAATAATTATTCTCGAACCCATGCTAGCAACAGGAGGTTCAGTTATGTTAGCAATGAAAGAATTAACCAGTCGGGGAATCGATCCAACTTTAGTTCGTATTGTTTCCGTTGTAGCTGCACCACCTGCATTGCGAAGGCTGGGCGAACAATTTCCAAGTCTGAATGTTTATACTGCTATCATTGATGAAGGTCTAAACAGTCGCGGTTATATCGTTCCTGGTTTGGGAGATGCAGGCGATCGCGCTTTTGGCACATAAAGTCTGCTTATTACCCAGCCGAGTAGCAGCTACTTAAATCTTTGTCGATCGGCGGCAACCGCAAAAGCAATAACCATTCCATTAGGGATCGGCAAAGTTGAGAACAGAAGAGGAGATAGTCATATGAGCGAACGGAATAATTTTAGTGGAGGATTTATTCTAGGTTCAATTGTCGGTGGAGTCATTGGCGGTGTATTAGGAACTCTCTTGGCTTCCCGCAGTGAGAATAGAACTATTAAACAAGACAAATCTCTTTTGCAGTCTGACACGGCAACTAAGTTGGGCACGGAAGAAAGCATCGAAATCGCTCGTCGTAGTCTAGAAGATAAAATCGCCCAGTTAAATACGGCGATCGATGATGTCCGTCAACAGTTGGGTGCAGTTAACAGTAATTTTAATGACGGAGAATAGCCACAGTAGTGTTATTCTCGTTCATTTTTCGCCTAGCTCAATTAAAACGTTTTTTCCAAAAAAACGTTAATAATCTAGAGAGTGTGATTGAAGTATTACATGGGGATTTAATTCTTTTTAATTACCTCTTGGCGGTAACGAATATATCTGTTCTGGCAGAGGCTCGGCATTAGTAGTAAATGGAGAGTAGTAACCAATCATGAGTAACGGCACAGTCAAAGTTAGTACAGCAACTATCGTTCCTAGTATTCCCGACCACCTATGGTAGGGAGAATCGGAGTTATTACCTGATTGACTGCTGGATTCCATATAAAACAATGATTAATTCGAACTAGTTTTCTAAATGGTAAAGAGATTTTACTATTTTATACTCTTCTAGTATAATCTTAACGGCTCGCGTCTGCTAGCGTGGTGTTCTCTGCAACTAATCTTATAAATTTTTTTTTAAGCAATAGGGAATAATTATCTATCGTAACCAACACGGAAACGGGAGAGAAGTTTGGTAATTAATGCTTAATGAATCATATATCCGTCCTGAGTCGAGAATTGATAGCTGGATTAAATATCGTTCCAGGGGGGCTTTATTTAGACGCAACAGTAGGGAATGGAGGACATAGTAAGCTAATTTTAGCTGCCCATTCTAATGTGAGCGTAATAGGGATCGATCGCGATCTAGAAGTTCTCTCTATTGCTAAAACTCGACTCTTCTCCTACTATCCTCAACGCTTACAATTTTGGCACGGTAATTTTGCTAATTATGAGCCAAATGGCTTATTATTTGATGGCATCATCGCCGATCTCGGAGTTAGTTCTCCTCAGCTAGATATAGCAGAGCGAGGCTTTAGTTTTCGCCATAGCGCCCCTTTAGATATGCGTATGGATCGAAGTCAGTTATTGACGGCGGCTGAGATTATTAACCATTGGGATGAAAACAAATTAGCCGATTTATTTTTTCACTATGGAGAGGAACGGTTTTCGCGGCGAATTGCCAAACGAATTGTGCAACAACGTCCCTTGCAAACTACGACACAATTAGCTGAAGCGATCGCTCGTTCTGTTCCTCCTAAATATCGTCATGGCAGAATCCATCCAGCAACCCGTGTATTTCAAGCATTGCGAATTGCAGTTAACGAAGAACTATCATCCCTCGAAAAATTCCTCGAACGAGCACCCTATTGGCTCAAACCAGGAGGAAGAATTGGTATTATTAGTTTTCATAGCTTGGAAGATCGCATCGTTAAACAGAAATTCCGTCACTCTGAATTATTAGAAGTATTAACCAAAAAACCAATTGTTCCCCAAGCAGACGAGCTTCAAGAAAATCCTCGCTCTCGCTCGGCTAAACTTAGACTGGCACAAAGGAACAGTTATCAGTCATCAAGTATGGGTAATCGCCGCGTCACCGCGTCTCCTCTTCTCCGCGTCGCCCTTTACCTATCATTTTTGGTTGACAGCCCATTATCACCCAAATCCTGTTTGAGCCAATCCCCCATATTTTTAAGTTTTATTAATTTGATTTACATTACTAAAGGTTAATTATTACTCTGATATTTAACTAACAAATACATTTAGTTAGCAAAACTTGTCTTTTTAAAAATCTCATTAAAGTCGATTTAATTGTAAACAAATATTAAGAATAGAGCAGATGACTAACCCATTTATTCTCTCTCCTCGGTATCGTTTAGATGACGAATCCCCTTGGTTGAAAGGAATCGATCCTTCGCGGCACTACTGGATTATGGTTAATGGAGATAGAGAGATAGAAGTAGCAATTCCAGGGTTAGCCGTATTATCAATAGATGAATGGAAACAAAATATTTTGCGATTTCGTTCTCTTGAACCGGGACAACAAATGTCCATTGATAGAGCAGCCGATGGTTGTTTAATTACATGCATTAGCTCTAATTGTTACGCGATCGAGCATCGGATTGAGGATGCTGCTGTTTGGCACTTATTCGATCGCGAAAGTATAGAAAGTTTTTTAATGACTGCTCATCCAGATTGGCAATGTGCATCACAGCATATCAATTTAGGGCGCAAACTATTGAGTAAAACCTTTGCTCAATCGTCAGTGGCAGGAGTTTTTTAACGGCGAAGTTTTAATAGCTCTTGAGGAGAAGCAAGTAACTTGATTTTAACTGCTAGAATTTCGTCTTCTGGAGTAATTAAGAATTTCCAGGAAACGTTTACTCCAAATAAAGGTGTCTCTACTTTACCCGTAACTTGAACCAGTTGTAAATCTTCTTCTACTGTTTCTTTAATTCCCTCCCGAGGAAGTAACTTCATTCCTTTTGCTTCCGCTTCCAAATAGGTAGCGATCGCCTCTCTACCTACAATTGGAGATTCAAATGGTGCGTGCAAAGCTCCATTTTCGGCAAATAAAGCTGCCGTTTCAGTAAATTCACCGCCATTGAGAGTGGCAAAGTAGTTTAAAATAACTGGTTCGGTAATGCCATCAATGGTGACGCTATTGCAATATGCAGTGGTAGAAACGGAAAAAGTCATAGAATCGAACTCTTAACTATAATTATTGCATCGCAGTGTAAATCAAAGGAGCAGGTTTTTCCTGCTCCAACAGAGAGATTTAGAGAAATTGAAAAATAAACCCCAAGATAGATTTAGCTAGCGAAAGGATCGATTCCCATATCAGCTACTACTTGGCGCAATACGGTAATTTGCTGAGAAAAGTCCAATCTTTCGATTGCCGCTAGCAAATTGCTGACATCGGAACTCATCTTATAGTAAGAGGGGACGGGAATCACTACTCCTTCTTTCATTAATTCCGCCAGCTGATACCAAAAAGCTAGCTTATTATTATTAGTTAAGATGCCGTAAGAGCGACTAATGGGGGTATTAGCTTTGTTAGTAATATCGCGCATTACCTGTAGCTGCTCTTCATGAGACATTTGCTTGAATTGGTCGAGTAAACCTTCAGCAAATTGTAGTCGGGCAGCACCGGTGGCAGCAGGAGTAATAGACTTACCCATCTGTGTGTAAGCAAACCAGAGTAATGCTAGCTGGTCATCAGTGTTAAGACGCTTAAAGAGAGAGATTGTGGCGGGAACAGCGTCTGCCAACTGAGGATTTGCGAAATAGTTGAGAGCAGAATTATAAGTGTAAGCCATGGTACTTGAGAAGGTTTCTTCTGTTGACGACTTCTGAGTTAACAGGAGGCACTAGATTGCTAGTTTTGTCTCCTTGGTTATTATTGTGTAACAAAAATTCATGAATTGCAAATAAAATTTACAAATCAACAGTTTAAATTTGATAATCAATTTCATTAGTAGCGACTCATGTTAACGACAGAAAGATTGTCTCTCGACAGCAGTCAAATCAAAGCGGCAGCAAAATCTTTTGGCTTTCACAAAGTAGGTATTGCTTCGGTAGCAGCAAATTACGAAGATAATGCTGTTGCCCATTTACAAGCATGGCTGGCGTTGGGTTACCATGCGGATATGGCTTGGATGAACAATCCCAAGCGGACAGATATTCACAGCTGTATGAAGGAAGTGCGATCGCTTATCTGCGTTGCCCTCAACTATTACACTCCCTATCAACATGCTGATGAACGAGAGTACGGCAAGATTTCTCGCTATGGTTGGGGAAGAGACTATCACAAAGTAATGAACAAAAAGCTAAAAGCATTCTCTGACTGGTTGCAAGCCCAAGGAGAAGGAATCAAAACGCGCTACTATGGAGATACAGGACCGATACAAGATAAAGTTTGGGCGCAGAGGGCGGGTATTGGCTGGATTGCTAAAAATGGTAATGTGATTACCCGTGAATATGGTAGTTGGGTATTTCTAGGAGAAGTATTGACTAATTTGGAATTAACTCCAGATCGTCCCCATACTCAACATTGCGGTACCTGTACTCGCTGTTTGGAGGCTTGTCCTACCGGAGCAATTACTCAGCCGTTTGTAGTCGATGCTAATCGTTGCATTGCCTATCACACGATCGAAAATCGGGCAGAAGAGTTACCAGAGTCAATTAAGCCTCATCTCAAAGGTTGGGTAGCTGGTTGTGATATCTGTCAAGATGTTTGTCCTTGGAATCAGCGTTTTGCCAGAGAGACGGATATAGAAGATTTCCAACCTTATCCCTGGAATATCAAGCCCGAGTTAGCCGAATTGGCAGAAATTTCCGAACGAGATTGGGATCGACGCTTTCGCGCATCTGCCTTAAGAAGAATTAAACCAGAGATGTTGCGGCGTAATGCTCGTGCTAACTTAAAATCAAAGAAAGATGTTTCGTAAAACACGATCGAGATCTCTGTTCGCTCTTCACTCAACCATTTAAGATTCAATGACTGGCAAAATAATTATCTTTGATTTCGACGGCACGCTTGCCGATACCTACGAAGCAATCGTTAAGATTGCTAATCAATTAGCAGATGAATTTGGCTACAAATCCGTCGACAAAGAAGAGTTATTACAGCTGAAAAATTTGAGTTCCCAAGAAATAGTTAAGCAGTCCAAAATTTCTCTTTTTAAAATTCCGTTTCTCTTGCGCAGAGTTCACCTAGAATTAGGAAAAGATATTAACAAATTGAAACCAATTACAGGAATAAGCTCGGCTTTATATGAATTAGAATCGCAGGGATATTATTTGGGAATTGTTACTTCTAATAGTAAAAATAATGTAGTTGATTTTTTATTCAATCATAAACTAGAAAACTTATTTGATTTTATTTATCCCAAGATAACTATTTTTGGTAAACATCGAGCGATTAATACAGTAATTAAACAATATGAGGTAAGTAAAGAAGAAGCAATTTATGTAGGAGATGAAACGAGAGATATCAGATCGGCAAGAAAAAGTGGCATACCAGTAATTGCGGTAAGTTGGGGATTTAATTCAGCAGCTATTTTAGCCGAACATCAACCAGATTTTTTAATCGAACAACCAACAGAACTAATCGAGGCGATCGCCAGTTGGAATAATTCTTGGCAAAAGCAACTTCAAAGTAAGAGTTAAATGCAAACAGTTATCAAAATAGATCGAGAAAATTCAGATTTTTTGGTTTTTGTCCAACATGGATGGACGGATGATAATAAGGATATTAGTCGATTAGCCAGAGCTTTAACTAGTCCTTCTACTGTCGCGATCGCTCCCAGTTTGGGTAAGCTGAGAACTTGGTGGACTATAGAACCCTTGATTCAACAAGTGGAGCAAATTGCCACGGCAACAATTAAGAAATATCCAGCCAAACCAATCCGAATTATTGGTCATTCCATGGGAGGATTGATCTGGTTAGAAGTGCTTCATCGCCATCCCGAGTGGTGGCAAAAAGTAGACTCTTTAGTGTTACTCGGTTCGCCTATTGGCGGATCGGATATATCGCGCATCATCGATCCACTAAATATTGGTATCGGGATAGCAAGAGATTTAGGTGAAAACCGCCGTTGGCTAGCCGAAAAAATTGCTCGAAATATCCCCACTTTGGCGATCGCTAGCGATTTGGGTAACGGCAGTGATGGTTTAGTTCCCGTAGGAGCAACCAAGTTTGTCCATTCTCAGTTTATCTGTTTGCCGGATATCACTCATGCAGCTCTCAAATGTCATCCCTCTTTAGTTTCTATTATTAAGAATTTTTGGAGCAATCCACAGCTGTTAACATCCCCAGCAGAAGATTTAGCAACTAAATTGATTGGGCGTTTACAATCTACACCAGGAATGACTGATGCTCATTGGGGCGATTTTGCTTTTGGGCAAGTTTATCTTAGTTTTGCCAATGGAATTACCCTACATATCTGGAAAAATCTCTTGGGTGTAGATTATGTTTTCGTCGCTGACAAAAATGATAAGTGTCTTTATGCCGGTTATGTCGGTTGGCTGCACGCTCACGATCTACGCAAAACCCTAGCAGAGATCGAGGCGCAAATCGATTTCTTCTAGAGCAAATATTAACTAGAACCGAATCTTTGAGAAATCTTTTTAATTAACCAACTGAGAAGAGCACCCAGAAAAAGAATGCCAATGGCAGGATTAAAAACGGGTTGCCAGAGTTGATACCAAAGGTCGAAACCGAGGGAAACACCAAGAGAACGACCGACAAGAGCGATCGCAAACCAAAAAAAAGCAAATATAACTAAAAAAACATCGGCAATTAACAAGCGATTGAGCCAGGTAAGCAACTGTTCCTTCATCGATCTACATTTAAATACGACTATTATCTCAACTTTCTGCTGCCTGAGAATAACGACAACTATATCGAGCAAGGTGAAAGCGCACTCAATTTACCACAGCTTGGGGAAGACTAAAAAGTTGAATCCGCCAACTCTCTAAATCCCTTAAAGCGCGATCGCCATATTTTCCATAACGTTCTCGTTTGTTACGAATTTTTTGCTCTAGCTGTGGCAAGATACCAAAATTGGGGGGCATGGGTTGAAAATGTTTGGGGGAAGCAGAACTAATGAATTCAAACAACGCACCCATCATCGTTGTTGGGGGAATAGTTAGCGGTTCTCGCCCCAAAATCAATCTGGCTGCATTGGTTCCTGCCAGCCAACCTCCTGCCGCAGCAGCAGTATAACCCTCCGTTCCTATCAGTTGTCCTGCTGCTAATAGAGTATTTCTTTCTTTAAATTGCAAAGTAGGATGTAATAACTGAGGAGAGTTAATGAAGGTATTGCGGTGCATCACTCCCATGCGAACGAACTCCGCATTTTCTAACCCGGGAATCAGTCGGAAAACCCGTTTTTGCTCGCCCCAGCGTAAATTAGTTTGGAAGCCAACCATGTTCCACAATTGCCCCGCCTTATCCTCCTGACGTAGCTGTACCACTGCGTAAGGTCGTTTGTCTCGATTGGTAGGGTCACTAAAATCTCCAAGACGAGAGTCAAACAAACCCACTGGTTTAAGAGGTCCATAGCGCATGGTATCTTCTCCCCGCCGCGCCAATTCTTCAATGGGGAGACAGCCTTCAAAAAATTTGGCGTTTTCCCGTTCAAAGTCTTTCAGTTCTGCTTGTTCGGCGTTAGCTAATTCCTGCCAAAAATGGAGATACCGTTCCTTATTCATTGGACAGTTGAGGTAGGCAGCTTCTCCTTTGTCGTAACGAGAGGCAAGAAAAGCAATATCGCGCGCGATCGATTCTCCCACTACAATCGGACTGGCAGCATCAAAAAAGCTCAGATATTCCATCCCAGTGAAGCGTTGCAGATTCTCGGCTAAAGCCGGAGTAGTTAAAGGTCCGGTAGTCAAAACAACTATACCTTCTCGGGGAATTTCGCCGATTTCTTCTCGTCGCAGTTCGATCAGAGGATGACTTGCCAGAGTAGTAGTTAGTTCGTGGCTAAATACGGCTCGATCTACGGCTAAAGCACCTCCAGCAGGAACGGCATGTCTGTCGGCAGTACGGATAATAATCGAATCCAGACGGCGCAACTCTTCGTGAAGTAATCCCGCAGCGCGATCGCTTGCCATTGCACCAAAAGAATTACTACAAACTAATTCTGCCAATTCCGCCGTATGATGGGCGGGGGTATGGCGTGTCGGACGCATTTCGTATAAAATTACAGGAATTCCCGCTCGTGCTATTTGCCAAGCAGCTTCGGTTCCTGCCAATCCACCACCAATTACTGTTACTGTGTCTTGGGTCATGCTCTACTTTGGATTTGCCAACTAGCAAATTATTATTGCTTCTATTATCTTAAATGGGGTAAGAGGTTTCCCGCTTTTTGGTTCATACTTGGAGGAAACCGAATAGAGCGCCTGTTAATACAGTATCTGTACAGATATTTGTGAAAGAATTTGAATCCAAAGCTAGGATTGACCAATTTTTTGATGAAGCGATGGTCTTGCGCCGCTCTATCAGGCAGCGATTTTGGCGACACAACCCTCTGAGCATAGCGATAGTTCTAAACGTTGACTATTGCAGCTCAACACAAATCTGACGAACATCATCGAACTTGCCTTGGGCTTCTATTTCACCGTCTCGTAAAACGATGACACAATCCGCATGACGCAGAACCCAAGGTCGGTGAGAAACAACCAGGCAGGTTGGGGTCCGCTCTCCATTGCCCACTTCCCTTTTTGTGGCAAACAAACGGGACCATAATTTTCGTTCCGTCTCCACATCCAGGGCACTAGAGAGATCGTCAAACACCAACAACTCCGGTTGACGCACGAACATGCGAGCAGCAGCAGCCCGTTGCAACTGCCCTCCAGAGAGCCGCACGCCTCTCGGTCCCACGATGGTAGCGAGTCCCTGGCTCATGGCAGCTAAATCCGGTTCAAAAACCGCTTGATAGATCGCCTTTTCAATAGCCCTTTCATCCTTCTCTAGACCCAGTAGAATATTCTCCTGGAGTGAGGTACTAAAAAACTGCGGAATTTGCGGTGTATAAGCACTACGAGGAGGACGAAAGAACTCGGTGGGGTTCTCAACCTTGCAGCCATTCCAGTAAATTGAACCTGCTTCCAGGGGTAATAATCCTAGCAGCACCCGCAACAGCGTTGTCTTGCCTGCGCCAACCCGACCGGTAATAACCGTTAGGCTGCCTCGAACTAGCTTCAGATCGATGCCGCTAATCCCTTGCTTGGTACCCGGATAATGGTAGGTGAGGTTAAAAGCCGTCAATTCACGCAACCGCAAGTTTTCATCCCAAACAGGTTGGGCGATAGGCGGCAGTGCGGGTTGGCGAGTTAGAGGATAGTTCAGGTAAAGGTTATGATGGGCAACTAAAGTCCGAGCGGGCGTGCCGGAGAGTAAAGCTGCTAGGCGCTCGAAGGAAACCTCCGTTTGCTTGCAAAGCATCATGAATCTGCCCAGATAGTCTAAAAAACCAGTGATAAAGGATAGGTAGTAGACAAATAGAGCAAAATCACCGACGCTCAGCGGACCGAGTCCGGATTGCAGCGATCGCGCCACCAGGAGTAAAATTCCTCCCGTCCCCAGATTGACAATATTCTGCAAAACCGACTCTAAAACTGCCGTCAGCACCCGGTCTTTTAACATCATCTGACGACGTTGCTCGTTCAGCCCCTTAAAATAATTCAGCACATCAGTTTGCGCTCCAGCGACCTTAATCGTCTGAACCCCAGCAAAGATGTCACCCACAATCCCTGTCACTTGTTGAGTTGCGTTGCGGCTCGCCTGTCGATATCGTTTCAGTCGAGTTTCTGCGCTTTGGACAATCCCAGCAATTACCGCCAGGGGAAGGAAAACAAACACCGTGATGCGAACATTAATGCTCAGTAGTATGGCGACCGAACCGAGGACAATCAGTGCATAGCCAGGGATACTGCCAATCCAAGCTACCGTTTCTTCGATTTGCGAGATGTCATCTCGGAAGTAACTGATCGCTTCACCCGTAGATACTGTTTGACTCGCCTCCTCTCCTTCCACCAGAGGTTGGGCACCGGGACGGTTTAACAAATGTTCCAGGAGATTGCGTTGTAACAATGAACTGGTGAGGAACCGATATTGAGTGTTGGTAAAACGACCCACAAAGATAAAGACAATCCGGGCTAAACCAGTAGCTAGTAACAAAGCAATAATTGCCCAAGGAGAAAACCTTAATGTCGATTCACCCGTTAGGGTGTCAAAAAATGCCTGAATAATCAGTCCTGGTAAAATCGGCAGCCCCATGCCAAACACCCAGATGATGCTGTCGATCGCATAGAGCTTGGGGTCGTAGAGAATGATACGCCACAACAATGTCCGAGTTGGCAGCTTTTGTTTGGTTGTCATAAGGTTCTCGTCATGGGTTATGCTAAGACCTCCATCAAACTCGTTTGTAATAACTGGGAAAATCGAGAGTTGGCATCATTCTTCAACTGTTCGCGCGGACCGTATTCAATGACTTTGCCCTTTTCTAAAATCAAAATTTGGTCGGCACGCTGTATTGTTTTGAGGCGGTGAGCAATAATTACACCAGTCCGTCCTTGTAGTAATTTGTCTACGGCTTGCTCAATCAGTGTCTCGGTGAACGGATCTAGGCGTGAGGAGGCTTCATCTAAAATCACTAACCCCGGATCTTTAAGAAAAATGCGAGCGAAGGCAAGTAACTGTGCCTGACCGGCGGATAAGCTGCCATTATCTGCTCCTAATTGGGTTTCTAAGCCTTGTGGTAAGGATTGCAACCAGGTTAATAATCCCATCTCCTCTAGAACCTGCAGAATCTGCTCCTCGCCAATTTTCGGGTTGAACAGGGTCAAGTTATTTCGGACTGTGGTTTGAAACAGTTTTACGTCCTGAGTGACGATGCCAACATATTGCGGTAGCTCGATTAATGGGGTCGAGTCAATCCCTATATTTCCTAAACGAATGGTGCCGGATTGAGGCTCGTAGAGTCTCAGTAATAACCGTGCCAGAGTTGTCTTGCCACTTCCGGTGCGTCCCAGGATGCCTAACATCTGTCCGGGCGGCAGATGAAAGGAAATTCCTTGCAGCACGGGTTCTCGTTCTTCTTTTCCCTCTACCCGTTGGCTTTCATAACTGAAGCAAACTTCCTCAAAAGTTACCGCCAAGGCTCCTTTTGGCAGAGAGCGATCGCCCCCTGCACTTAATTGAGGTTGAATTTGCAGTAATTCTTGAATGCGGTAAATACTAGCTTCGGCTTTTTGTAAGTCTTCTAATTCTTCTCGAATTTTCTCGATTGGGTCGCGCAGGAGATTGCTGTAGTGAAAGAGTAAGTAAACGCCACCGATTGTAATTGCTTGTTGATTCCACAGATAGGTGCTGACTGCTAGGGCTAGAGCATTGCCAACAATAAATAGTCCAACGGAGGTTCCCCAGAGCCAAGTCCCCGCGAGTCGAGCCTTGTGATAAACAATCAACCAACCTTGGATGATGCGATAGAAGCGATGCAGGACATAACTAATTGCCCATTGGTGACAAGTTAAGAAAATGTACAAATTGTCAAGTATATAGAAATAGAAGCATCAAGGGCATTTTAAACTAAAAAAGGAAACAGATTAAAGTGCGCTCGCGCTCTTGCGTCATGGCACATT
>JADEWQ010000232.1 GCA_015207585.1 Pleurocapsales cyanobacterium LEGE 06147 | reverse complement strand
AAGTACCACCTTCAGTAAGCTAGTTAGTACTCTAGGTACATAGTCTAGTCAACGTTTTAGTCTTTAGGAAACTAATTGGTTAGATAGTTTCTTTCAAGCCCTCACCTCCGGTGATGGGTTATTGACACTCGTTAAAAAGAAAAGATACCCGACAAAATTTGTTTAAAGAAAGTTTTGTGGATATCTTTAATTTAGGTTTCAGCTTAGATACTCGCCTTGGGTGAGACCGTCGGGGGCGCAGCTTCGCCTTGAGCGAAGCTTGGTGCTGCGCGTCATTAGAATAATACAGCGAAGCGACACCAAAGGTGCAGCAAAGCAGTGCGGCAGCACCCGCTGCGCGAGATCGCTTTCCAAGTTACTGTAGAAATCAAGCTAAAACATATATTTATTGAGGTTTTAATGACCAATAAAATATAGCTCCAATTTAATTTAAAAAGCCACTAATGTTTTAGCCTGCATCGACAGGAACAAACATTTTTGTCTCCGGTTCGTATTTCCAAGCAATTCCTTCAGGATCTTTACTTTTACTCCATTCGGGAAAATCGGGATCGGACTTGCGTCTTCCTACCGTACTAGAGTTGAGATCTAAACGTTTAGCCAATTCGGCTTGAATTAAAGCAGATTCTTCTGAAGAGCTTTTCTCGGTTGCCGAATCCTCGGTTAAGGATTTTTCTTCTACTTCTGCTGATTCGCTTGATTCGAGTTTATCCCTTCCGGCAGCATCTGATTTTTCCGATGGAGTCTGAGTATCTGTATCGCCTTTTTCTTGTTCCTGTCTTGCTAGTTGGGCTAAGCCCCTGAAAGAAAACTTGCTTGGTTCTTTAGCGGTAGATGAAGTGCTAGCTATGCGAGATATTGGATCGAGTAAATCATCATTATCTTCTTCTTCTAGTTCTTGACTAGGTTCGCTAGCATCAAGAATGCTTCCCAGAGCACTAGCTGTAGGGAAGTAGTAATAAACTACATTTTTGTCTTTGAGAAATTGAGGGCTTACTCCATACTCATCTGCTTTTCGCTCTAAAAAGAGATTAGCAGCTTTTGCGGTTAGATTGGCTTTCAATGACAAGTCTACTGGGGTTAGATATCCTCGGTTTTCTTTAATAAGCTGATTAAAGTAGGGATTAACCTGCTTACTCCATTGTTGCCATTGATAATTTTGCCAAGTTTTCCAAGCGATAATTAGTACAGCTAGCACTAACAATAGCGGCCATAGCTTGTACAAAATCACAACCGCAAAGGCAATAGGAAGAATGAGAATAAGAACGCCAGTAGAGCTACGATCTAATGCTTGTCCAGTCATAATTTCGGTTGCAATTTTAGATTAATAGCTTTGTTGCAGGCAAATTGCCTTGTCTGCAACGAGTGCAAGATCGATCTTTGCTAATCTTACGTCAAATTGCGTTGCCTGACACGCCACGCAATGCGAAGATTTACTTCTATAGTTTAAATCGTTGCAATTAAATTGTATAACTCAAGACGGTGCAACATTGCCTGACGAGCTGCAATGGCAAGAGAATCTTCAAGTTTTGTTAAAATCAGATCGGTTTGATATTTTTGCTGCCATGCTTTGGTAATCATCCAATCGGCTAGAAAGGGATTTTTCGGCAGGAGTGGACCATGAGAATAGGTAGCGATCGCGTGTCGATAAAATGCTCCTTCGGTTCCATCTTCTCCATTATTGCCATAGCCTTTAATTACCTTACCTAAAGGTTCTACTTTACCTAAATAAGTACGTCCTCCATGATTTTCAAATCCAATAACTACTGGTTTGGTTCCCAGTATCGCTTGCAGTTCTTCTGCTAGGGGTGAAGCAGTAATTTCAAAAACTACATTGCCTATGCAACGGGGTGCATCTATGCCGGGATGCTTGCTGACTAAATCTAATAAACCCAAACCTTCAATTCTTTGTCCCAAAGCAGGCTCGTAGTAATGTCCCAATAGTTGGGGCGAACCACAAGTAAACACGCCAGGAGTACCCGACTCAATTTTTTCCCTTAGTGCTTCGGCTTTTGCTCCTTTTAAGTCTCGCATGACAATTTCTTGTTGACGATCTTGGGCTCCACCACCGACAATCAAATCTACGCGAGCGAATTGAGTAGTATCTGTTTGACGATCTAGAGAAACGACTTTGACTTCAATTTCCCGCCACTGACAGCGTCGTTGCAGACAAATAACATTGCCGCGATCGCCATAGGTACTCATCAAATTAGGATATAGCCAGCCGATAATTAATTCCATTACTTTTTTTCATCGATTTATCAGGAACTTCTCAGCATTGTAAGTAAAACTGAAAAAAGATATGTCATACAAGTAAACATTGATGTTTCTTGCTCGGGGTTGGTTTACAAAAATTAATTTATACTGGCAAAAGCTGAATCCTTCTTCTCTCCAAGTAAGACTGACGTTAGGAATTACGGTATTTTCTGCTTTGGGATTGGGAGGTTTAGCTACTTGGACCAGTATGCGAATGCAACAAATTCTAATTGTTAGCCACAAAGAAAATATTCAGTAGACATCTCCAAAATACAATTATAAATAAAATTAAAAAAGTAAATCAAGCATAAATTGGTCAAACAAGCCAAAATAAATGAGTAATTACACCTGGAAATATATAGAGCAACATCCCCAAGAAGTC
>JADEWQ010000054.1 GCA_015207585.1 Pleurocapsales cyanobacterium LEGE 06147 | reverse complement strand
CACACCATTGTTCGGTCGGTCTTGACTGCTAGAACATTTTTGATTTTAGGCGTAGCTTTCTCTACTTAACTGATATTTTCTGTTTCTTTTAGACTTAACGAATACCTAGTTCGTTGGACGCTCACGTGTATTAAGGAAGTAAATGGCGATCGCTGAAATTAATAACTATTCCAATAGTTAGATGAAAAGGCAAATAGACAAGCTCTTAAGCAATTAGATTGTTAAATTGTTTGCTTGATTGTCTGGGAAATAATCTGAATGAGCAAATCAAGATTTACTGGTTTTGGGAGAAACAAAGTTATTCCTAATTGCCAAATTTTTAAACAAAAGTCTTTATTAGTTTGATTATTTAACAGTAAAATTGGGGTTTGATTCAAAAAAGTCAATTCGCGTAGCTGTTTTAAAACTTGATAGCTACTATTTTGGAATACATCTAAATCAGTAGCAATTAAATCAGGATATTGTTCTTGAACTAATTGAATGCTTTCCCAAGTATTGTTAGTAGAAATAATATGAAACATTTGAATTCTTAAAGCATTCTGAAGTTGATAACGCAATTGAACATCTTCGATAATAATCAAAACATTTTTCATTGTTATTTTCAGAATTTTTTAAAACATCCTTTTTCCTGTATCGTGGAAAAAGGAATAGTAAAAAGAATAAACTTTTTAGATTTCTGATAATTCTACTGATTCAGTTTTAGCGAGTAGAGAAGAACATTCAGGTAGACTAGGATGCAAGGAACAAATCGCTTCAGTAGTTGTTGCAAAGCAATTTTCAACTCCAATTTTAGCGAGTAAACCACTACGTTCCAGAATTTCTCTAACTTGGGGTTGTAATCCAGTCAGCATCAGACGACAGTTATGACGTTTGAGATCGTAATAAATGTATTCTAAGGCAACTACTCCAGTCGTGTCTATATTGGGGACAAAACGCATCCGCAGGATCAAATATTTTACTTCTGGTTCATCTCTTAAGAAAGTAACAAACCGTTCTGCTGCGCCAAAAAAGACTGGTCCATCAACCCGATAGACGGCAATTGATTGACTGAGTTCTAAGGGAATCCCAGGAGGAAAGGCTTCTGTTTCAGGGATTTTGGCGAGATTAAGATCGCTCATTCGTTTGATAAATAAAGCTCCCGCTGCAATCAAACCAATTTCCACTGCTAGAACCAGGTCAAAGAAAATAGTAACCAACCAAGTCAGCAGCATCACCGCTAAGTCAGAATAAGTAGCTCGCAGCAACAAACCAATCGCTTCCCATTCAATCATTCGCACACTGGTTACCATCAGAATTCCCGCTAAAGCAGCTAGGGGAATGTGAGAGGCTAAGGGTGCAAAAGCTAAGACAATAAAGCCTAAAGCGATTCCGTGAATTACTCCTGAGAGTCTGGTTTTACCACCAGAACGCACATTTACCGCCGTTCTGGCGATCGCGCCTGTGGCAGGAATCCCGCCAAAAAAGGGAACAACCATATTAGCAATCCCTTGACCAATTAACTCTCGGTTACTGTTGTGTTTTTCACTGACTGTCATGCCATCAGCGACAACTGCCGACAAAAGCGATTCGATACTTCCCAAAGCAGCTAAAGCCAAAGCAGGACGGAGTAATTCCCGTAGTAAATTGAGATCGTACCAATGGGGAATGCTATGAGGTAAAGGCAAAGATTGAGGAATTGTGCCGATAGTGGGAACTGAAAGATGGAAAACAATGCTAACAATTGTTGCTAAAACTAATCCGACTAAAGATCCAGGAATCGTTGGGTAAACATAAGGCCAAATTAACTTAGTAGCAATCACAATTAAGGCTACCAAGACCGAAGCGAAATTAACTAGATGTAAATGATTGAAAGTTTGCCAAAGTCCATCAAGAAAATATTCCTGACGAGGTAATTGCAGTCCCAAGAAGTTGTTTAGTTGACCGCAAAAGATAATGATGGCAATCCCATTGGTAAATCCAGCCGTGACAGGATAAGGAATAAATTTAACCAATTGTCCCAGTTTGGCTATTCCCAAGGCAATTTGAATCAAGCCAGCCATTACCCCAGCCAACCAAACTTTCTCAATGCCATACTGACTGACAATTCCAATCAAAACTACTGCCATAGCACCGGTTGGTCCAGTAATTTGCACTGGAGAGCCACCAAAAACAGCAGCGACAATCCCTGCTACAATCGCAGTATACAGTCCGGCTTTAGGTTCTACTCCACTAGCAACAGCAAAAGCAAGGGCTAAAGGCAGGGCAACAATTGCAGCCGTTAAACCTCCGGTTAAGTCTCCCCGCCACGATTGAAAGAGATGTCCTAACCGGAAAGGTTTTGATACTTCTACGGATTCCTCAGTGAGCGGACTTTCCATTACCGTTATTCTCCTGATTTTTGTTGAGAGAAACCAAAGGTTTAGACTTGCGTTGTGTAGTAACCTGTCGCAATCTGTCTAAATATTTAGAAATGACAATCGTGCCATCGTCATAAGTTGTGAAAACTTTTTTCTCGCTCACTCCTGAAGGTGCGCCTTTGGCATGACTGTGATATTGGCGCATCATGTGAGAAGAAATCGGTTGATTTTCTTTGTTAGAGACAATAATTACTTCAGGGTGACAGTAGTTAAAAACTTCCTGGCAATAGCCAGTTTCTTGTCCGTGATTGGCAGCTACAAATACATTGACTTGCTCTAAACGTTGGCGAAAATCAGTTAATTGTAAAAGATTCCGCCAGCCATCGGTTTCCAAATCACTAGGCAAGATGGTGTTAATGTCTCGATATTTGATAAAAGTAACGAGACTTAAGTCGTGGGGAGCTTGCAATTTTAGGTACTGATTCCAGAAAAATGTTAGTTTGAGTTCCTCAATTTCGATCGTTTGACTGGATATCTGTAAGCGTAATCAAACTCTTATTAAGCTGTGAGGTAAAAGGTTTTAAATTCGATAGCTTTTTCAGATTAACTGTGGGATTGGCAACCAAAAAGTGAATTGGAATATCATGCTGCCAAGATTGGCTGGCAAGTTCGGGAAATCCTGCTAAATGGTCTTTGGTGTAAGCCGGAAGCACTAGGTAGTCTAGAGCATGACAACGTCTTTGCCAGATATATTGTGAAGGTTTGAATTGACTGCCAGAACCACAATCAATCAAAATTGTGTGGCGATCGCTCGTGTCAATGGCAGCACAAAAACCTTGTTCTACCTCGAAAATTTTGATGTCTATCATAGTTTTGGGAATTTTATTCGAGTTTTTCTAAAGCATCACGCACTTCTACCAAATGATTATTGAAAACTTCCTTAGCTGCATCTAGTACTTTAAATATCGCTGGTTCATTAATTGAGTAAAAGATATAATTACCTTCCCGACGACCTTTGACTAGGTTATAGCGTCGCAGTAAGGCTAACTGTTGCGATACGGAAGAAGCTTCTACCTCAAGCCATTGAGCAATATCATTGACACTTTTTTCTTCTTGGCGCAAAGTGTCCAAAATCTGTATTCGCACTGGGTTTGACAAGATTTTGAACAAGTCTGCTTTGAAATAACTTGGTTGAAAAGGCATCTAGCTAATTTAGCATCTACAAAGTTCTTCAGATAGTTTAACTGATTTTTAAAATAAAGTCTCTAGTGTTGAGACGAAAGATAACCTGATAATTTTTACTAGCCCGCTTTAAATTCTAGTGCGATCGCATAAAAGCACCTTAATATATACGCTACCTAATAAAATCAAACTACTACTGAAGAAACCAAGCACTCATTCAATTGCTGACGGATTTTCTCTGTATCTATATGACGACCGATAAAGACTAATTGGTTACAAGGAGAATCCGACCAATTGTCTGATTTCATATCGTATCTCGGACCGCTTAGTTGAAAAATATGGCGTAGTTGACTTCCGTTAAACCAGACAATGCCTTTTGCTCGAAAGACTTCATTAGGCAATTGTTCGATTAAAAACTTTTCAAATTTATACACGTCAAAGGGTTTATCGCTTTGGAAGGACAGAGAAATAAAGCCATCCGTGTCTAGATGATGGGAATGATGTTCGTGGTGATGATGATGTTCGTGATGTTCTTCGTCAGTAATGTTGTTGTCAGCCTCTCTACGATAATTTTCAATCGGAGTTAAACCTACATCTAAAAGCAAAGGTAAAGGAACTTGACTGTATTGACTGTGTAGAATTCTAGCTCCCTGTTTGACAGATTTGATATAAGTTTCTAATTCTGCTAATTTTTGTTCCTTAACCAAATCTGTTTTATTAAGCAAAACCATATCAGCATAAGTAATTTGGCTGAGTGCTGCTTCGCTGTCAAAATGATTGGAAGTAAACAATTCCGAATCAACTACAGTGATAATGCCATCGAGACGAGTTAAATCTCTAAACTCCGAACCAATAAAAGTCAGAATTATAGGTAGTGGATCGGCAACGCCAGTAGTTTCAATTACTAGATAATCTACCTTGTCTTCTCGTTCTAAAATACGGTAGACAGCTTCAACTAAACCTTCATTGATAGTGCAGCAGATACAACCGTTACTTAACTCTACCATGTCCTCTTCGTAGGAAACCAAAAGTTGAGAATCTATATTGATATCGCCAAATTCATTGACTAAAACTGCTACTTTTAAATTTTCATTGTTTTGCAGAATTTGATTGAGTAAAGTAGTTTTGCCACTACCAAGAAAGCCAGTAATAATCGTTACGGGTAATCCTCGCTTGGGGATTTCTGGCATTGAAACTGAAGAAGAGATGTTCATAGTTTTCTTAAAATTTAACAAATCGAGTTCTCAAGAGCCAGAGAATAAATTCTCTGTCTGATAGCCTAAGTCCGTTTCAACGGACTTTAACTTTAAGCTAAGAAATTCATTTCTTGGTGAATTATGGAAGAATGAAATAGCCCTGCAAGACACTAAGTATTTTTAAGTCAGAGAAAATTGAACTTTGTACGGACGTAGCATGCTACGTCCCTACTTCTCAACTTAAATGAGGTTTATAAACTTTTTTTACTTCCGCATAGCGTTACTAGCCTAGCCAAATCCTTTACCGCGCTTAGATTCTGTCCATACTAATAATTCTCCCTGCTGACCTCCAGCCGCTAGTTGCTTTCCTTGGGGATGCCAAGCTAGGCAGGAAAAGCCTTCTGGTACCTCATCTAGAATTTGTCCCACTTGCTTGGCTTTTTCCCACAGGCAAAGCCAGCCGTCATCAGCAGCAGAAGCAAGCAAAAGACTATTGGGTTGAAAAGCTAGACCCTCAATTACCCCATCGTGTAACGTTAACACGCGAGCATTCCAACCATCTATCTCTTTAGCTTCTTTCTTCCAGACGGCAATTCCTTCTACACTGGAAGCGGCTAAAAGTGGTGCATTGTTGTTAAAAGATCGCGACCAAGCTAAATTGCGAATTTTGCCAGGAAAACCCCGCATTACCCAGGGATTGGGATTTCCCCATTCTAAGACTGTGATGGTGTTATCCAGATTGCCAGAAGCTATATATTTACCATCCTCAGACCAAGCGATCGCAATACTAGCTGCAGGCATATCCATTACATAAGGGTCATCATCCCAATTAGTTGCATCCCAAATCTTAGCCCCTTTATTGCCAGCAATAGCTAAAGACTGCCCATTGGGTCGCCAGGACATGCATAATATAGAAGAATCCATAAAAGGCAAGGTAGCAATTACCCTTTGAGTTTCGGCATCCCAAATCTGAACGGAACGCCCAAAACTATAGGCTAACTGATTTTTAGTAGGATTCCAACTCAGGCGATCGACCCATTTGGGAGCATTATCTAGAGTAGCAATGAGTTCTGGTTTTTCCTTAAATTTCCATACTCTCACCTTGCCATCTTGTCCCCCTGCTGCTAAAAACTGTCCGTCGACAGAAAAAGCAAGACAGTCTATCGATTGGTCAGTAGGTGGCAAGAGAGTAGCCAGAGAATTTTCTTGCCATACAACTACTTCTCCAGCAGCCGAACTAGCAACCAATATACCATCAGGAGACCAGGCTACACGGGTTACATATTCCGAGAGCATTCCCTGCCACTGTTGCTGAAATAATAGTTTGCTTCGTGCATCTATACTAAACATGCTCGAAAATCCTCTTTCAGTTTAGCTTCATCTAAATTACGACCGATAAATACCAGCTCGTTTTTACGAGTTTCTCCAGTTTTCCAAGGGCGATCGGGTTTGCCGTCAAACAGCATGTGCACTCCCTGAAAAACAAACCGCCAATCTTCTCCGGCAATGTTTAAAATACCTTTCATGCGGAAAATATCGGGACCTTTGGTACGCAATAGTTCGCTCAACCAGCTATTTAGTTTTTGTCCGTCTACAGCCCCAGACTCGACGAGCGCTATGGAATAAACGGATTCGTCGTGTTCGTGAGCATCTTCTTTGAGAAAGTTGGGGTCAACTTCCAATGCGCGATTGAGGTCGAATGCTCGTACTCCCAAAATGGCATTAAGATCTAATTCAGCGTTTTGGGTGCGATGAATTTTTGCCATCGCATTCATTCCTCGTATTCGTTTTTCTAGTTCGTCCAGTTCTTCTGAAGCGACTAAATCCGTTTTGTTAAGCAAGATTACATCGGCAAAAGCGATCTGTTCTTGAGCTTCATCGGCTTCCCAATGCTGATGGATGTGTTTGGCATCAACTACTGTTACTACTGCATCTAAAGACATTTGCCCCTGCAGATCTTCATCTACGAAAAAGGTTTGAATTACGGGGGCGGGATCTGCCAGTCCAGTGGTTTCAATCAACAAATGGTCGAACTTATTGCGTCGCTTCATTAAATTGCCGATAATACGAATCAAATCGCCGCGAACAGTACAACAGATGCAGCCATTGTTCATCTCGAAAATTTCTTCATCGGCATCGATAACCAATTGATTATCAATACCTACTTCGCCAAATTCATTGACAATTACCGCCACCTTCTTACCATGTTCGTAGGTAAGTATGCGATTGAGGAGAGTGGTTTTTCCCGCGCCGAGATAACCAGTCAGAACGGTAACGGGTACGGAATTTTTTGCTGTCTCTATCGCCACCATAACTTGAATACCCTAACTCTTTAGATAATGATAATCGATATCAAGTAAAAGAGGCGAGCGATTCAACAGAAACTAAAAAAGAGATAATACCACCAATTTCTTTATTAAGACTAGACCATGTCAGAAATATAAATATATTTTGGGTCTAAAAAATTTGAGCGATCGCTGAAATTTAAAAATTATTCCATCAGTTAAATAACATCAAATGAAATCGCCATTCAGAACTAAGCAAGCTTAATGAGATATTTTGTATTAAGTTTTTGCTTTAATTGACCTGCTGCTATGACTATCTCCATTTCTCAATCAGCCTACGACGAATTATTTGATGAAATGACCGCTGTTGAGCCAACCTATCATCCCGTCCAGAGGATGCTCGAGACTTTATGGGTAACTTCCCACCCATCATGGGACGGGGCTATTGGCGCACAATTCATCTGCGAGATGGGCTAAAATTGACCCTGGGTCGTCTTCAATTACACGGTGCGGCAGCACCCGCATTCGCGGGATCGCGTTCAGTCTGCCCAGCCCGAAAAACCGGAAGAGTACCTAGAGTTGCACCTACATTTGTCAGGAACTCATGAGAATGATGGCGACCTGCTTGGGGCGGGACAGTATTGCCTTTATGGCAGTGGGTTAATGCCAAAAGCCGCCTTTGATTTATCGGAGCGGCAGCCCTTTTTAGAAGTGCAAATTTTAATACGGAAAGATCTGTTGCGCTCCGTTATTGGCGACTCAGATGGAGAATTGCCTGCTGCCTTACAGCCCTGGGTGCGATCGCCCGAACAGCCACGCTATAAATACTTTGGGACGGCAACTCCAGCAATGCAATGGGCAGCACGGCAAATGTTACGGTGTAGATTCCAGGCAATGTCAAAGCGGCTGTTTTTAGAGGGTAAATCGCTAGAACTGCTGGGACTAGCAGTAGCAGCAGAGATGGCACGGCATGAAGGCTATCGCCCTTCGGTGCAGCCCGATTTGCTCGCTCGCGTTCACCATGCTAGAGATATTTTGCGTCAACGATTGGACAATCCTCCTAGTTTGGGGGAACTGGCAAGGTTAGTAGGCTTGAATGAGTACACGCTGAAACAAGAATTTCGCCGGGTGTTTGGGATAACCGTGTTTGGCTATTTGCATGACTACCGCATGAACCGAGCATGGCAGGAGCTTGTAGTGGGCGATTGCACAGTGAAAGAAGTTGCCCGCAGGGTTGGCTATACCAATCTTCCAGCATTCAGCAGGGCATTTAGCAAACGATTTAACATCAACCCACGGGATTGCCTGCCAAAACATTCTGTTTGAGCAAATTGGCGATCGCTTTTATGGTTCACCTTCCCCTTACACTAATTAATAAAGATTAGAATCAGGAAATAATACTAAAACTACCTCTCCGCGATTATAGAGCATCGTAAGCATCCATTTTAATTTTTAATTCCCAAGCTCTTCTAGCCAAGCCTGTAGATCGCTCATACTGGTAAAATCAAGCAAAGCTTCACCGAGATTTTCTAATTGTTTTAGAGGTAGATTGGCAACGCGCGAGCGCATTTCTTGGGGTAATTCCCCTATCCGTCGAGTTAATTGACGGAGAACAAGCGATCTGGCTTCTTCTTTTCTTCCTCGTTGTTCTCCTTCTTGCCTTCCTTTCTGTTCACCTTCAGCTAGGATTTCCTGATAAATTACTGACTCGCGCATCATTCCCTCCCGAAATAGTTGCTGAATTAAATCCTTTTTATATTTTAATCCTGCGAGGATTTGAGTATAGATAGAGATTTCTGCTCGTTTTTGGGCTTCAACTCGATCTACTTTATCTACCACTTGTTGCAATAAAGTTTGAGGTTGAGTTGTTGCTGTTAATGGTGCTAATGGTAATAAAGCTTCGTCATTAAGGAATAGTTCGGAATTTTCTTCCCAGAGACGAATGACACGATATTGATGAGAGGTATTTTCGACAGGTATTTTCGACGGTAAAAGCTGTTTCGATGACTGTTAGGGGTGCAGGGGGAAGCAATAAAACTACAACTTGGGTAACTGGTAGACGATATAACCGATACAACCGCACCCAGTAATCAAGCATCCGCAGAGGTAATGGCGGTGTAGATTCCAGTTTGGTTTGAAATTCTAAGTGTAAAATGCGTCCAGTTAGTTGCAAAAAGGTCACGTAATCAGCACGAATTGGTTCAATACTTAACTCAGTTTTCAAGACTTCGACGTTAGTTTGTGGTGTACCTGATTAATATAAGCAAGTAATTACAATTTGACATAATTCACTGAATCAAAGTTTTTTCATTTTTCATTACTGCAAGGCGCGATCCGTTTGAGCATAATTAGCGAACGTAGAGAGTAAACAGACCAGAATAAACTGGAAAAATAAACTGGAAATAGGCTGAATATTTTTTTTAATATCATTTTTCTTCATATCATCATGACCGACTTAGAAAATTTAATAGAATCCAATGCCAAAGCGATACAGGCATTAACTTCAGATATCGCAGAGATGAAACGCGGTCTCGTTACGCGAGTGCGAAGCAAAGCGACACCATGTATGGGCTAATGCGAGACTTGACCGAAAAGATGAGTCAGCTTACTACTCATCAAGCTAGAACCTACGAATTGATTGAAAATTTAGATAATCGACAAACTCAGCTTACTAACCAACAACAACAGATGATAGAAATTCAGAAGCAGTCTGCCCGACAGCAAGAGCAGTTAACAGAAATTTTGAAAAAACTGTCTGAAAATTAAAGATTCTGTTTAACATCAACCCACGGGATTGCCTGCCAAAAAATTCCGTCTGAGCAAACTAGCGATCGCCTAAGTCGTTCATCTTACCTGTAAGCTAATTAAAAAAGAATCTTAGTAAACTTAGGTGTGAGTTGTGATGCTGAATTGGGTTGGGCAATCGCTAATTTTTGCTGGTCTGTTTTCGGTGTTAGGAATGCAGGCAGTCTGGGCAGATCTGTCTCGTGTAAACAACCGCCCCAAAGCAGTAACGACCGAAAAAGAATGGGTTGCTCAGATAGAAACTGCGATAGCCGAAGTAACGGCAGTTAAATTCAATCCAACTCAGCAGGGATTGCAAATTGTCTTGGAAACGGCAGCAGAAGAAGAAAGATTAGTACCTTTGATTCTACAAGAAGGAGAAGATCTGATAATTGATATCCTAGATACTACTTTGGCATCCTCTATTAGAAATGGTGTTGAAAAATGAGGAAATAGAAATTATTGCTACTGGTGAGGGAGAAGAGGATAGTTACTATGTTCCCAATACCAGCGGAGCGGGCGGGCGAGAGATATTGATGGTGATGCAAAGGACACTAGCCGCCGCTCAACTTAGCCGTTAGTTCTCTAAGCTGCTGGTAAGGCATGAGTATTAAGCTAGTGGCGAGGGCTAACTATTGCATTCTATCAATAGTGCGATATTGAATTGCCTCCGCAACATGAACACTTTTTAAACTATCTTCTCCAGCCAGATCGGCAATAGTACGAGCTACTTTCAGAATTCTGTCCATCGCTCTAGCAGATAAGCCCAACTTACGAATTGCTCCTTCGATAAGATTGCGCGTCGCGTCGTCTAGTTGACAGAAATGGCGTAGGTGAGAGGAGTCCATCTCTGCATTACAATTAACTGTCGGTTCGTTTTGGAAGCGTTGGAGGGCGCGATCGCGAGCAGCAATAACTCTTGCTCTAATCGATTGGGAATCTTCTCCCGTGCTTTGTTGGATCATTTCTTCCGGTTTGAGGCGATTGACGGCTACTTGTAAATCGATTCTATCCATCAAAGGACCCGATAATTTAGCCCAATATTGTTCTCTCTGTCTGGGAGAACAGGTGCAGGGTTGAATCGGGTCGCCGAAATAACCGCAAGGACAGGGATTGGTACTGGCTATCAGGGTAAATTGGGCGGGAAAGACAACCGATTGACGAGTTCTGGAGATGGTAACGAAACCATCTTCGAGAGGTTGACGCAGATATTCTAAAACGTTGCGTTTGAATTCTGTTAATTCATCCAGAAACAGCACTCCTCGGTGTGCCAAAGATATCTCGCCAGGACGGGGAAAACTACCACCGCCTACTAAAGAGGGACCCGATGCAGAATGATGGGGACTGCGAAAAGGTCTTTCGGTAATTAAAGAACCTTTGTCTTTGAGAAATCCAGCGACGGAGTGAATTTGAGACACTTGCAGTGCTTCGGGGAATGACAGAGGGGGAAGAATCCCCGGTAAGCGTCTGGCAAGCATGGTTTTGCCACTACCTGGAGGTCCGACGAAGATTAAATTATGTCCTCCTGCTGCCGCAATTTCCAAGGCACGACGGGCATGAGCTTGTCCTTTAACATCTTTTAAATCTGCATATTTAGGAAGCGATCCTGCGTAGCAGGTGCTGCCGCACCGCTCTAATTTTTTTTGAGCATTCAATTCTACGGGTTTGTATTTTTCTGGTCGAGCGAGAAAGTCTGCTACTTCTTCTAAATGCTTGAATCCATATACAGAAATATCTTTCACTACTGCTGCTTCTCGAGCATTATCTGCCGGAACTACCAAACCGACAATGCCTAAGTTTTTGGCTGCTGCGGCAATGGGTAATACTCCGGCTACGGGACGCAGACTTCCATCTAAAGAAACTTCTCCTAAAAACAAATAATCTCCCAATAACTGCGCATCTAGCTGTTCGGAAGCAGCTAAAATGCCAACACTAATGGGTAGATCGAAACTCGGTCCTTCTTTGCGCAAGTCAGCAGGGGTCAGATTAATTACAATCTTGCGTACCGGAAAAGCAAAACCAGCATTTTTTAATGCCGCTTTCACTCGTTCTCTCGATTCCTGTACGGCTGTATCGGGTAAGCCAACGACGACGATATTGGGTAATCCGCCAGAGACATCTACCTCTACACCAACTTTGACAGCATCAATGCCGACAATGGCAGCACTCCAAACTCTGGCAAGCATGAGCAATTAGGCAAAATAAATCTAATCTCAGCCAGTATATTCTTTGGAGTTTGATTTCCCTAACCGAGAATTTACGAATCTTTCCTGTTTAGGTGTTGTCTCACGTTTTACAATGTCTTCGTTTGCAGCAATTAATAAAACTATGAGCGATACCATTTTTAGCAAGATTATTCGTCGTGAAATTCCTGCCGATATTGTCTATGAAGATGAACAGGCGATCGCGATTAAAGATATTAATCCTCAAGCACCAACCCACATTCTCGTCATTCCCAAAAAACCAATTCCTCGTTTGTCCGAAGCCACAGAGTCGGATCGCGATTTACTCGGTCATCTGTTGCTAACAGTCCAACGGGTTGCCGAACAAGCAGGATTGAGTAATGGCTATCGAGTAGTAATTAATAACGGTGCTGATGGCGGTCAAACAGTAGATCATATCCATTTTCATATTTTGGGCGATCGCCAGATGAAATGGCCCCCAGGATGAGAACAGTCTAGGAGTGCAAAGAGGGGGCGAAGCAGAGGGGCTGTGTTTTGAGAAAACCTCAAAAACTTGTATGCCCCGTCCCTTACATCAGTTATGCTGCAAGACTCAGTAAAAATAACTCCTGAATTCGATCTGTCAGCGTTCGGGGTTAAGTTACGTTGGAGGTTATTAGTGGAGCAGCACTTTAAAGTTTCTGTTCGAGTAATCAGCATTTAAACCTATATTGAGTGGTGAGGATAAAGGATGGAAGTTGTTCTAGCTCGTTTTGAGCATCTTGAAGAAGTATCGAAGTTATTCGATCGATATCGCGTTTTCTACAAGCAGTCCTCAGATCTCGAAGCTGCCAGAAAGTTTCTCCAAGAGCGTTTCCAAAAAAGCGATTCGACTATATTTGTGGCTATCGATCGCGAGCATGTGGTTGGTTTTACTCAGCTTTACCCCAGCTTTTCCTCAGTGTCGATGAAGCGTATCTGGATTTTGAATGATTTGTTTGTAAAAGAAGCCTATCGAGAGAAGGGAGTTGCCAAGTCGCTGATGAGCGCGGCAGAAATCTTTGCAAGGGAAACAGGAGCAGTTCGAATTATCTTGGCAACGCAAATTTCCAACATTCCCGCTCAAGCTCTTTATGAATCGCTTGATTATAGGAAGGATGAAGAGTTTTATCATTATGTATTGCAATTGTAGCAATTGCATATTAACAGCTTGCATCCGACCGAATCAATGTAACTAGCTGAGTCCGAGAAGTTGCTAACGGTGGGTCAAGCAGAACATAAACAGTTCCCAATTCATTGATAGTGTATTTACTGAAGGAAAATAACTTAAGTAAAATTTAGAAAAACAAACTCAATCATTCACTAAATCTTTTTATTTTTAGTTGCTCCTAGTTTTAATTTAGTTGCTTATATTGGGAACTATTTGATTATAGATAGCCTTAAAAAACTGGTTTCTAGGGGTAATTTTTATGAAAACTTTTTTGAAATTATTTATTTTATCTATAGCAATTAATTTTATTCCCTTATTTGCTCATGCTCAATCCGAACAGGTGTGTTTTATGCTAGATGTTCATGGCAAACCAATGGATTTAAGTCATCTTTGCCGAGGTTCGACGAACAATTCAAATATGCCTAATAGAGCATCTACTCAACAGCGTACTTCAGGAGTGTTTACCGCACCAATTAAAAGAAGAGAATTTGGTATCCCCGTAATCGATGTCAAATTTAATGACAGGCATACATTTGAGATGTTGCTAGATACTGGGGCTAGTTTCACTATGCTTACTCCAGGGATGGCAAAAACATTAGCTATTAAGCAAGAAGGAATTATGTTGGTGAATACTCCGAGCGATCGCATGGTTGAAGTCCCCACTAGTAGTGTTGCTTCCGCTGCCGTAGCAGGTGCTGTTAGCACAAATATGGTTGTGGCAATTTCTTCTTCTTTACCCCTGGGACTGTTGGGACAAAATTTCTTCGGTCACTATGATGTCACCATTAAACAAGATGTGATTGAATTTCGGTTAAGGTAATTTAGTATTTTCTAGTTTTCAGTTCCCAGTTGTCAAAATAACTAGGAACCGAATAGATTCAAGCTGCACTCATTACCCAATTAACTAAGGTACGCACGGGAAAACCAGTCGCCCCCGAATTATTAACTCCCTTTTCTTTATCTGCCCAAACAGGACCAGCAATATCGAGATGTACCCAAGGAGTATCTTTGATAAATTGCTTTAAAAAAAGAGCAGCAGTAATCGAACCGCCAGCACGGGGTCCGGTATTTTTCATGTCGGCAATCTGAGATTTCATGCCCTCGAAATATTTCTCTTCCATGGGCATTTGCCAGAATTTTTCTCCTGCTAATTCTGCCGCTGCTTTGATTTGACTGGCAAGAGAATCATCAGTACTCCACAAACCAGCAATATCATCGCCGAGGGCAATAATGCAAGCACCCGTAAGGGTAGCTAAATCGACGATCGCATCTACTTCTAATTTCTCGGCAAACACTAAGGCATCGGCGAGAGTTAGTCTGCCTTCAGCATCGGTGTTATTTACTTCAATAGTTTTGCCGTTGGCTGCTTTGAGAATATCGCCCGGATGCATTGCCTTGCCACTAATCATATTCTCTGTCGCCGCACAGATAAAGTGAACTTCCACATCGGGTTTGAGTTGGGCGATCGCTTTGGCTGCACCTAAAGTAGCCGCACCGCCACCCATATCCATCTTCATGGTTTCAATACCACTACCAGATACCTTGAGGTTTAATCCACCAGAGTCAAAGGTGAGACTTTTTCCCACGATCGCTATCTTACGTTTAGGCGTACCTTCTGGTTTGTAAGTAAGGTGAATGAATTTGGGCGGTAAATCCGAGGCTTTGGCTACTCCTAAAAATGCGCCCATACCTTGTTCAAACTTTTCGCAATCTTCACTTTCCAATATTTCTATTGCTAAACCATACTCGGAGGCGATTTGTTCGGCAGTTTCTGCCATGGTAACTGGGGTGACTTCATTGGCGGGAGCGTTGACCAATTCCCGAGCTAAAATTACGCCAGAGGCGATTTGTTCGCCACGGGAAATTTCTGCATCTTGACCGCTTAACCCCAATAAATCGACGCTTTCTAGCTTTGCGCCTTTATCTTCTGGTTCTGATTTAAAGCGGTTATCTTGATGGAGTGCCAATAGAATGCCTTCAGTGATAGCTTGGGGAATATGAACGGGTTCTTCTCGATTGATGGGCAAGCTAATACCGAGAGTTTTGCTCTTTTCCTTTTTAGCCACGCGAGCGATCGCCGCTGCGGCAGTACGCCAACTATCTAATTTTAGTTCCTCGGCTTTGCCTAGTCCCACTAAAATTACTTTGCGAACGGGACTCTTACTTCCCACGCGAGTCACTGCCGTAGTGCCGGATTTACCTTTAAATTCTTCCTCTTCGATTAATTCATTAATTGTGCCTGCTAGTTTCTCATCCAGTTGAGCTAATTCTCCAGTTAACTCAATTGCGTCTTCCAATATTCCAATGGCGAGAGCATCACCAGTCCAATCTAATACTGTTGTATTTGTAGCTCGAATTTGCATTCTTATTTTTCGCTATTTCGATGATGTATCTATATTTTAGTTTCGCGCAAAGAGGCAATCTCCGTCAGGAATTATCGTAGAAAACATCGATTTGTAGTTGGACTTATGCTTTTGGCGGTTTGTTAATATCGATTTATTGCTCCCTTTAGAGTTAAAATTTTTTCTGTTTCATAATTTCCGTTTCGGTTTTCCATAAGGATGCTGGCAATCGCCGATACAAACCGTTTTCTCGTTCCATAAACTGATAACTAATTAATTCCCGTCGCAGGGTTGCATAGTCTGAGTGATGGCAGCTAATAATTTCGTTGACTTGACTTTCGGTATAAGTTACCTCTGGTTCAAATTTACTAACTAACCACTCAAGTACAACTAAACGTTTTTTGCGAGATGCAGGAATTGTTGTTAAACGATTGCCATCGAGATAATTTTTAAGAACTTTTTCTTCCCAGGCTTCTGCGGAAATATCTTTTGTCCAACTTGCCATTTGCTCCCTAGTAAATATCGATTTATTGAGTTGAGTCAGGGTTTCGCTGTTAAGGCTGTAGAAATGAGTATTTCCTTGCCGACGCATCGATACCAATTCTAGTTCTTTAAGCTTATTAAGATGATGAGATACAGTCGGTTCTTTTAACTGTAACTGAGCGGCTAATTCTTCGACGCTATACTCTTGTTGGGATAAAATCCCCAATAGTTTGAGGCGGCTCTCGTTTGCCAGTACTTTAAAGAAATTGAGCAGGGTGTTAAAGTCAATAGAATTCATAGTTCTAATTAGAAAAATATCTAATTAGAATTTTATCTAATTACTTTTTCAGTTTACAACTCCTAGATAATTTGACTTTAAATAAGTTAAACAAGCAAATTTGCAGACACTCTCAGCGCACGTGGTAAGTTACTAAAAATTATTTTCAGTAATTGAGAGTGCAATGCCATGACCATTACCATTTCACAAGGTACTTACTGGGAACTGGTTCAGGAAGTCAAGGCGATCGATCGCCCCAATCTCCCAGATAAAATAAGTCAGACGAGCGATCCATCTGACGATCTAGACACGACCTGGATTTTTCCCAAATCGTTGGGAGAAGGATTTATTCGAGAGATCCAGTTGCGGGAAGGATTATGGTTAGCTATCGAGCGGTTTCAACTGCGCGATCGCCTGTTGATAGATTGTCCAGAAAGAGAACATCCTCTGGAATACAATTTCATGTTTTCCGGCGGTGCGACGGACAACTCTCTTGAGCTTCATCCCGGACAGTACAATTTCTACGGCAGTGGCATGGCACCCAAAGAAACGCCAGATTGGTCAGATGCCCAACCCATTTTTTGTGTTGGGGTTCTGATGAAGCCTGAAGTGTTGCGATCGTTCGTTGGTAATCCGGTTGGAGAATTACCCATCCCACTAGAGCACTTAATCCGGCGTTCCGACCAAGAGTACTACAACCGTGCTGGAATTATTACACCTGCCATGCAGCGAATTTTGCAGCAAATTTTGCACTGTCCTTATGGAGGCATCTCTAAGCATTTGGATTTAGAAGGAAACGTTTTGAGACTGACCGCATTGCTACTAGAACAGGAGACCCAATTGCAAACGGGCAGCAATATTATTCAGCCTCTCAAACTCGGCACCTTGGAACGCATTTACTATGCCAGAGAAATTTTACTCAAGCATCTAGATAACCCGCCTTCGCTTACAGAATTAGCCCAACGGGTCAAGTTGAATGAGTACACGCTCAAACAGGGCTTTCGTCAAGTTTTTAACACTACTGTATTCGGTTATCTGCACGAGTATCGACTGGAACAGGCACGTCAACTTCTGAATACAGGGGAAATGAAAGTGACGGAAGTAGCCGAGGCGGTGGGATTTGCCAGCCGCAGTTATTTTGCGATCGCCTTTCGGAAAAAGTTTGGTCTTAACCCAAAGGAGTATCTGATGCAACAAAAACGCTCCCGCTAGCGTTCAAAAAAAAACTCCTGCTAGCGTTCAATCCAGCTTTCAATAGTACTCATCCACCTGTATGCTTATTGCAATTTATTACTATTTGGTGTGTTGAGTAATGTTCGAGAGATTATCGCGTTTGGTTTTGCTGACCAGTTTCCTCTCTTGCTTATTTGTGCAAGCAGCATCGGCAGAGAAGCGATCTTCCTTAGCCTCCAACCCCACCGCCTACGACACCTCTACCTACCCTTGCCAAGGGGGGAACGAGGAGGGTCAGGTTGGGAGGGGTATTACTCGCGTTCTTTACCGTCAACGCCCCGTTACTAAAGTTAAAAACTGGCTGGCTCAGGGGGAAGCGGAGACAATACAAGTGACCGATGTGCAGCTCAACCGCACACAGACAGGTCTAGAAATTGTTCTGGATACTCAAGACGGCAAACTCTTGCCAATCGATGCCACCAAATTCCGCGCGGTCAGGAATACCCTAATTGCGGATATTCCTAATGCGGTGCTGGCACTGCCAGAGGGCAAAGAGTTTCAGGTTGAAAACCCCACAGATGACATTGCCAATGTCCGCGTGACACAACTAGATGCTACTCAGATTCGGGTCAGTGTCGCGGGCAAGCAAGCACTTCCTATTACTGAAGTCATTCTCATAACAGGTGAACTGGCATACATCCTCAATCCAGAAGGGGAAGAGCCGGATGAGGAAATCGTAGTGACCGGGGAAGGTGCTAGTGGCTATCGCATTTCCAATGCCACCACGGGCACTCGATTGGATGTTCCCTTGTTAGAAACCCCAGCCTCCATTGGAGTGATCCCGGAAGAGTTGATTGAAGATAGAGCTGCTAGGCGAGGAGAAGACCTAATCCCCTATATTAGCGGTGTTACTTTGGGAGGAGGAGATGATTTCCAAGGTGGGCTGGTTCCTCAATTCACAATTCGTGGATTTAGCGTAGCCCGTCAAGTTTATTTGAATGGCTTGCGAGAAAATACTCGTTTTTTGGTTCGAGATCTGGCAAATATTGACCGGATCGAAATTTTGAAAGGATTCTCTTCCTTACTTTATGGTACTGGCGCACCAGGCGGAGTGGTCAACTACATCACTAAAAAACCCCAGGCTACACCCAGTTACACCGTTTCCTTTGAAGCCGGAAGTTTTAACTTCTATCGGGGTGAAATTGATTTAACCGGTCCATTGATTGAAAATCGAAATTTACTTTACCGTTTTATTGTCGGGCTGCAAAAGGCAGACTCTTTCTACGACAACGTTGAGGATAATCGCATTCTGATTGCTCCATCTTTAACTTGGTTAACCGGGAATGGTGGTTCTCTCAATCTAGAAGCTGAATATTTGCAGCAGAACGCAAATGGTATCTCCGGAATCAAGTTTTTTAACGATCGCTTCTTCTTCGATCGCAGCTACAACGATTCCCGTGACGATGCCCAGCGCGATAATTACCGAATCAGCGGCTATTTCGCTCAACCTCTTGGCAAAAACTGGTCTATAAATCTTAGCGGTCAATACTTCTACACCAGTAGAGACGAGACATTGTTCAGGGCTGGTTTCTTTGAGGAAGAGATTCTCAACCGTTTCTATTCGAGATTTACTGACGATTACTATCAAACCAATCTGCGGGGAGAAGTACGGGGAAATTTCAAAATCGGAGCCTCCGAACACAAGTTATTAGCGGGCGTGGAATATAACCGCTTAAAATCTGAATTTGATGGTCCAGGAGGGGCATTCTTTGGCAGTATTGATGTTGCCAATCCCACCTTTGATGTCCCCGTCCCAAAACCAGAAGAACTTCAGTTCTCTAACTTTGGCTTTTTTGAGCAAAAAGATTGGGGAGTTTACATTCAAGATTTTGTAACCCTCGGGCAATTCCGTCTACTAGGGGGTCTTCGCTATGGCAAATTTGAAGGTTCATCTTTGGATGAAACCAATCAAGAGGGCGATTTCGTTTCTCCGTCGGTCGGCTTGGTCTATAAACTGACCGATTCTGCCTCTCTCTACGCTAGTTTCAGCCAATCGACAGAACCACAGAGAGGCTTAGTTAGAGATGGAGGATTTATTGAACCCAAAAAAGCAACTCAGTATGAAATTGGTGCAAAGGTTAATCTGCTGAATGACCGCCTCAGCCTTACCACTGCCTTGTTTAATTTGACTCAAACCAACATTGCCGAATCTGACCCTGCAGATCCAGATTTTGTGATTCCGGTGGGAGACGTGCGGACTCGCGGACTAGAATTAGACGTCACTGGCAGAATTGCCGAAAACTTTAATCTGATTGCTGCTTACACCCATTTTTTTGAGGCTGACATTATCAAGAGTACCGAAGAACTTGAAGGCAATCGTTTCAACAATGTTCCCCGAAACACTTTTGGACTCTATGGCAAATATACTTTCACAGACGGAGCCTTGGAGGGGTTAAGTTTAGGTGCGGGTGTGGTTTATGTGGGCGAACGAGAAGGCGACATCGACAACAGCTTTGAGGTACCCAGTTATACTCGAGTGGACTTAGGGGCTGCCTATCAAATCAATAATGTCACGTTCGGGCTGGCAATCGAGAATTTATTTGATATACGCTATGTGGCTAGCTCATCGGATCGGGCAAATATCGCTCAAGGTTCTCCCTTTGCCATTACTGGCTCTGTCAAGGTGGAGTTTTAATTTCAGCCATCAACGTGCAGAAATTTCCTTGAAAAGTTTGCTATAGACATTTCATAGGAATAAGTTTCATCGAGCTAATTGCAAAGCTCAAGAAAAATCTGAAAAATAAATTAGTAGGGGCGATGCTGCTATCGCAGTGCTACGCAAGCGCGAATCGCCCCTACAGGATTTATGCTTACTATTATGTCGATTGATTGGTCTGTGATTAGCAACTACTACAGTCAAATCGCGCAACTATACGATGCTACTAGACCTTTGCCGGAATCTATAGCGGAACAAATTGGCGATCGCATTTTGCAAATAGTAGAGGCAAAACCAACAACAAAATTTCTCGAACCAGGTATCGGTACTGGAAGAATTGGATTCCCAATTATTCAAAAAGGTTATTCTTACACGGGTATCGATATCTCTAGAGAAATGATGGACGAGCTACGCCGTAAGTTTATCCAAATGCCTCAAAATCTTACTTTAATTCAAGGAGACGCTTCTAGTTTACCGTTTGAAGATAATTCTTTTGATGTTGTTCTCACTACTCATGTACTTCATTGCCTTGCCGATCCTTTAGTAGGGTTATCGGAAATTCGGCGAGTTTTGAAGCCAAATGGAGTTTACCTTGCTTGTGAAAATTTACTCTCTTCATACCAAAAAGAGTTTTGGGACTCGTTTACCCGAATTGTGAGCCAATATCGAGCAAAATCTCAGCCAGAGACTGAAACTCAACCAGAAAAAAAATTCAGTCCTTTTGGAGAAGAAATGCAGCGAGTATTAAAAGAGCAAGGTGCAACAGTAGAAACAATAACTGCGGCGCGATGGCAACAATCTCAGTCTGTGAGCGAATTATTTGATGCTTTTCAGTCTAAGGCTTTTGGATTGTGCTGGTTAGTTTCTGAGGCAGAATTTCAAAAAGCGATTCAAGAGTTTAAGACGTGGTGTCAGCAAAATTACGAATCTTTTGATGTTGTCCTTTCGGATGAAGTTACTTTTGATATCACTGTGGCACGGAATTGGGTTTAGCGCGGTGCGGCAGCACCCGCTGCGCGGGCTCGCTGTCAAACAGTGAGCAGTTATTAGTAGGGGCGATCGCTTTTAGGCAAGGAAGTAACCTTTTTGTCATTGTCAATTATGAATAACTCACTATCTGAAGCTTATACTCAATCAAAGCCACTCAATTTGTTTGGCTTCTTCTGGTAATTTACTTTCTTGTTGTCCTTTTGTTCTGGCATGAAAACCAATCAGATCGATAGGGGTTTTCACTAAATCTACTAAATGAGCTTTACCCGCGATCGCCTTAATTGTATCTTTAGGTAGTTCCTTCAGTAACCAACGATTGAGACGATAGATAGTTTCGGTAGGAGTTAATTGACGCATTAAATCTACACCGTGAAGTTCGTGGAGGTAACGATTAGAACAACCATAACGTCGCCACTGACTGCGAAAGTTCTTTAGATTGGAACGGTGTCGGTGAAGAATAATTGCTTCTGGTGCATATGCTAGTTGCCAATTTCCTTCTCGCTGAATGCGCCAACACATATCTGCATCGCCGCCAGTAGTTAAATAAGGACGGAATAATCCTACATCGGCAAAAGCTTGTTTTCTAATGGCTATATTTGCGGTTTGACCGTAGGGACAAAAAGGATGTTCTACTAAAAATTTTTGGGACATTAATTGATAGCGATCGCCATATTTTTCTAGTAAAGTCTTTCCCGCAAGAGCAACTATTTCTCCCACTACTATACCAACTTGAGGATCGGCAAAAGGTTGGACTAACTTTTCTAACCAATCTGGCTGAGGACGACAATCAGCATCGGTAAAAGCTAAAATTTCGGCTTTAGCTGTACGAATACCCAGATTACGCGCTGCATAAGAACTTTGTATCTGTCGTTCGCTGAGGTGACATAGATTAATTCCTTTGTTTGCAGCTTCTTTTGCTGCTGTTGCTAGGATTGTCTCAGTGCGATCGCTACTATTATTATCTACTAGCAGATACTCTACTTTTTCTTGAGGATAAGTTTGCGCTTTCAGACATTCAATTAAATCTGGTAAATCTGTTTCGCCGTTATAGATTGGAACAATTACTGAAACTAATGGTAAGAACTTTTTCATTAGAGAATTGGGAATAGAACAGTGACCAGTAAACAGTTACCAGTTACTACTATTTACTTCTAATCTCGTCCATATTGAATTTGAACGGTAACGTTAAATAGTCATCCAAGAGGATAAATCTCTGCCAATTAAATCTTGTAGTTTAAAAATATCTTCTCGGTATAGTTCGATTAATTGTTGTCGATCTTCTGAAGCAAGAGGAGTTTGTATTTTATCTTTGGAATTAAGCTCTATAAGGCGCTCGCGCAATATTTGTCTTGCTTCCGATGTCATAATACTTTTTAAGGCACTAGCTGCCATATTTCTGAGAGGATTTTTTCTTTGCAAAAGGTTATTAATTGTTCGATTTTTAGGAATTTTTCCTATTTGCGCTTTTTTACTAACATTGGGAACAAATGCATCGTCTACACCTAAATAACGATACATTTCCTGCATAAAATTTACGGGTTTTTGACAAAGATCTTCATATAAAAATACTTTGATTTTTGTCGAATCAAACTTATCTAAATAATATTGCAAAGGTGTATAATAAAATCCTTTCCGAATAATAAAAGATTTATGAGGACTATGTTTTATTTGTTCGGAAAGGCTGCGATAACTAATGGCATCCCGAACATGCATTAAATAATCGGAATAAGCTCTTTCAATCGGATTGCGCAAGACAACAATTAGTTGAGCTTCAGGGACATAAAGTTGAATTCTGGCAGCAGAAGATTCGTAATGAAACAAATAATTAGGAGAGGCTTCGCCAATAGCAATTTCATCTTTGACATCAGCAAATAGTCGGCAATAGTCAGCAAATGTAATAATGCCATTTTTATTTTGTTGTTCTGGAGGCAGATTTTCCCAATCTTGCTCTAAAAAATTAGTCTCCTTGACGGGACTCATATAAACTTGAGGATGTTCTTGAAGATAATTGTAAATAGAAGTGGTGCCAGCTTTTTGTACGCCGACGATAAGAAAGGTGGGCAACTTCATAAAATAAGTGTCTCCATCAGTATTGAATCAATGGTGACTGATAAACTATAAAATTTAGTTGCTTTTCTTTGTTAATCGCTGACGTAAAATAAATTCGGCGAGTGCCAGATCGACTGGTGTCGTCACTTTAAGATTCGTTTCTTCTCCCTCAACGATCTTGACAGGAAGTTGACACTTTTCAAACAAAGCAGCATCATCAGTCACTTCCCAGCCTAACTTTCGTCCTCGGTCATGGCAATGTTTTAGTAGTTCAACCTCGAATCCTTGCGGGGTTTGGGCAGCCCAAAGGTTTCGTCGCTCTGGGGTAGCTTGAATTGTTTTTGTCTCATCGACTACCTTGATGGTATCCTTAACGGGAATTGCAGCGATCGATCCCTGACAGCTTTGCAAAGCATGGGCACAGCGGTCGAACAATTCTGGCGTAGCCAGACACCTCGCCCCATCGTGAATTAAAACTTTCTCTGCCTCGGCTGGTAAAGCCTGCAAGCCATTATAAACTGATTCTTGGCGGGTATCTCCCCCTATAACAAATTCTAAGGGTTTAGTCAGTTTCAACTCAGCAATTAATTCCTTAAAATCAGAAAAATCTGAGGTTTGTCCGATAATGCCAATCCAACTAATTGTCTGGGAAGCTTCGGCGGCAAGTAAAGTCCAAGCTAGTAAGGGCTTGTCCTGCAATCTCAGTAAGAGTTTATTGCGATCGCTACCCATTCTACGTCCTATTCCGGCGGCGGGAATCAATAAATGCATTTTCGATTTTTCCCTAAAAAACAGATGGTTTAGCTCTATCTTCCATTAAAATTGAGCAGAGATGTTAGGTCTATCTACTCTTTATATAAGATGCGCATACTAGCCCTCGTTCCTGGTGGAATTGGCGACCAAATTTTATTTTTTCCTACCCTTGAGACTCTCAAGAGGCAATATCCCAATGCAGCTATAGATGTTTTAGTCGAACCTCGTGCCAAAGCTGCTTACCGAGTCTGTAAGAACGTAGACGAAGTACTACTCTTCGACTACAAAGACCGCAATAGTCTCGCCGATTATCTCAATCTTTTAGGCATAATTCGCGATCGCGAGTACGATGTAGCCTTAAGTGTAGTCAATCGTTGGACTATAGGGCTACTACTCTGGCTTAATGGTATTCCCGTGCGAATTAGCTACCAAAATAATTTTTCCTGGTTTTTTACTCACCTAGTTCCTCTCAAACGCGAACAATATATCGCTCAGATGTATCACGATCTCGTACGAGGATTGGGGATTAACCTCTCTTGTCCGCCAGTGAGGGTAAACTTACCAAAAGAAGATATTGATTGGGCAGAAGCAGAACAGAAACGTTTAGAGATTAAAGATAGCGGCTATATTCTCATTTACGATAATTCCAAACAACTTGCTCTCGGTCAAGGAATAGAGCGAACCTATCCTGTAGCTCAATGGCAGAAAATTGTTGCCGATATCGAACAAAAACAGCCAGATTTACCTATTGTGTTAATCCAAAGTTTTGACAATGGTGACTGGGTAGCAAGAATGACAGAAACTAGTGCTAACCTAAAAGCAATCGTGCCGCCAGATCTCGGTAAATTGTCAGCCATCATTGCCGGAGCAAATTTAATGTTGTGTACCGATAGCGTGCCGATGCACCTGTCAGTGGCAGTTGAAACCTATACAATTGCTTTGTTCGGTCCTACAGATGCTAAGAAGTTGCTTCCATCCGAGAGCGAGAGTTATATTGGCATTCAATCTACCACTAGTAAGATAGCCGATATCAAACCAGAAACCATTCTCGAACAAATTTGGCGTGGCTAAATCAGCAATTTTTCTTGACTGTAACGACGTTCTCAATATTAAAGCGGATTACCTTCATAAAATCGAAGATTTACGCCTGCTTCCCGAGGTGGCAACTGCAATCCGCAAACTGAACGACCTTAATTTATTCTGTTGCCTAGTGTCCAATCAATCCGGACCTGCTCAAAACTACTATCCTCTATCTCATGTTGATGCCCTACACGAACGTCTCTGTCAACTGTTGTACTCTCAAGCACAAGCTAAGTTAGATGCCTTTTATTATTGTCCCTATTTAAGTCCTACCGCTGGAGGCACCAATCCCGAATTTACGGGTTGGAGTACCTGGCGCAAGCCGAATACGGGAATGCTAGTTGCTGCTGCTTGGGAATATAATCTCAACTTACAACAGAGTTTTGTGATTGGCGATAAGAGCGCAGATATCGATCTTGCCCATAACGTTGGGGCTAAAGGAATTTTAGTTCAAACTGAGCGTAGTAAAAAAGTGTCGGTGAACACACTGCGCTTCCCGCGCGGGAACTTGATTCCCGCGCCCAGCGCACTCAAAAACAAACGACATCTAACCCGTCCTGACTATATCGCTCATAATCTAATTGAAGCGGTAGGATGGATTTGTGATGTTCTTAATTTATCCAAATCTCATTCTCAGTTCTAATTGAACGCTCAAGCCACGTAGCGGCAAAGAATAAGTAAGGAGACATGAGGGACAAGGAGACACGGGGACACAGTGACACGGGGAAGGCTCAAATCTCCGCGTTCTATAAAACCGCATCTTCCCATCTTCCCTCTTCCTTCTTCTTTACAATTAAATTTTTGTAAATCAACTAACTAACAATGAATGATGAGGGCAAACTCCCTAACTCATTCGCCGAAATGGCTAAATTAGTAGAGAATTTTGCGCTTCAAGAAATTAGGCGCGAAACCAAACAAAAACAACTTTACTATCATACGGTAGCCCACGCCTATGGAGTTAAGCGCAGAGCTAACCTTATTTTCCAGGCCCTTAAACCTATTTTTGAGAGTAGTATTGAACCAGTAGAACTGAGCAGACTAAACAGTTTAATTAATATTTGTGCCGTTACCCACGATATGGTACAAGAGTTTATTCCTCCAGACCAACTATATGCCCCACGAAAACGTCCGGTAGGTATTAGTGAAGCAGCAACTATTACTAAGTTAATTAATTATATTGAAAAACTAAATCAAAAATATAGTCAAGCAGGTATTAAGAGTTCTGCTATCTTTACAAATGCCGATATTCAAATTATTAAAGAAGCAATAAAAGTTACTATCTGTATTTATGGTAATAACAGTAATTGCATATATCAACCTCATCTTTACCATGAAAGAGAAAAACTATCAATTACTGCTCGCATTATTGCTTTAGCTGACTTGGGGACTCTTGGGATAGAAGGAGTCAATGCTTATCTCAGAGAAGGAGTTTTAGTATTTTTGGAAGAAAACCCCGATGTGGCTCGAATGCTATTAGCTCATAAAAATATTTTCTCTCAAAACAATTTAAATTTAATTCAAAATAAGGAATTAATACTGGACAAAAACCTCCGAGAAAGACTGCTCAGAAGCGCTCGTTTTATGGTTAATTTTGCCAAAGAAAGAAAAAAAAGATTTCCTGAAGAAATTGCTGGTTTTACAACTAATGGTAGATATATTCTAAAACATCAAATTTTTAAATATCTTAATTCAAAAACTATTGAAGAAATAGAAAAATTAACACCGACCAATAAAAACACTAGTTTAAATACTTTACTAAATTTTTTTAAATTTAATAAATATATTTAATTAAAATAAATCAGATGCCATCGAGCGCCAAAAATCGAACACAAGCATCGAAATTGGCGTAAATCTTAAAAAAGTAGTACTTAGTTGAATTGAAATCGAGATTGGCTAATGGTTCAGGAAAGACAGGCAATGTTAGGCAAGTTACTGCGCGGTCATTACCGAGTGATTCGAGTCTTAGCTGCTGGAGGATTCGGAAAAACTTACATAGCTGAAGACATCGACCGACCCGGACACCCTATGTGTGTGGTTAAACACCTCAAGCCTGTTAGTAGCGAGCCTAACTTTTTGCCAATTGCTAGACGCTTATTTAACACAGAAGCAGAAGTCTTAGAAAAGTTGGGTAACCACGACCGAATTCCTCGATTATTAGCTTACTTCGAAGAAGACGAGGAGTTCTATTTGGTAGAAGATTTTATTAAAGGTCAACCGCTTATTACAGAACTGCCACTTGGTCTTTGCTGGTCAGAAAGCCAAGTTATCCAACTGCTGCAAGAGATTCTGGAAATTCTAGAATTCATTCATAGCTACGGAGTGATTCATCGGGATATTAATCCAAACAACTTGATTAGGCGGCAAGAGGATGAGCAGTTGGTTTTGATTGACTTTGGTGCCATCAAGCAAGTCCGAGAGCTAGGTATTACATCTTACCCGGCTTTTACTCAGACTACTATTGCTATTGGCACTCAAGGATATATGCCAACAGAACAGGTACGAGGCAAGCCACGCTTGAACAGTGACATTTATGCATTGGGAACGATCGCCATTCAAGCACTCACGGGATTAGATCCCCTTAAATTGCAGGAAGATGCTGAGGGAGAACTGATTTGGCAAGAGCGGGTAAGGGTTAGTGATGAGCTAGCTGCTATCCTCACCAAAATGGTACGCTATCACTTTAAAGACCGCTATCAATCGGTAACTGAAGTACTACAAGCACTAGAATCACTAGCCGCTCGACGCTACTCAACTCAACCAGTCTCGGACAACAGACAGATAAAGTTAGAAGTAGTTTCTAAAGGCGAACTGTCGGGGGTTGTACGAAAGCCATCCGAAGCCCAAGTGCTGCCAGAACTAACCAAAGTTTCTTTAAAATTGTCCTCAATACCGCTTTCTCAAGCACAAAAGAAGGTTAATGTGCTTTCTTCCCCAGCTTCATTAGCACCATCGGCAAATTTAAAGTTGAGCCATGCTAATATTTTTCAGTCTCTTCAGAAATCTCGACTGCCGATCGCGGTTGGAATTGGGTATATACTCGTTGGTATAGTTACTGGTTACTTTTACCTCGTCCATAGGCAATCTTACTTGCAGGCACGGGAAGCGTTAACTCAAATCGATGGGCTCAAAGCAGCGGCAAAATATAATGAATGCGTGCAGCAAGCCGAAACATTTCCCGCAGATTATTCAGATTTACACGCTAAGGCTCAAACTCTGCTTCATGAGTGTAGGCAAACTCAGTCTGAGATCCGGCTTTCTGAAGCGAAGAAACTGGCAGAGCAAAGTAGATTTAAAGAGGCGATCGCCCTAGCCGCTGAAGTTGGGGCAGATACAAATATTTATTCAGAAGCCCAGGAGCTAATGACTCTATGGTCGGAAAAAATTTTCCAAATCGCTAGTAACAAATATCAACAAGGAAATTTTAAGGAAGCAGTGGCGATCGCCACTGCCATTCCTGCTGGCATTTCTTTGAATGCCGAGGCACGGGAAGCAATTGAGCAGTGGAAGGAAGAGTTGAAGAACAATGAGACTCATCTGCAGGCAGCTCAAAAAGCACTCGAGGAACGTCGTTGGCAGGATGCGATCGCCACGGCTAAGAAAGTTAGCAAAACTACTTATTGGCAGAAGCAGACTAAGTCAATTATCCAAAAGGCACGAGCTAAAACTGCAGCCACTAAAACTTCTGTTTCTAATAAGACATACGAGCCTTCCTCCCAGTCAATACCGACTCGTTCTAGGTCAGTCTCGACTCCCTCTAGGGAATCTGCTTCTTACAGAAAATTAGACCCTTTGCCAGTGCCTACTCGTTCTAAGTCGTCTCCTCCCTACACTAAATTAGATACCTTATCAGCTCCAAATCGTCCTAAATCAACTCCGGCTCGCTCTAAATCAGCTCCTCCCTACACCAAATTAGATACTTTAAGGTAGAAATAGTAATTTGGAAAGATCGCGACGCAATTTTCGAGATATTTAGCGGAAATCCCTATGAGAGTTACGGCTTTTCCCACTGCGCTCTAATAGTTGAAAACGATACATTAGTTGCAAGAGGTAAAGAAATATTAATAAAAGGGAGTCTCCTGACTCATGTTTGAATACTTTAACGACAAAGCTATTAAAAGTGTTATCCTTGCCCAGGAGGAAGCAAGAAAAGCAGGACAAAATCTTGTCGGTACAGAGCATCTATTGTTAGGGATCGTGGGGGAGGGGACATCTGCTGCAGCAAAAGTGTTGCACAAGCAAGGTGTTAATATCAATCAGACGCGGCAGATAGTAGAAAAAATAACGAGTAAGGGTCCTGGTTTTAGTCCAGTCAATATTCCCTTCACGCCGACGGTTAAAAAGATTTTTGAGCAAGCTTTTGAAGAAGCCCATCAACTCGATAACAATTACATCAGTCCGGAACATATTTTATTGGCGATCGCCAGACAACCAGAAACGGTAGCGGCGAAAGTCTTAGTGCAACTGGGAGTAAACTTAGAACAATTGCGGACGAAAATTATTAAGCAGTTAGGCGAACAAGAAACAGTCGCCGCAAGTACGAGAAGGAATCCGTTTGCCTTTGGAGAACAATCGACGAGAAAGCCAACTTTAGAAGAGTTCAGCACTAACTTAACCAAGTTAGCTGCCGAGGGTAAACTCGACCCAGTAGTTGGGAGAAACTCAGAAATCGAAAGAACGATCCAAATTTTAGGTCGTCGTACCAAGAATAACCCCGTCTTTGTTGGCGAACCAGGAGTTGGTAAAACTGCTATTGCCGAAGGACTCGCCCAACGCATCGTTAATGGCGATGTGCCCGAACTACTTCGCGATAAGCAAGTAATTAGTTTAGATATGGGTTTACTGCTAGCGGGTACGAGGTTCAGAGGTGAGTTTGAAGAACGGCTCAAAGCTGTAGTCGAAGAAGTTCGTAAAGCAGGCAATATTATTCTCGTTATCGATGAATTACATAACCTTATCGGTGCTGGAGCGATGGGCGGCAATATGGATGCAGCCAACCTCCTCAAACCCGCTCTGGGTAGAGGCGAACTCCAATGTCTCGGCAGCACTACCCTCAACGAATACCGTCAGTATATCGAGCAAGATGCCGCTTTAGAGCGTCGTTTCCAAAAAGTGATGGTGGGCGAACCTTCTGTAGAAGATACTATTGAAATTCTTCAAGGTTTGCGCAAAACTTACGAAGACTATCACAAGGTCAAATTTAGCGATAGAGCATTAAAAGCGGCTGCCACCCTATCTGACCGCTACATTAACGACCGTTTCTTACCAGACAAAGCGATCGACCTAATCGATGAAGCTGGTGCGCGGACTCATTTGAGACATTCTCAGCAAGAGAAAAACGGCGAACGGGAATGGGAAATCGAGCCAGAAAGAGATTCGGAACGAGTAGCCCAAATTAATCCCCAAGCTTTAAGACCTGTAGTGGATGAAGCAGAAATTGCCCAGATTGTTGCTGCTTGGACGGGTATTCCAGTTAATAAAATGACGGAAACCGAATCCGAGGTTCTGCTCAATCTCGAAGCAAATCTGCACGAACGGGTAATCGGTCAAGATGAGGCGGTTAAAGCTGTTTCTCGCGCTTTGCGCCGAGCGAGGGCTGGTCTCAAAGACCCCAATCGTCCGATTGCTAGTTTGATCTTCTCCGGACCGACAGGAGTAGGGAAAACCGAACTTACCAAAGCTCTTGCTACCTATATGTTTGGTTCGGAAGATGCCATGATTAGGCTGGATATGTCCGAATTTATGGAACCCCACACTGTTTCTAAGTTGATTGGTTCGCCTCCTGGTTATATCGGCTATGACGAAGGAGGACAGTTGACTGAAGCAGTACGCCGCAGACCTTATACTGTTATCCTGTTCGATGAAATTGAGAAAGCACATCCCGACGTATTTAACTTGTTGCTACAACTGTTAGATGACGGTCGCCTTACCAATGCCCAAGGTCGCACGGTAGATTTTAAAAATACTGTGGTCATCATGACCTCGAATATCGGTTCTAAAATGATTGAAAAAGGCGGTATGGGACTCGGGTTTGCTTTTGCCGACGATCGAGAAGAAGCAGAATACCATCGTATTCGCAACTTATTGAATGAGGAACTAAAAAATTACTTCCGTCCGGAATTCCTCAATCGTCTCGATGAGATTATTGTCTTTCGTCAACTTACTAAACCAGAAGTTGGGCAAATTGCCGATATCTTGCTCGAAGAAATTTCTCAAAGACTGAAAGAACAGCGAGATATTAGTTTAGAAGTGACAGATGTTTTTAAAGAACGGGTAATCGCTGAAGGTTACAATCCTAGCTATGGTGCAAGACCTCTGCGTCGAGCAATTATGCGATTGCTTGAAGATAGCCTGGCAGAAGCGATTCTCTCCGGTCAAGTGCGAGATGGCGATAAAGCTTTAGTTAATATTGGCGAGAACGAACAGGTACAAATTTTGCCAGTACAGCAGCCGGTTCTGCAACCTGTTGGCTAATAGGTCATGAATCAGGAGTATGATTCTTAAACTGCAATAGTTTGGGCTATTCAATGCGTCCTAACTTCGGTGGCAATAGCTATATAAAGAAATAAATAGAAGGTGGGTCTAACCCACCTTTTTTGTTTCACCCACTAAAATTATCGAAATTTCTGAAGCCATAGCCTCATCTTTTAATTAACTTAAGTTTGTTGTTAATTCCTTCGACAACCCCCTGAGTAGTCCGATAATCGCGCGTAGGCAATAATTTCTCCCAGCCACCGCCTAATTGTCCCAAAGCTTTGGGGGAAATATTCTTTTGCATCTCTCAACCAATCCCCAGCGATAATAGTCCTTCAACCCAGTTAAAGTTAGTATCAAAAATTTCTCTAAATTGCTCTTTCAATGACTTCTTGGATTATTTTGTTTTTAAATCTTCTGGTATAATTTCTTTTCTTGTTGACAAACTCTAATTCTTCTCGAAATTTTTTGCCACAGCGATCGCCGGAGGCGCACCTTCGGTGACCGCATCTCATTACTCGGCGATTAACTCTCAGGTAAATTTTCTGTTCTCCCCAAGAAATATCTCTAATCGTTGAGTATCGTCAAGTTGACGAACAAGAACGCACCAAAAGACGAGAAATTGAAGCTTGGGAAAAAGAAGCGATCGCTCGAATTGAAGCACAAAGAGAAGCTTTAATTATCTGCCTTCATCGCCCTTGCTTGATTACGATCCTAAAAATGTAACGGAGGTGAGCGACAGGCGATCGCAATTATTTGTATCTTATTTATTAGCGTTAATGTCTTAATCAGCTTTGACAGTAATAAGTCGGTTAATCGGTCAATTTCCAGGAGAACTAGCAGCCTTAACTGCCGCTTTTTTGTGGGCAGCATCTTCGGTAATCTATACTTTTCTGGGACAGACAATCCCACCCCTACAACTAAATTTTCTCAAAGGTATAATTGCGATCGCTTTTCTTGTCCTTACTTTGGTATGGCTGGGGGAAGCATTTCTCGATTTCAAGGTTGTTCCAGTTACTTTTTTAGTTATCAGTGGCGTAATTGGAATTGGTTTGGGGGATACTGCCTACTTTTTTGCATTAAATAATTTAGGGGCAAGACGCACTCTTTTACTAGAAACTCTAGCTCCTCCCCTTGGAGCTTTATTAGCCTTAATTTTTTTGCAAGAACAATTATCTGTTAGTTCTTGGTGCGGCATTTTACTGACTTTGTTAGGTGTTGCTTGGGTAATTAGCGAAAGAATTCCTGTAGCTGTAGGTAACGGGCAATATGCAGTAGTTGGCATAGTCTGGGGAGTATTAGCTGCGATCGCCCAAGCTACTGGTGCAGTTCTTTCTCGTTATGCTCTAGTCGAATCGACCATTAGTCCTCTGTGGAGTACGCTACTCCGTTTGATGGGAGGAACTGTCATTGTCTTCATACTGCTATTGTTGCCTTTTGCGTCAGTTAAGCCACTACAATCTAAGCCCAATTTTTGGTCTTTCCGTTTACTGGGTACAATTGCACTAACTGCTTTTGTCAGTACTTATCTCGGCATTTGGTTACAACAAACTTCTCTCAAGTTTGCTCCTACAGGCATTGCCCAAACTCTTTTGGCTACAAGTCCTTTATTTGTCCTCCCAATTGCTGCGGTGATGGGCGAAAGAATAAGCATTAGAGCATTCTTAGGCGTACTTATAGCGATTGCTGGAATCGGGCTATTGTTTATTCAAAATTAATTTTCATCCAAAAAAAATAGAGATGAGCCAATACCCATCTCTAAAAATGGCACGCCAATGAAATTAACGAAAGGCGGGATTGTGGCGAATCAAACTCATAAACTCCTGACGGGTTTTCGCATCTTCAGCAAATACACCCCTTACCGCACTGGTGGAAGTCCAAGAACCTGGTTTTTGTACTCCTCGCATTACCATACACATATGAGTTGCTTCCACTACTACCGCTACACCTTTAGGTTGCAATAATCCTTGTATGGCATCGGCAATTTGAACAGTTAATCTCTCCTGTACTTGCAAGCGTCTTCCATACATTTCACAGATACGGGCAATCTTAGTAGTCCAATCACCTTACCGTTAGGAATATAGGCGACATGGGCACGACCGAGAATGGGTAAGATATGATGTTCGCAGGAGCTAAATAAATCGATATCCCGTACCAGAACCATTTCATCAGTATCTTCGTGAAAAACTGCCCCATTGAGAAGTTCATCTAGGGATTGATGATAGCCAGAAGTAAGAAATTTCAATGCTTTAACGACTCTTTCGGGCGTATCTTTTAGTCCTTCTCTGTCTGGATTTTCTCCTAGTCCTAGCAGTAAAGTCCGTACCGCCTGACGCATATCTTCTTCGGAAACAGGGGATTGTTGTTCGGTAGTTAGCTGAGGTAACTGATTATCGATGTGCTCGATCTGATTCGGTTCGGACTTAGCTAATGTCATGAATTTTGGAATTAAATTACAACAGAGATCTATATCCTTATTGTAATGATAACCATTATCAAAATAAAGGGGGAGAAAGATTGTTGATTTCCGCAATCGTTCTTGTTACAGATAGTTAAAGTTGCGTTGGGTTGGGGGCATCACCATAAACTATTTTTGGGTCAAATGTCTTTTCTGTTTCGGTAAAGGTCAATTGTACTGGTCGCTTTGAAGAGATCGCATTTTTTCCTATGGGAATACTACGATAAAAACAAGAATGATAACCAACATGGCAACTTGCCCCCGAACCAGCCACCTCAATCCGCATCCAAATACAATCTTGGTCGTCATCGAGCGATAATTGCTGTACTTTCTGCACCAAGCCACTGGATTGACCTTTGTGCCATAGCTGTTGACGACTGCGACTGTAATAATGAGCTTCGCCAGTTTCAATCGTTTTAACTAAAGCTTCCTCGTTCATATAGGCTTGCATCAGCACTTCACCAGTGTTTACATTAGTTGTAACTACTGGAATCAAACCGTTGCTATCAAATTTGGGAGCAAGTAGCGAGCCTTCCTCAACTTGTTCTACCGAGGTTCGAGCTGTAAATAATGGATTCATCTTAGGTAAATTTATCTAATTTTGATAATCATTATCATACAAAAGCGATCGCGAATCATATTTTGTTTTTATACAGGCAGTATGGGTTACTCTCAGCTAATCCCAGACTATAAATAACGAGCAATCTATAACTTTAAAATAATAATCAAAGACGTCAGTTAAAAAGAAGAAAAATGGAAGCAATCACTATTCCTAAAGGATTTCGAGTAACTCCAGAACAGTTCGAGCAACTGGCATACACCGAACAGCTAGCACGATTGGAGTTAAACGCGACTGGAGAATTGATTGTAATGACTCCCACTGGCGGAGAGGCTGGAGAAAAAAACTTTAATTTATATATCGATCTGGGGAATTGGAATCGTCGGACAAAATTAGGAAAAGCTTTTGATTCTTCTACAGTATTTGTTTTGCCTAATGGTGCGAGAAGAAGTCCAGATGTCAGTTGGGTTAAATTAGAACGTTGGGATACTTTAACGCCTCAAGAAAAACGAGGATTTCCACCCATAGCTCCTGATTTTGTTATTGAATTGATAAGTCCTAGCGATTTGAAAAATCAGCGATACGAAGATTTACAGGCAAAGATGCAAGAGTATTTAGATAATGGCGTTAAACTTGGTTGGTTAATCGAGCCATCAGCCAAAACAGTCGAAATATATCGATCCGGGCAGCAAGTAGAGATATTAAATAATCCTCAAACTCTATCAGGAGAAGATATCTTACCTGGATTTACTTTAGATTTAAGCGAAATTTTTTGATTCCAGAGAAGAATGTCTGCAAAATTACTACAGATAAAGGATTTATTTAACCTCGAACAGATCGGACGCTATTTTGGTGGAGGGTTTAGTTTTTCACCAGATGGCAAAACATTAGCCTATGTAGTGCAAAGAGCCAAGGCAACTACTAAAAATCACAAACAAGATTTTCTTTGGGGAAACGATCGCGCTGATATTTGGTTAGCTGATTTAGCAACTTTCAAGCCAGTTAATCTTACCAAAGGAGCAGAAGAAGATGTTGGTTAATTACTGGTTGGCTTGTCTAGAAACGGTAGATGTTCGACAACCAAAGGCAAATTTACCCCTCTCTCGAGAAACACCATTAGTTACTGGGATTGAGCCACTAGTTCAAAACCCAAAGAAATCGCCTTTTTCCTGAGATTGTTCACCATTCGTTCTCGATATTGTTGTTCATAATAATCAGTACCAGGGT
>JADEWQ010000231.1 GCA_015207585.1 Pleurocapsales cyanobacterium LEGE 06147 | reverse complement strand
GTCATTCGTTGTTTAAAGATTTTTCGGATTTTAGCTCAACCATATCCTAATCGCCGTCGTCGATTCGGATTACGTTTTAACCTCATTGCTGGTTTGTATAACCGTGGACTAAGTTTCGCGATCGCTTTAATAATGGGCAAGTCGTGGTCATTTATCCTTCCCGTCGTGTTGAACAAAGCAATCTGCATGCTCATCGATCGCTCCTCAACGGCGAGCAGGTGCATCGAGTGTACCTAAATGAGCTGGGTGAGATTCGCTCCTTACCCCTATGGATAGCACTGATGGTGTTGACGACAGTGGAGGAAGCCCGGCATCTATTGAGCCGCACTCGGTCAGAGTTAGCAGGACCGAGAGTCGTGCGATAATTGAAATGGTGACAACGATCATGGCTTATCGGTTTGAACAGTTGAGTCGAGTGGAGGTCGAGGCAATGTTAGACATCACGCTAAAGGAAACACAGCTTTATCAAGACATTAAGGAAGAAGGACGGCAGGAAGGAGTACAAAGGGAGAGATCGCTTGTTCTGCGCCAACTCACTCGACGAGTGGGAGAATTACCTCAGGAGTGCGATCGCAGGTTGAAGCTCTGTCTTTGGAACAATTAGAAGATTTGGGTGAGGCATTGTTGGACTTCACAAGTTTGGATGATTTACAGGTTTGGTTGACACGACAGAACTAGCGGCGATCGCCCAGTTCATCCAAAACCCGATCCCTCCCCCACCATTTCATCCTTTCGATCGTCCATTCCATGCGGTGTTTATCCAGTGATGCGTTACGCTTCGCTAACGTATCCTATAAGAGCGGCGATCGCACTTTGTCATCTCTGAGAGAATCGCGCGCTCTTGCCAATGCTGGTGAGAAGCGCCCCGTTCCACGCCTCAGCCAAGCTGAGAGCGTACTTGGGGGAATGGTTTGGTTCGAGCGAGTGGAACATTTTCGTCAAGAAGATCGTGTAATTCAATGTAGGATGGAGTAAACTGGGGCAAGTGGCTTGATGCGACGCGATTCGATTTTTTACAAACTCTTTCAACAATCTCCATCCCTATTATTTGAATTGTTGAGCGACCCACCAGCCAACGCTCAAGCCTATCGCTTTGATTCAGTCGCGGTCAAAGAGCCAAAGTTTGAGATTGATGGAGTGTTTCTACCTCCTGAAGGAGAAGCTGGCGTAGTCTACTTCTGTGAGGTGCAGTTTCAGAAAGATCAACTGCTATACGAACGGGTATTTGCCGAGTCAGCATTGTATTTCTATCGTAATCGCCCTCGCTTTAGAGATTGGCAAGCGGTCATTATTTATCCATCTCGCAGTACCGAACAAGAGGAGATCTATCCTCATCGGGGTTTGTTGAACAGTAATCAGGTGCATCGGGTGTACCTCGATGAGTTGGGGAGATTCGCTCTTTGCCGTTGTGGGTGGCAGTGATGGTGTTGACGACGATTGAAGAAGACCAAACACCCGAGGAAGCCCGGTATTTATTAAGCAGAACCCGTCAAGAGGTATCTGAACCCTCAACTCGCGCCATAATAGAACTAATCACAACGATCGTGACATACCGATTTGAGCAGTTGAGTCGAAAGGAAATAGAGGCGATGCTAGACATCACGTTGAAGGAAACGAGGGTTTACCGAGAAATCAAGGAAGAAGGTCGAGAAGAGGGGCGAGAAGAAGCGACCTTAAATCTTGTTATTCGCCAGTTGACGAAGCGGTTTGGGGAAATGTCTGAAGACCTTCGCTCCAGGATTTCTGAGCTACCTTTGTCTGCTCTCGAAGCGTTGAGTGAAGCCTTGCTAGATTTTACAAGTTTGGATGATTTACAGGTTTGGTTGACACGACAGAACTAGCGGCGATCGCACTATCGAAGGAGTTGAATCTCAGCATCTAAATTTAGATTCACCCAAATTTGAGCGGCCGTTAAAATTGGCAATCTCCATTTCATTCCTAACGCTAAACAAGAGCGATCGCCCAATGATAAATCTAGTGTTCTCGTCGCTGGTCGAAGCTTTGCAATAGAGATTGCGTCATCTTCAAGCAGCGGTACAATTTCTAAACAATTTCCAGTGATGCTGAGATTTTCAAGCTGAGACACAAGTTCTTCTGGTTCTCCACCCACTTCCGCAACCTTAGAGAGAACTTCAATCCAGTTAACAATACTGATTGCAGCACCTCGATCTAGCGCCTTCTCAACAACAATAGCTCCAGCCTCATCCCGCAAGTAAGCCAAGAGGGCAGAAGCGTCTAGGACAAAACTACTCACATGCCGCTTCCTCTCGACGGTCTTGAATCAACTCGTCTGTTAGATTCCGCTCTGGGGCTAGCGATTTCAAAATTCCTCGAACTTGTTTGAGTTGTTCTCGTAAACTGACCAGACGAAGGCTGCCGTCATTTTGAACTTGAAGCGTTAAGCGATCGCCAGGTTGTAGCCCTAATTGCTGCTGTACAGATATGGGCAACGTCAAGCGTCCCTCTGGTTCTAGAGAGATTGTGAAGTACCCATCGCTTGTCTTACGATTAATCATAGGCTTCTAGCTTCTCTGGGGAACGCCTAGTAGTAGATTAGACCTCTTGCATAACTAATCAAAAAATTCATATTTTGACTGAGAGCCCAACCGATAATTATAAATTCCAGCTCAGAGACTTAATCGAAGATTAAAGCGTCTTCTTCGATTACGATCTCGTGT
>JADEWQ010000230.1 GCA_015207585.1 Pleurocapsales cyanobacterium LEGE 06147 | reverse complement strand
AGAATTGAGCAGAGCGTCTCCGATTCATGTCTCTATAAGCTCTTGCTTCAAAGCGCTCGCTCGTCCCCTAGTGTTTCTTCCCTCCATAACGGGTGTCCTCGCTCCCGTGGAGCGCTTTCAAGCAAAACCCTTGTTCTACAAAAAACTGTCTAGCATGTTCCCGATCATCAAAGCTGTTATCTATAATTGATCTACCTGTCTTTTCAGAAATAGTTTGAACCATTCTCTGTGACTTTGGCTTATTTTCCTGCATTTTGTACCAATTCTCTTTAGTACTTATATCAGGAGTAATCCAAACACCCCCATATTGCTGGAGCATATCCCTAATATTGGCACTGATCTGTTCCTTCTCAGAAAAAGTTAAGTACAATAAAAGCCCCTCACAAATAATTGCTACTCTTTCATCCTTACGCAGGTAATTGGCATGAATAGGAAATTGACTTGGTCTACTAGTAGCATCTATTGCTTCAAAATAAAGATTAGGACGCTTCCCAATTAGCTGCATAACCAGTTGTTTTTTGAGGTCAATCATAGCAGGTAAGTCACTTTCCACAAAGGTAATATTTGGGTTCTTCGACATTTCTATTCCTCGCGGCAGCAAGCCTGATGCCAACTCAATAATTTGTGTAAAGCCAAACATTGTAATCAGATGGTTGATGGCTTTGTAACGTCCCTCAATTTGCAGTAGCAATGGAGCAATTTCCTCAAGATTATTTCCACCATGCTGTTCAAAAACGGTACAAGCGTCCACTTGTTGAGCAAGTTCAAAAGCATACGGGATGTCACTGAACTGTCTGCAATAAGCGGCAGAGATTGCTGTTGGGCTGATCAAATCAAAGCTCTTTGGTGGATTTTTCATTATTATTTATAATCTTTGGACTATTTAATTCTTCAGATTGATATTATAGTTAGGTATTGTCAAATTAAAATAGTTAAGCCTCTAGCAGTTCCACCAAGTTTTGCTACGGTAACATTTTTTTTTAGGCAAAGAAAACTCATCAAAGGAATAAATTTGTAATACTGTAAACATTGAAATCGAAAAACATTATTAGCTAAATTTAGAACAAGTTTTAGAAAAGTGTAGCCGGTTACGAGATCTAGCAGCATGGCTTTTAAAAAATCGCGAGAAAGTGTTAGTTTTTGGCGGAGTCAAGAGCTTGGCAACCTTGAACTTCTACGCGCTACATACCTTACTCACTCTTTCCCTCGACATATGCATGAAGGCTTTGCCATCGGTGTCATCGAGAAAGGCGTGGAAGCGTTTACCTACAAAGAGACTAAACATTTTGCACCCGCAGGTAGCCTTGTCGTAATCAATCCAGGAGAAGTACATACAGGGTATACAGCAAGCGAAATGGGCTGCACCTACCGGGCTATGTATGCCGACGCTACTCTGCTCCGAAGAGCTGCATCTGAGACAGCTGACCGTCAGAGAGACATTCCTTTTTTCTCGTCCCCGGTCATTAAAGACCGACAGCTTGCTCAGTTCATTTTTAACCTCCACATCAGCTTAAAAAGATCCACTTCCAGGCTTGAGCAAGAATCAAGCTTAATGTGGACACTCGGACAATTGATTGTGCGACAGGCAGACAGCCACTTCAGGTCGCGTCCTATAGGTCAGGAGCACTGGCGCGTAAAGCAGATTAGGGAATATTTGGAAAGCCACTATGCAGAAAACGTGTCGCTGGAGTGCCTCTCACGCCTCGTCAATCTAAGTTCTTTTCATTTAATCCGCGTGTTCCAAAAAGAAGTGGGTCTCCCACCACATGCCTATTTAAATCAGATCCGCGTCATGCGTGCCAAGAAGCTCTTGGCTTTGGGGCATCCAATTGCCGAGGTAGCGTCTGAAACTGGTTTTGTGGATCAGAGTCACTTCACGAGACACTTTAAGCGCCTGGTTGGTCTGACACCAAAACGGTACATGTGCGGCAGCAAGAACGTACAAGATTAACCAAGCCGAGATTCTTAAAATTCTACTAGGTTCTCCTTAAAACCTACCAAACCGCTTTTGGAGACCTAACTGACAGATTAAATCTACCGAGAACATCCGCCTTTCAGAGGATCAAAAAGGCTATGTTGCAAAAATTTTTAAAACCACTATTCGTCAAAGAAAATTGCCATGTTGCTCACGGGAAATTTGCCAACTAGCAAACAGATTGAGAAGGAAATTTCAGATTCAGTGTAGTTAAGTAAGGAAGACTAGAAAAATGCCAAAACGAGAAGCAACGTATTCGCAGATCATTAGCCCTGAAGATTTTTGCAAGATTAATACAGAGCAACATCTTTATATTTCGGGATCTGATGAAAGAATCAAGAATTTAATAATCGAAGAATCAAAAACCAGAACGGTCAAAGAAGTAGTTGAAATTGGTTGTGGTCCGGCAAGAATATTACCTTTTATTGGAACAATCCCTGGTATAAAATTTACTGGAATTGATCACGATGCAGAGTTTGTTGCTTACGCAAGGAAAAAAGTACAGAGCACAAACATAGACGTTCAAGTAGCTGATGCGGCAAACTTCAGAAAGGACACGGCTGTTGATATATTTTACTCTCAAGGAGTTCATCACCATATTGCTAAAGGTAAGACCTATTAGTGACAAGTTAAGCGTGAAAGCTAGTTGTCAAGAGGGAAAAGGAGATAAATCGAGAGGTAGTTTGGCTCGTTTCGGGCGAGGGGATTTAACTATCCCCAAATCGCGATTTTCAGGTACA
>JADEWQ010000053.1 GCA_015207585.1 Pleurocapsales cyanobacterium LEGE 06147 | reverse complement strand
GGAAGTTACAGCCTTCCAGGTAGGAGGAGGCTAAACCGTGGGTATACCAGGAAGTGACAAAGGTGGTTCCGGTCAGCCAGCCTCCTAAGGCTAGATAGGCACAGGGGAATAATAACAGCCCGGACCAACCGATGAAGACGAAGCGATCGCGCTTGAGCCAGTCATCGAGGACGTCAAACCATCCCCGCTCTGACGGCGCGCGTCCTAGTGCTATTGTCATAAATTAAATCTCCGGATAGCTATAAGTACATTGAAGTTTATTTAATTAGCTATTTAGACTTGACTATCTTTGATCAGTAGTCATCTAGTTAAGCCTAATCTGAGAAAAGTTTACTTTTCTTTACTTAGTTTATATTAGAAGATATTAGCTAGATTTTCCAGTCTAATTGTTAATAAAAACTAAAAATTTGAACCTAGAATTTAGCGGCTAATCTTAACAAAGTTTAAGCAGGCAACTCTCTGTCGGGCGAGGGCAGACCTCGAACACCCTGCCTCGTCTGTTTCACGGCGGAGTATCTTGGCTCAATTGCGTTAATCTGAAAGATAATCGATCTAGTTGAGTAAATTTACACGAATCAATGTTTACAATCGACATAACCTTGAAAAACACTCCTTTACCGATTTCCGTTCAACGGAAAGAAGCGGAGGCAGCCGAATCTATCTATCAGCAAGTTTTGGCAGTCATGCGCTCTTCTACCCCTCAAGTTTTAGAACTTACGTGCGAAAAACAAGAAGATAAAAAAATTGCACTCTTAAGCGATCAAATCAGTGCCGTCATAGTAGGACAAAAATCGGGAACGACTGCTTCTGGTCGAGTAGCTGGTTTTGCTGCTTCGGCTGTAGCAGAATGAAACAATCTGCAACCGAGCAGATAGTTGAGCCAACAGCAATCAAAGTGCAAGATGTTGGCTTTAGCTGGTCAAATGGAGAGCCTATTTTGCAATCTTGCTCTCTATCGGTTCCCAAGGGAGAGTTTTGGATGTTGTTGGGGACCAATGGCAGTGGCAAATCAACTCTGTTGCGCTTGCTGGCAGGACTATTAACACCCGATTCTGGCAAAATTGAAATTTTGTCCCCTGTGGGCTTTGTTTTTCAAAATCCCGACCATCAGTTAGTTATGCCCACAGTAGCAGCCGATGTAGCTTTTGGCTTAGTAGCCGAAAAGCTTTCTACGGTAGAGGTAAGAGAGCGCGTTCGTGAAGCCTTGGCAGCAGTAAATTTACTTGAATTGGAAAGGCGACCCATATACGCGCTCAGTGGCGGACAAAAACAGCGTATTGCTATAGCTGGAGCCCTCGCTCGTCACTGTGAAGTACTGTTATTCGATGAACCTACGGCTTTGCTAGATCCCGATACTCAACTTGAGTTGGTAGGACAAGTACAAAGATTGGTTAAAAGTCAAGGTTTGACTGCTTTGTGGGTAACCCATCGCTTAGATGAATTGAATTATTGTGATGGTGCCTTTTTACTAGAGGGCGGTAGGGTTGTCGAACGAGGAGAACCTCAACGACTTAGAACAAGACTGCTTCAAGAAGAAACCCAATAATTTTAAATATTTATTAACAACTTTACCTAAAATAGAAGCACAAGTGTTCTTTAAATAACTCTCTCAAACAATATGCTGCTTTCACCTTACCAAGTGCTTCTGCTGGTAGATGGTTACAATATAATCGGTGCTTGGTCCGCTCTAAAACAGAGTCGCGATCGCCATGGTTTGGAAACTGCCCGCCAACAACTGGTTGAAACTTTGATCGATTATGCTGCCATTCAAGCTTATCAAACTTACATAATCTTTGATGCTCATTACCAAAACACACCCAGTTACAGAGAAGTATGCACCTCCTTAGTATCGGTTTATTATACCGCTTTCGCCGAAACAGCTGACACTTATATAGAAAAGTTTTGTGCTGCTTTTCAAAACAATAGACAACAAAAAGCTTTGCGGCTAATTGTGGCGACTTCCGATCGAGCACAACGACTTACTGTAACAGGTTATGGTGCCGAATGGATTTCGGCTCAAAGATTGGCAGTAGAAGTAGAAATGACCGCTCGCCAGATTAACCGAAGAAAACGACCCAGAAAAAAAGCTGCGGGTCGTTTTTTGTATAATTCCCTTGACCCTGCTGCTCAACAGCGTCTGTTACAGTGGCGCAAAGGAAGTTTTTAAATGAGTTAATTTATTTTATCGAGTAAAAGTATTGACATACACATAAATATTCGCTAATCTTAGAAATGTTGCGAATGAGTATGAACTCTTTAAACTCACTAGCCCCCATCGTCTAGTGGCCTAGGACACCTCCCTTTCACGGAGGCGACAGGGATTCGAATTCCCTTGGGGGTATTGTAAAAAATCCACGAAAACGAAGAGAGGAAAATACCAATTTTCTCTTTTTCTTATTTGGACTTCAGATATGTCTGAATTAATTTAATCCTTGTCTGTAGGAGCTATAAGTTTTTTCAATTCTGCTGTTTAAGCGAGAGTTTGAGTATTTTATCCATAAAAATTCTAGTATAATAGGGATGGCAAGTTTTTTAGACCCAAAGGGGAAATTTATGCATTTGGGAAATAAATTAAGATCAAACGTTGCTAAAAACAAAAATAAAGAAAACTTGTCTGAGTTAAAAGTTTGAAACATAAAGGAAATATGAATATAGAGGAATACTCAACATGAGATTTCTTGGGTTCAGATTTCCCAATTTACTTGGACAATAAGAAATAAGGAACTAACGTACTTAAGTAAAAGTTATTACTCACTTGTTTTTTTGTTCCCTATTTTTTATTTCCTTGTCTTCACTTTTAACTTTACTTTTTGCTTGCCTATTTACATTTATTGGCATTGACATTCAACTCACAAACAAAGCAAAGCCAGAGAAAATCATTGTTATCTTTATTAACATCATCGTCGTTTTATACGTCCATCTACTGGAAAGTAATTTAGAGGTAAAGCCAGTGATTGCCATTCCTATTCCTTGGCATAAAGGCAAATGGAGTACTATAAGTTTTGCTTCTACCCTTTATCTCTATCCCATACTCGATTTACTTTTAGCTCACATTCCTCCAGAATGGAGACCAGAAGTGCGGTTGGGCTTGCAAGAAGCTTTGGTTAATGCAGCCAAACATGGCAATAAGCTCGATCCTAGCAAAACAGTTATCGTGCAGTTTACCGTTACGGCTACAGAATATTCTTGGATTATTTCTGATGAAGGTATGGGGTTTATTCCTCATTGTGACTGTCATCAAGCTATCAAAGAACATTTACCCCCAGACGATGCAGACAATGGTCGCGGATTGTGTATCTTGCACGAAGTTTTTGACCGCGTTCACTGGAACAGAGAAGGAACTCAGCTTAGACTCTCTAAACAGATGAAAAAAAGCCAAAGAAAACAGCCATTAGTTTGTTAAGAGTTAACTAAACTGTCGATAGTGGTTATTTGTTGATTATAACTATGGTCGCTTAAAACTGGAGTCAAATTCTCTAGGGAAATTGGTTCTACTAGATCGAGCCAAGATCTGCAGCCTTTATAAGCTTCATTATAGGGAATTATTACGGGTTGAGGAAGTAGATAAACTCGCAGTAGAAGCACGGATAGGGGTTGGCGGGGCTTCCATTTCAGGCGATCGCTTATCATTTGCTCATTCCAAATATGATAGGGTTGTAAAGCTTCGATCTTCTCCGAGTCACTGACAGACAAAACCTCGGTAATTTCGGCACAGCTACCGATACGCACTGTGTCTGGATGCCAACCAGACTCGACTAGAGTAACGCCGGATGCATATTCCGGTTTCAATAGATGAGGTTTTTGATGTTCGTAGGTAGGATATAGCCAAACTTGCCGATAGGGAACTTCAAAATTTTTGCTTTCTTCGCGAATACCACCTTTGCGCAGCAGCATAATAGTCTTGCCTGCTTCGAGAGCTTCTACGGCAACACACCATTCTTTAAGCGCATGACTAAGAGTTTTTGTTGTTGTTGATAGCATGACTGGGAACTCTCAACTCAGGTTGTGTTAAGTTAAGTTTTATGAAAATTATGAGCTTTGAAAGGAGAACATTATGGAGCTTGCAATTCCCGAACCAGTAAAAGTCTGGTCTCAATTCGGTCACCCAGTATTAATGTGGGTGTTGCTAGGATTGGCGATTTATGCTTTGTATTTGGGTATACAAATTAGACGTACCCGTACTGCTGATAAAGATGTAAGAAAAGAATTGGTTAAGAAAAATTTTAATCTAAAACATCATCAAATCGGTTCGATTCTGCTTGCGTTTATGGTAATCGGTACTCTTGGTGGTATGGCAGTTACTTATATTAACAATGGTAAGCTATTTGTCGGTCCTCATCTTCTAGCGGGATTGGGAATGACAGCAACGATCGCTACTTCTGCTGCTTTAGTTCCTTATATGCAAAAAGGCAACGACTTTGCTCGCTATACTCATATTACTCTTAATCTTATTTTGCTCGCATTATTTTGCTGGCAAGCTATTACTGGAATGCAAATTATCCAAAGAATAATCGAAAAAATGTAAGACGATTGGGGAATGAGTATATCAGTGAGCAGTTACCAGTTATCAGTTATCAGTTATTAGGTGTTGGGTAGTAGGTGGTAAGTGTTAGGTGGATTATTATTTAACCTAATACCTGTTCCCCGCTCATTGGTAGTTATGCTCTGAACCCCATCCTTTCGAGCTTATTTCTCTAGGCTGCACTGAACTCAGATTTATTTACTTTTTCTAATTTTCTTCCGCTTTTAGGTGGAAGAGGTAAACTAAGACGATTATGAAAATCTTGCTGTACTTTATAAGTTAAACGGGGAGATATTTGACGCACTATTTGTCCGAGAAGGCGATCGCCAGTTCCCTGAATTAAAGATGAAGGTAACTTATTAATGAACTTAGGAAAAACAACCTTGACAGCAAGATTGAGCTTCCAAGTTACTTGGGTAATTTTTGGCGGCAGACAAGAAGTTATTGGCTGACTTACTGAGGATGAGCCAACTAGAACTTCTTGAAAAACTTCCTTTAATTCCATCACCGCTTGGTAATTAACTTCATAACCCACAGATTCATAATTAGGTAGGGGTATGGTATGCATAGTATATACTCTATCCACTGGAGGATTAAGTACTACAGCAATTTTCGGTTCTACTTCATAGCCAAAAGAACCAAAATTGCTTACCGTCAAACTATAGCCGTTATCTCCTAGAGGTTCTACTTTCATTGGTTGAGCGCAGCGACAAAACCAATCTTCGTGATCGTCAAGATAATCGGCGACAGTGTCAGCATCGCTATACATATCCATGCAGCCTGCAAAATATGTTTCAAAAAGAAACAGTTTTGGTTCTTTAGGAGGAATTACAGGCAAAATTTTCTCATCGGATAATTCTGACTGGCTCAATTGATAATGATTCATAAAATTAAACTGCATATAATCCTAAAAATATTAATTGCAAGCTCGCCAATTACTAATTTTTTTTACAATGAAAGAGTTAAATATCAGCTAAACACTTTTTTGTTTATTTGAGTGTGATTGAGATTGTTATGAAAGCATTAGTTGCCGGAGCTACAGGACAAACAGGACAAAATATCGTCAAACAATTAGTACAAAAAAATGTTGCCGTACGGGCATTAGTCAGAAATTTAGATAAAGGAAAAGAATTATTGCCAAAAGAAGCAGAACTATTCGTTGGCGATGTCCTCCAACCAGCCAGTTTAGAAGAAGCATTGACTGATTGCACTGTTTTGTTATGTGCTACTGGTGCTAGTCCTAGTTTGGACCCGACAGGACCTTATAAAGTAGATTATCAAGGAACGAAAAATTTGGTCGATGCGGCTAAAGCAAAAAAAATCGAGCATTTTGTTTTTGTCTCCTCTTTGTGTACCTCAAAATTTTTTCATCCCCTTAATTTATTTTGGCTGATTCTTTATTGGAAAAAGCAGGCAGAAAATTATTTACGGCAAAGCGGTTTGACATATACTATTGTTCGACCGGGAGGATTGAAAAACGAAGACAATCCAGACAAGATAGTTATGTCATCGGCAGATACTCTGTTTGAAGGAAGCATTCCTCGTCCTAAAGTAGCTCGGGTATGCGTAGAAGCTTTATTCCAACCGGAAGCCAAAAATAAAATTGTAGAAATAGTGGCTAGCTCGGACGCAGAAGACAAAACTTGGGAAGAATTATTTGCCAGTGTTGCCTGACGAATAATTGATCAATTGAATACAATGAATAAATTCTGTGACTTTTGCTAATAATGGGAAAAAATAAGGCTTACCAAGCCAGTTTAGGACTGAAAATAATTGTTTTTATTGGTTTGGTTTTTTTTATTGTTAATTTACAAGGATTTTTTGATAAAAAGCGATCGCCTTTTACTTACACTAATTACCCATCAAGCATACACGGTACGCAACCACTAGCTATGGAAGGAGGAGATCCTTATATTCGCGCCTTGATGCGGACGATTACAGCTAGTGAGTCTAACGTTAAACAACCTTACCACGTACTTTATGGCAATCGCTACGTTTCCGATTTAAGCGGTCATCCCGAGCTTTGCGTTCCCATTGTCGCAGGTCCTAATGTCGGTAATTGTACTACTGCCGCCGGACGTTATCAGATGCTTAATTATACCTGGTATGAGACAGCCGAACGATATCATCCCAGACCTTCTGGCATCTTGTGGTGGAAAACTTATAGTTTTGAACCAGAGTACCAGGATGAAGTAGTTCACGCTTGGTTAAGCGATTCTCAAGTTTGGGGTAAAAATATCCGGCAATTATTGCGAGAAGGAGAAATCGAGCAAGTACTGCGGTTGCTTTCGCCTACTTGGACGAGTTTAGGTTACGGTATTGAAACCAATTCGATGAGTAAGTATTTACCCCAGATTTACCAAAATATGTTGCAGGAAGAACTGGCATCTATTACTAATTCAAACAATTAGGAGCTAAACCTAGACCTCTACTTTTTTACTTCCGCACGCGGTCCTAGCTAGCTTGAGCTAAATGATGAGCGGCTCCTAAACCTGCTGTTATCTTTGCCAGAGTAATTTTACCATCGCGATCGCAATCCAAAGCATCAAACACGGCATCCATTTAGAGTCGTAAATACTTAATTGCTCTATGATCGGAAGAGAGCCGAAGCAATAAATTTAACTGTTTGTCCGAAGAAGTCCCTCGATTGATCCTTCGCAAGCTCAGGACTGGGATGAATTCGGAGGCAGGGTCAGTCGGTTGACAGTTTAGATACATAATCTTTATGTAGTAAGGGCTTCAAGTGTTGTAAAATACTAATGTTGCTATTTAGCTAGGCGTTATTGCTGAATAGTTCCTCAGAGTGTGCCTGGTGTTTTGCCATCGATCTCAGTCTGAGATAAACCTCAGACGCGACCTTGGGAATGTAGCCTGGGTATAGCTGAAGCTATACGACTGTCAGTGCCACCTTTCGGGGTGAAGCAAAACCAGTGGATATGGTGTAAGTCCAAAACTAGCTTGCTAGTAGAGGCGACTGTAGATGAAACAGGAAGCCCTCGTTTTAGCGACGGGTACGTCACTTCAACTGTTAGGAGAAATAAACATGTCCAATCCCGAAGCAGTAGATGCTAAAGACCGGGCGATCGCTGCCTTAGTTTATTTACTGCCACTCGTTTATGTTTTACCCTTTGGTTTGTTACTACTGAAACAATTTCCTTTTCTCAGCATTATTTATGCTCCTCTAGCTCCTTTGATTACCATTTACTATGGTCTTCCCTTTGCTGGATTGATTATTTTCTTTGTGTTGTGGTTTGCCATAGTCAGAAGTGAACGGTTTAATTACTTTGTTCGTTTTAATACCATGCAAGCAATTTTATTGGATATTTTCTTAATTTTATGTAGCTTGCTCATGAGTATTTTAGAAATGGGATTCGGTCGCTACAGTTTATTGACAGAAACCCTTAATAATACGATTTTTTTAGGGACTTTAGCTGCTTGTTTTTATGGCATAGTTCAGTCCGTACGCGGTTTATATGCTGAAATTCCAGCTATTTCCGATGCTGCTTCTTCCCAAATTCGCTAAATATTTCTTACTTCTACAGAGTCGCAAAATTTGAGAGACCGTGTCCAGTCTCCATGGAACAGCGGGGCGTCACTGAAAGCGACGGGAATTCCATTCTTTCTAGGATGGTTCGCCATAGTCGCCCGTCGCTTTGTCATTAGTCATTATAAATTTAGAGCAGACATATTTAAAGGTAGGGGCGAATGACCATTCGCCCTTTTGCTATTTTGTAAATCCTAACCTTTCTTTCTATTGGTATAATTTAGAACTGTTATATGTTGTATAGAGATAGCTCGAAATTTTAATCTCCATTAATTATACTTCAATGCTTCAAGAGCAGCTTTAACGAGCTGATAATAGGGGGGTTTAGTCACGTCAACTGCTTGAGAATTATCTGTATCTATTCCCAACACACCAACTTTTTTCCCTTTACCAATTAGTAATACTTTACCTCGGTCATTGATAATTTTTAATTCATTAGCAGAATTGAATAAACTGCAAGTATAAGTACGTCCATGAAAAGAAAATTCTGTTAAGGAAGATTGAAGTGGGGGAACTTTTTCTGTCATTGTTTGAAATTGAGGCAATCTAACTCCAACTATTTCTAGTTCGAGGCTAGTATTACCATTCCAATGATTTTCTCTTAATTTATAAGCAATATCGAGACGGTTAGGAAGAGGAAAATATTCGCCCCAACGCCACGCGATCGCCTTAAATTCTACTCCTGAATCATCTTCGGCTAGAGTTAGCTTTAAATGATTTTTTCCTACTATCTGTTGCTCTTTGATTCGTACATTGGCAGTCCAAAAAACGGGAAAATCATTGCCAATACCCCAAGGTTGTAAACTATCGATTTGTTGGTAGAGTTGAAGGGAAAGTTGATTTAATTTAGCTCGGGCATCTATTTTAACTAGTGGTTTGAGATACTCTAGTTTTAAACATTGGCGGGCAAACTTACTCAATCTTTGCTCAAAAGCTCTTAAATTTTGAGCGGGCAAACTAAAACCTCCTGCTGCTTTGTGACCGCCAAATTTACCTAATAAATCTTGGCAAAATTCTAAAGCGTCAAACACATGAAATTCTTCAATTCCTCTAGCCGAACCGCGAATTTTGCTTCTATCCTCTTCTTCATAGGTACCTATAAAAGTAGGAACGCCATAACGTTCCACCAGACGAGAAGCAACGATGCCAATCACGCCGTGATGCCAGTTTTCTTGGACTAGGACTAATACCCTTGCTTGCTGCCAATGACTAGGTGAGGACACCTCGCCAGACAGATCCTCCTCATCGTTAGTTGTCCGTGTAGTTTCAATTAAGGCAATTGCTTCTTGTTCGATCTGTTCGCATAGGTGCTGACGCTGGCGGTTAATTTGTTCGCATTGCATCGCTCTTTCTAAAGCTACTCCTAAGTCATCGGTAGTTAGCAATTCAATGACTATTTGAGGAGCGCCTATTCTTCCCACAGCATTAATCCTCGGTCCCAGTCTAAATCCAATATCATCCGGTTGTAGTTGCTTTTGTTCTTCTCTTACTCCGGCTACCTGCATCAACGCCTGTACTCCAGCTAGTTCAGAGTTAGGTAATTGACGCAAACCCCTTTTCAGCCAGCGACGGTTTACTCCCACCAAGGGAGCTAAATCGGCGATCGTTCCCAGGGTAAATAATTCTAACAATTGATTGGTTAGTCCTTGGAGTTTTCCCAAACTTTGAGCAGTAGCTACTGCTAAAATATAAGCAACTCCTACCCCTGCTAATCCCCGATAGGGAGAAACTTCGGGGAGAAGTTTCGGGTTAAGAATTGCATCGGCTGGAGGTAACTGTTCGGGAAGATCGTGGTGATCGGTAACGATAACACTGAGTCCTAATTCTACTGCTCGCAAAATCGGTTCATAAGCGGAAATACCATTATCTACCGTTAAAACTAAACCTACTCCACTAGCAGCAAATTCTTCGACAATACGAATGTTGATGCCATAGCCATCTTTCATGCGGCTGGGAATCACATAATCTACGTTTGCCCCTAAATGTCTAAAAGCACGTAACAATAAAGCCGTACTAGTCATGCCATCTGCATCGTAGTCTCCACAGATAGCAATTTTTTCGCCACAGGCAATGGTATTTTGCAGTAACTGTATACTTGCCGCTAAATCCTTAAATTCTGTCAAAGGAGAAGGCAAATTTTGTGATTCCGGTTCGATATATATTTGAGCCAATTCTGGCGTATCTATTCCCCGATTGACAATCACCTGATTTACAAGTGGTAAAAGTTCTGTAAATAAAGTTAGTTGAGATATTTTTTCTGGTTGAACTGGTGTAATTCGCCACCTTTGATGAGGTAATCGACTTTTTTTATAGTTATGATTCATCGTTAAGTCAGGAGTCAGGAGTCAGAAGTAAACACCACTGTTTACAGATAACTTTGAAGTGTGATAACCGTTCACTGTTTACTGCTTGCTGAGAGACTATCTCTTCCTAACACTAATACTGGGCAATGTGCTAGACGAATTACTTTTTCGGCAACAGAACCTTGAAAAAAATGACTTAATCCAGTGCGTTTGTGGGAAGGAACAATAATTAAATCTATTCTTTGTTCTTTAGCGTAGTTTACAATAGCTGCAACGGGATCTCCCACAGCAACGCTGAAGTGAACTTGCTCGTATTCGGAACGACTAAATCTTTGTTTAAATAGCTGATAAACATGCTGTTTGCGCGTTTCATCATCTAGTCGATTCCAAATTACCCCTGGTTCGCCAGGATTGAGAGGAGGGATTACATGAAGCACATAAAGATGGGACGGGTCTTTAACAAAATCTAAAGTAAGTTCCTGCGCTTGTAAAGATGCTTCAGAAAAATCAATAGGAATAAGAACGCGGTTTGTTGCAAACAAATTCGAGTTCATAGCCAGAACTATCTCGGTACACTTACCACTTATTTAGTGTTTACTAATAAAGGGTTAGTTTTAGGATACCGAGAAATCTTGCTCAATTTTGTTTTCGATCAAAGATGGTTAAAATTATTTTCATCTCGATCTTCAAAAGTTTTATTAATATGAATTTGCTCTCGCCAATCTTCCCCAATTACGATGGTTAAGTCGGAAGCTAGAACACCCGTACTTTCTACCAGTATTTCTCCTATTCCTAAAGTAGCATGGACAGAAGCCGCCAACTCATTATCTCCTGCTTGAGCGACAATTTGGGTCTTAGTTAACGGTCGATGCCAATTATCACTAACATATACTCTCGTATAGCCAGCTTTGCGTAAATGCTCTACCATTTCTTGTACTGCTTGAGGATCGTCTACGCTATCTTGAATGGCTACTTGCAAAGTCTTAGGTTCTTTGTATTCATAGCGATCGAGGCTATTTAGTTGTTCTAGTTGTTGAACGTTAACAGTTGGAGTAAAATGTCGGGCTACTAGCTTTTCAATACGATCGCGATTGGGTAACCAATAGCTTATTTCAGTTCTGCCGTCACCGTTAAACTCTCCGGGTAGCATGAGCATTTGTACGTCCGCTCGTTGTAGTTTTGCACCGAAGCCAGCTAAAGCCATTAATTCTTTAAGGGTGAGATTGGTATCGAGGTGTGATTGAACGACGGAGAGTATCTTGGGTATCTTGACTAAAGTGCTTGGTTGGAGCGTCTGTTCGACTACTGCGCGCATCAGCATTTGTTGTCGCTGAACTCTACCAATATCGCCAAAGGCATCATAACGGAAGCGTAAAAACTGTGCTGCTTTCTCCCCATCGAGATGCTGTTTGCCTTGTTTGAGATTAATGTAGAGATGTTGACTGTGATCGGTGTATTTCATGTCTCTGGGAACATAAACCGTAACACCACCTAAAGCATCAATAAGTTTTTCTATCCCTTGCACGTTTACCCGCACATAGCGATCGATATTAACCCCGTTTAATAGTTCGCTAACTGCTTCAGCTGTAAGAGCGGGTCCGCCAAAATCATTAGCAATATTAATCTTTTGTACGCCATATCCTGGAAGAGAGACACGAGTATCGCGAGGAATCGAAAGTACTGTTAATTTTTCTTGCTTGGGGTCGAACCGGAGTAAGAGCATGGTATCGCTCAAACCCTCAAACGAGTTGACCAGGGCATGATAACCCAAATCTTCTTCTGGGGGAAGATCTAGATCTGAAGTAAGAACTTTAATACCTAAAACTAATATATTTACCGGTCGAGATAATTCGGGTACGGTCAAACTCTTTTGAGCAACTGTTTCTTCTTCACTAAAAACTGCCTTTTGTGCTGGTGTCAGTTCAGCTTGTTGGAGAGGAGAAGAGAAGGAAAAGGTCACTGCCAATAAAGCTCCGGCAGCAGCAGAAATTAGAGATACTCCTGCTAAACCTAATCCAATCAAAATGGATCGTGCTCGATTTGACTTATTGTAGTTGTATTTAACTTTGAGAGTATGTTGTCGTCCAGAAGGGGTGGGTTGATAAACTTTTTTTGCTGACACAAGCTTCCTCACACGTGCAGAATTTTTAAGTTCGACGGATAATTTTAGGTATATATAAACATTTATCTGTCTTCTTTGAGATAAGAAAAATCTCCTGTCGGATATAAATATAAATAAAATCCAAAAAATCTCCTCCGATTTTAGCTTGTAGGTTGACAAATGACAGCATAGATTACTGAATTTTACGGTTATTACTTTTAAGAAGGTCAGCAACTCTAACGCTCGCTGGCAGTCGAGGAGATTTACCGCGTCCCAGACGCAGCAGGAGAAAAATACACAGCAAAAAGTATCCAGTAGTTAGCAAAGCGTTAGTATAGAGGAATCGAAAAGCAATGATTTCTGAAGCTTGAGTAGCACCAATAGATAATGTGCTATAAAATCCCAGCCAAATGAGTGCTAGCGTAATTGATAGACGACTGGCATTCTGCTGTTGGCGATCGCCTTTCCCTTTGACTAAAGTCCAACAAGAAGGTAGTAAGCCTACTACTGGCAGAAAATAAATCCAAAGTTGCAGTTGATAATATTTTTTTTCTTGAGAAGATTGTTGCTCGTTCATGTTTAGTTGTTTAAGTCCCGGTAAGCGCTCACTAGTTAACAGCAAAGGATAAGAGATAAATTATGGCAGAAGATTTAATCTCATCGGTTGCTGCTATTGTCCTCGCTGGCGGACGAAGTTCTCGTATGGGACGAGATAAAGCTTCGATCTATCTCGGCGCTCGACCATTACTGGATCAAATTTGCACTCTCGCTCAAGAATGTGCAAGTCAAGTTTATGTGGTAACGCCTTGGATTGAAAAATATCGAGACATTTTGCCTCAAGGTTGTCAATTAATTCGGGAAGTACCCCTATCTTCTGAGGAACAACCTCACGGACCACTCGTCGGTTTTTTTCAAGGTTTGCAACAGGTAGATCGTGAATGGATTTTACTTTTAGCTTGCGATCTACCCCGACTGAGTTCGTCTGAAGTTAAGCAATGGTGCGAGTATTTACCTCAAGTATCCCCTGAAGCGATCGCTTTTTTGCCTCGTCATCCTAAAGGTTGGGAGCCTTTGTGCGGATTCTATCGTCGTCTCTGTTTACCTTCACTTACAGCCTACATCGATTCTGGCGGCAGATCTTTTCAAGGTTGGTTGGAACAACATCCAGTTGAGGAACTGCCAGTTAGCGATCGCCAAATACTTTTTAATTGCAATACTCCAGAAGACCTAGAACAATTAAAAAGTAAAAATTAAAAAAATGAAAGCGGAGCAGTTTATCCCTCAAGTGACGGGAGATGGTTCTTGCACTTTTTTTTCTGAGGAATTTAATGAAGCCTTTCACTCCCACTACGGTGCAAAACAAGAAGCTGAAGCTAAGTTCGTCGAACCATCTCAATTAAAACAAAAGGCTAGTCAACTCAAGGATCGAGCTAATATCCCTATCCGTTTGCTCGATATATGTTACGGTCTCGGTTACAACAGCGCTGCTGCTTTAGCCGCTATTTGGTCAGTTAATCCTCAATGCAAAATCGAGTTAATTGCTCTAGAGCTATCTGATGTCGTACCTCATCAAGCGATCGCTCATCAATTACTAGCTCAGTGGCACGAACCAATTCCCCAATTATTGAAAGAGTTAGCGAATGTATATAAAATGCAGAGCGATCTTTTTCAGGGACGACTACTCATTGGAGATGCCAGAGAAACGATTAAATATCTCTGTCAGTTACAATGGCAGGCAGATGCTATTTTTCTCGATCCTTTTTCTCCACCAAAGTGTCCCCAACTTTGGAGTGTAGAATTTTTAGGGTTAGTAGCTCAATGTTTGAAACCAACGGGAAGACTCACTACTTATTCTTGTTCGGCTGCAGTGCGTATGGCTTTGTCTCTAGCAGGTTTACAATTTGGCTCGACCCCCAGTGTCGGCAGGCGATCGCCAGGAACAGTAGCTAGCTTTTGCGGGTGGGATTTACCTTCCCTTTCTCTCCAAGAAAAAGAACATCTTTATACTCGTGCCGCTATTCCTTATCGCGATCCTTATCTACAAGATTCTGCTGATACGATCTGCCTGAGACGACAGCAAGAACAACAAATCAGTACCCTTGAACCAACCAGCCAGTGGAAAAAAAGATGGTTTCGCTCCGCAGATTAACCGATAAAATCAGTAAATTTATTTAAGTAATTCTTCTTTTGTCTTGGAAGTATGTCAAAAATTTTAACTATATGTCCGTAGAAAAGCTGATTTCAAATATGAAAAAAAAATAACATAATAAGGAACATAGTGATAAAAAAGCTCGTATATAGATATTGACTACCTAATTCACAAAATCCAAGCTTTACTCAGACTGGTATAACAGGAATCAGGAGCCAGAAGCCAAGAGTCAGAAGTATGATTCTTAAACTGCAATGATTTAGGCTATTCAAACTGTCCTAATCGTGTTGACTACTGCTATAAAACAAATTTGGTTGAAAAAACCAATTTTTTGTTAGAAATACTGAAGGACACAAATGTAATTAGCTAGCTTATCTTCACGTCTTTGGTAGCAAGCAAAATGATGAATCAAGCCTCCGGTTTATCTCAATCCGCTCAAGCTCGATCTTCGGTGATGAATTACTTTGATTACACTCGAGCTAAAATTCTCATCGTAGACGATCATCCTCTCAGTCGCATGACAGCTGCAGATTTGCTTTTATTAAACAACTACGAAGTCTTGGAAGCAGATAGCAGTCTATTCGCAATCGACTATATTCTCGAACAGAAACCAGATTTGGTCTTACTAGATTTGATGATGCCGCGTTTGGACGGCTTTGAAATTTGTAAGTTACTGAAGCAAGATGAACGAACTTGTCATATTCCAGTTATTTTCATGACTGTTGCAGATGAACGAGAATATCGCCGTAAGGGAATAGAAGTTGGAGGAGATGACTTTTTAATTAAGCCTTTAGACCGCTTTGAATTATTAACAAGAGTTAAATCTTTAATCAATCAGAAACGTCTTAATGAAGGTTTAGATCAAACGGAACAAGTACTCTTTTCCATCGCTAAAGCAGTAGAAAGTCGTTCTTCTGAGAGTGGTAGTTCTTGTGCTAGAATATCAGCCTTGGCACAAAGGTTTGGTGAATATTTACAATTTTCCCAAGAAGCGATTGACAATCTTGTTTTTGCTGCTCATCTTCACGATATTGGTACGGTAGCTATTCCCGATGCAGTTTTATTAAAGAAGGGAGAACTGACTCCGGAAGAAAGAGAATTAATTCATCAACATGTTTTGATTGGCGAAAAAATATGTCAGCCATTGCGTAATCGTCGAGGAGTATTGCCTATAATCCGCCATCATCACGAACGTTGGGATGGTAGCGGCTATCCTGATAGTTTAGCAGGCAATGAAATTCCTCAGTTAGCTCAGATATTTCAAATACTCGATATTTACGACGCACTTACCAGCGAACGCCCTCACAAAAAAGCCTATACTCCCGCTCAAGCCTTAGAAATTATTACTGAAGAAACAGCAAAAGGCTGGCGTAATCCCTATATTGTCGAAGAATTTACTGCGTTTATTAGTCAGATCCAGCAGGAAAAAACTGGTTGTTCAGTGTATTTACCACAATAGTTAAACTTGTTAAACTAAATATGTGACAGCTTATTTGGTAGTTCAACGGGTACTTAAATCATATAAGTACACAAAAGAGCCCGGGGCTGCAAAAAAATCTACTTTTTGACCAATGCGATCGAGATAGGATTGGATCGCCGTATTTTCCGAGGCTTTATTCGCGTGGGAAAATAGTAACCATACTCGTTTATTTCCTCGCAATTTATCTAGATCCTGCTTGTATCTTTGCCACTCTCGTTCTGATAGACCTTCACCATCATATTGGTCTAAATCGTCTACACCAATAATGTAATCCCCATGGAGATAACCATATTTCTCGGCATAGTAGAGAAATTGATAAATTCCTCGCTGATAAATATATAAAATATCTCCAGGCTGCTGATGAGTTTTAATATAACTAATAACTGGTTTAATCTCTTCTTTTAACTGGGGTTTATTTAAAATACTACCTACATTAAGTATGGGAAAAATGACTAGTAATATGCTTAGTAAAATTCCCAAAGTTATAGTTAACCGATTGCGTTTATATTTTAATAAATAACTTGCTCCTTCAGCAATTATTATAATAAAGAATGGAGTAAGAAACAAGACAAGACGACCGCGAAACGGATATCCCTGCAAGCTAGCAGCCAAAAATGTCATAAAGAGAGGTGATATTAAACTAATTAAAATTGCTTTATTTCTGGAGAAATAAGAAAAACATCCAATCGCAAAAATAAAAATAGCTAATCCATCTAATCCACCTTCAAATCCCAAAGGATTATAGAAAAATTTTCCCAAAGAATCTAAAAACCAAATTAAATTTAATGGAGATGAAGGAAAAGCATCGTCCCAAGAATCCATTAAAGTCTGATTATTGGTTAGATTGCGCACAAAAAATAAATAAAATAAGCTAAAGCTCAGTAAACCACTCGAATAAATTATTAATTTTCTCAGCCAATATTTCTTTTTTTTGCTCTTATACCAAATAATTAGCTCGCTACAGCCCATACCTGCCAAAACGAAAATAGCTGGATGGGAAAACCAGATAGATATTGCTACTATAAGTGAGTAAATAATAGTTTTAGCTCGAGTAAGCTTTTGTTGTTTAATGGGTAATAATAAAACACATAACAGTAGGGATATTGCAACATCACTAGCATACTGTTTAACTTCTGATGCATAATAAATCAAAGAAGGTAAACTGGCAAAAAGAACTAAGGAAATTATTCTACCTGTTTGTGAAAGACACCATTGGCTCAGTCGAGCAAAAAGAAATAAACTTATAATCCCTGCAAATAAAGGAAAAAGTCTGAGAGCATATTCATTATTACCAAACAATTGAATAGCAAACTTTTCTACTAATAAAAAGCCAATCGGTGCTGCTTGATCGTAATCTAGAGGTTGACCTAATTCTGAATACGAACGATTTACTATATTGAGTGCTAATACTGCTTCATCAGCCCAAAGAGAACGATTAGATAAATATTGAATTAGACGAACCGAGATGCCAAAGCCAATAATGAGCCACAATAAGCGAGCATTACGCCACATATTAATCACTTGCTTCATCTATTATCTAAATTTAAATAGGTTATCTGATGACCGGAGCTTTTTTATAAATGTTTACAATACAATAAACCTAGATTACGAATATTTAGCATACTTAATTTTATGAAACTAACTTATCTAGATAGCAATTCTTGGCTAATCGAAATTGAAGGAAAACGCATATTACTCGATCCTTGGTTGGTAGAACCGTTAGTTTTTGGTAATCTACCTTGGTTATTTAAGGGAATCAAACATAATTCTCATCCCATTCCAGAAAAAATTGACTTGATTCTTCTTTCTCAAGGATTAGAAGATCACGCTCATCCTCCTACCTTAAAAAAACTCGATCGCAATCTTCCTGTCGTTGCTTCTCCTAACGCAGCCAAAATAGTAACAGAATTAGGTTATACTCGGGTAAATTCTTTGACCCATGGAGAAACTTACACTCTGGCAGATAAAGTAGAAATTCGAGCCGTCCCCGGTTCTCCTATCGGTCCCACTTTAGTAGAAAACGGCTATCTTCTCAAAGGGTTAGAATCTGGTAAAAAAATTTATTACGAACCCCACGGTCATCATTCTCCCTCAATTAAAGAATTTGCTCCCGTTGAGGTAATAATTACTCCAATTGTCAGTCTCAAACTTCCTTTGGTAGGTTCTGTCATTAAAGGACAAGAAGCCGCTTTAGAAGTGTGTCAGTGGTTGCAACCCCAATTTATTTTCTCTACAGCCGCTGGAGGAGATGTTAGTTTTGAAGGCTTAGTCATATCACTACTGCGTGCAGAAGGAAACGTAGATAATTTTAACTCCCTGCTTCAGCAAAAAAATTTGACTACGCAAGCGATGGACTCTAAATCTGGTGAAACCTATCAAATACAATTAGAGCAACAATCCCTTTCTCATAATTAATCGGCTCTATATTTCAAGAGATCGAGATAAAATAGTAGCTTCATCGTCTCCAATCTGCTAAAACAAAAATATCTCCCCTAAAAGAGGAGATATAATAGACGATTAAATTGACGATTAACTTCTGACACGACTTTTATATTGTGTCAGCGACTTATTGAGCGGGCTCTAGTGCTGGAGTTGTAGATCCGGCAGCTTCTGATTCAGTATTTGTTTCAGTTGTGCTATTGTCGGGCAAAACGACTTCTTTGTCGTCTTCTTCAATAGTAACCTCACTAGACTCTAGTTCTGGAGTTCCCGGCTCGGTCGCTTCCGTTCCAGATTCTTCAGTTTCAGAAGTTGTGGGAGTTTCCCTTTCTGTTGAGTCTTCGCTCGCTTCAGATTCGATTACTGATTCGTCTGCTGCTTCTAATTCAGTATCTGATTCTGTTGCTTCCATTTCAGATTCTTCTGTTTCAGAAGTTTGAGCTGGAGTTGTTTCCATCCCAGAAGTTGTGGGAGTTTCCCTTTCTGTTGAGTCTTCGCTCGCTTCAGATTCGATTACTGATTCGTCTGCTGCTTCTAATTCAGTATCTGATTCTGTTGCTTCGATTCCAGATTCTTCGGTTTCAGAAGTTTGAGCTGGAGTTGTTTCCATCCCAGAAGTTGTGGGAGTTTCCCTTTCTGCTGATTCATCCACTGGTTCTAATCCAGTAGTTTCCGATTCTTCTGCTTCCATTTCTTCAGTAGCTTCTACTTCAGTATCTTTAGGAGTATTTAATTGAACTGAATTTTCTACAGAGGAAGTATTTTTATCTGTGGAAGGTGTAGTACTGTTTACTGAGGTAAAAATACCCAAAACTGCTACTAAACCTACGGCTAAAGAAAAAGCTTGAAATTGTAGTTTCATAACTATTTTTCCTCAATTTTGTTTCTGTAATTTCATAAGATAAAAACAAAAAGTAAAAAAAATGATAGGAATAAAAAAAAATTTTCAGACAAGGAGGAAACATTTTTACTCTAGCAATAGTCTTACTTTTATTGAATTAAAGTAAACAATAAAAAAAGCCCCTTAATTAGGTTAAGAAAAGGGGCAAGTTTTGTTGATTATAAACTAACTAAAAATTTACAACAATCTGTTTGGGTTCGGATTCATCAAAACTTTTGAACAATCCCTGAATGTCCTTCAATATTAGTAGCAGGTTCAAATCGACCACCTAAATATTTAGCCAAAAACTCTTCCGCAACGGCAAAAAAATGTAAGCGGTTTTCTGGACGGGCAAAACCGTGTCCTTCATCTGTATAAAGAACGTACTCTACCGGCTTATTAGCTCGACGCATTGCTTCAACTATTTGTTCGCTTTCTGCTTGTTTAACACGGGGATCGTTCGCACCTTGTCCGATTAGTAAAGGTTTTTTAATCTTGTCTACAAAAAAGAGAGGCGATCGCGATTTTAAAAACTCCTCTTCCGTCTCCAAATTGCCAACCCGATGTTGAAACATTGCCATCAGCGGTTTCCAGTAAGGAGGGATACTCTGCATCAAAGTAATCAGGTTAGAAGGACCGACAATATCTACCCCACAAGCAAAGACATCGGGAGTAAAAGTCAAGCCCACCAAAGTAGCATAACCGCCATAAGAACCGCCCATGATAGCAATCTTATCTGGGTCGGCAATACCTCGTTCGATCAGCCAATTGACACCATCAATCAGATCGTCGTGCATTGTCGCCGCCCACTGACGATTACCTGCATTTACGAAAGCTTTGCCATAACCGGTAGAACCGCGAAAATTCGGCTGCAAGACGGCATAACCGCGATTAGCCAGCCACTGGGCTTGAGGATCGTAGCCCCAGGTATCCCGCGCCCAGGGACCGCCATGGACGAGGAGAACCGTAGCGTAGGGTGCTTCTATGCCCTTCGGTAGGGTTAAATAACCGTTAATGGTCAATCCATCTCGTGCCTGATAGGAAATAGGTTCCATGGGAACGAGGGGTAAATCTTCTAATTCCGGTCGATTGCTGAATAGGAAAGTACTGGATTTGGATTGGCGATCGTAGAGATAGTAGTAAACGGGTCCGTCATCGTTAAGGTAACCGACGATCCACTTTGTATCCGCCAAGTCGCGACTGATAAGAGAATACTGTCCTGGGCGTATTTTCGCTATAGCATCAAAATCTGCGGCAATCTCTTCATCCAAAACTTGCCAGTACAATTTATCTTTGTAGAAAGAAACTGCTTGTATGTGTCGTTTAGTGGGATGAGTAATTACGCCACCGACATCGTACTGTTCGTCTGCAGCAATAACTGTTTCTTCTTTAGTAGCTAAATCTAGCGCAAGCAAGCGTTCGGCATTAGCATCGTGAGTGCCCAGTATATATAAAGTTTTGCCATCGCTAGAAAAGCTTAACGCTCCACCTTCATCATCAGGTCCCCAATGACGTAAAATCTCCCAAGGTCGGTCTACTGTCTCCCGATATAATAGTTCGGAACCACCATCAGGAGTTGCCGCGACAGCAGCCAAGATTTCAAATTGTGGATTTGCCGTCCAACCGACAATATTGCCAGGATTCTCTGTATTAAACTCTACTGTGCCGTTATTGAGATTAATTCGATAGACATCGAATTTTTGAGGATTATTTAGATTCAGTCCTACTAAAATCTCATCAGGAAATTCATGATCTAGATCGATTACCTGGGCTTTAACCCCTTGAAAGGGAGTTAAATCGCGGACAATATTAGTTTTGATATTAACCGAATAGAGGTGAAAGTTTTCATCTCCGTCGGAATCTTGGAGATAAATTAGCGTTTCTGGTTGATATGTCCAAAAATAAGCTCTAATTCCTCTTTTTGGATCGTTAGTTAATTTGCGATCGTCTTTCTCTCCTAAAGTCTGCAGCCATACTTGCAAGATATTTTTATCATCGGGGGCAATATATGCCAAATACTTACCATCCTTAGATAGTTGAGGACTGGTACGTTGCGGATTGCCAAATAAAATATCGCGAGGAATTAAAGGAGGTAGGTTAGTCTCCGATTGCTTAACAGTTGTACTAGTCATCGACTTATCCCTTGCTATGAGTTATCTTCGATTACTGTAGCGAATCTAGTACCGCTGCGCGAAAGTTAAAAGTAGGGACGTAGCATGCTACGTCCGTACAAAAGGGAACAGGGAACAAAAGTGCGCAAGAACCCGATTACCCTGAGATGCGACAGAAGTATTTCTTAAGAAGATTTCTCTCTTCGTAAACTTGACAGCACCAAGTTACCTCATCGCTTATTACTTTACACCCCATACATAAACCCCAGCTGTTCGAAGGCGACCTTGTTTATTCTCGACCAGTGGACGAAGATAACTAATGAACTGGTGCGCTTCATCGGGATTTAGTACTTGCTCGATCGCCTCTGCAAGTGTTGGCATCTTAGGATTCCATGCTATTTGAACCCAAGTATCCCACTGTATATCCTCCGTCTGTCGTTCAAGATCTACATATAGTTCTAGGTGCAACTCTTGAAATCCGGCTCGCTCAGCATAGTTCAGTAAATCACGCTCATCGAAGTTCAACATTGGGTCTGTCTCAGATGGCTGATACTGGTGATACAACTGTTTCACTTTGCCAGCAATCTCAATAATCGGGCTGATATCATACCACCAAAATCGCTGTGGTGGTTCAGGAAAACTAAAGCGATTGATGGGTTCAAAGATAGAGAAGCGTCCGTTAGGTTTGAGAACACGGTAGAACTCTTCAAATGGTTGCTGTTTCTTATCTATGTATATGAGAACAGAGCGAGTTATAACGACATCTACAGAGATATCAGGAATTGGAGCTAAGTCATCGGCTGCCGCCCGAACGAACTGACAGCGCGATGAGACATTTAGTTCATGTGCGAGAGATTGAGCGCGATCGAGCAAATCTTTCGAGATATCGCTGAAGATAACCGAGCATGTTGGGAACCGCTCAAGCGCACCAAAAGCAATTAACCCATCACCACAGCCGACATCGAGTAGAGTCTCGCCACCCCTGAGTTGTGTACGATCGAGTACTTTGTCACGTATGGGATAGAAGGAATCCAGAAGCATGCACAGCTGTTGCGGATCGCCTCCAAAACGACGTTGTAGAAGCCACTGACTCCACACATCCTGATTAGTTGTCATTATCACAAATTATATCCCTGAGCGTTTTAGTTGGATGTCTCTCTTTTTATTTCACAATATCTTCTCTGCTTTTGCACTAGCAACTAATACTCTTGATAAGACTTAAAAAGCGCTTTTGCAAAAATGTTAAATGGTTTACCGCTTTTGTATACAGATAACTTTTTGCGATCGCCTTGTATTTTCGTCTTAAACTGTTTGAGCTAACGTGAATTACACTCTCAAAATTTATATAATTACCTATATAGGTAGGCAAAACTAAATAGCAAACAAATCAGAAGTAGTTGGAAGTTAGGATGTTAAAAGAAGAGTTCTTTCTTCTACTGTTTTCTGTCTCCGTATAGTAAGTATTTTATATATTTATTCCTAACCTACTCGCTCTACCCAATTTGTGCGAACTTTCCGTACTCACAACAACGGAACTTACTCCTCTGGCAATTTTTATCTTTAAATGTCAACTACTATTGCTGATTCTGAGTCGAAAGTACTTTTAGTTCCAAAATCCAAACAAGTTTCCCTTTCAAATCGTTTTACAAGCTTGCTGAACCGCTTACAGCCGTCATCAGAATTTGTCGTGCTGATATCGGCTCTATTAATCGGCAGTGGTTCGGGCTTAACGATGGTTTTGTTTCATTATCTAATCGATCTATGGGAAACTCTGAGCTTTAAAACCTTAATGGGGACTATTTCCATTTGGGGAGCTTGGACTGTAGCTTTAATTCCCATGTTGGGAGGATTAATTGTAGGATTGATGCGTTGGCGCTATCGCGATATTCTGGGTCAAGAATTTGCAGCTTTGCTGAGTGACCCGCGAGTACAAACTATTACTCCCCTCAGACCGATAATTAAAATGTTGGCGGCGTCGGTATCTTTGGGAACGGGAGCTTCTCTAGGTCCAGAAAGTCCGAGTGTAGAAATTGGTTCTCATATTGGCATTCTACTAGGTCAGCTTTTTCAGGTATCTAAAGATCGTTATCGTTTACTGCTGGGCGCTGGGGTTGCTGCGGGATTGGCAGCAGGATTTAATGCACCTATTGCAGGAGTTTTCTTCGCTCTCGAAGTAGTACTTGGAACGACATTTTCGGCACCAGCAGTCGGTCTTATTCTTCTCTCTGCTGTTTTTAGTGCGATTATCTCTCGCACTTTTTTGGGAGTACATCCGGCTTTTGATTTACCCGAATATGTAGTTCTCAGTCATTGGGAATGGCTATTTTACCTTGGATTGGGGTTACTTGCCAGTGTAGTTTCCCTTTTATATACTCAAGGGTCAAACTAGCTCAAGGATGTTTTCAGGGAACGGTCAAGGGTTTTACTTGGTTAGAACAAACTCCTGTTATTCTCAAACCAGCTATAGGCGGAGCAGTCGTTGGTATAGTAGCTGTATATTTACCTCAAATCCTGGGAGTTGGTTATGGCACTATAGAAACTATTCTCAAAGGGCAACAATTTTCTCTGGAGTTATTATGTTTACTCTTAGTAATCAAGCCGCTCCTGACAGCGATTAGTTTGGGCAGTGGTTTGGTAGGAGGAGTTTTTGCTCCGGCAATGTTCTTGGGAGCTTGTTTGGGCTCTATCTATGGGAATGTTTTAGCAGCAATAGTACCTGTTAGCTGGTTAGCAGTTGCACCGCCTGCTGCCTATGCGCTCGTCGGTATGGCAGCCGTTCTCGCTGGTAGTGTTAAAGCACCACTGACAGCAATCTTGTTGTTATTTGAACTGACTCATAACTATCTAATTATTCCACCTTTGATGGTTGCTGTCGGTACCTGCATTTGGGCAGTAGAGCAGATACAATCCAAAAGTGAAGTTGAAGGATTGAATTTCCAGCAGATGGGAATAAATTTGGAAAAACAAGATGAAGTTGGAAGATTACAACAAATAAAGGTTGCTACCGTGATGAGTTCTTCCTATCTGGCACTAAACGATTCCCTGTCTTTATTAGAAGCTGGTCAAATAATGATTCGTAACAAATGCCATACAGCGTTGGTGTTTGATGAAGCCGAACAACTAGTAGGCATTATTACTCTGGCAGATATTAGAAGAGAAATTCTACAAGCCGAAAGTAAATCTCCGCCAGAAGCGGGCACGACCGGAGGGAGCGAACTTCTCGCTAAGAGAAAAATCAAAGATATTTGTACTACAGAGATTCTCTATGCCTACCCGGATGAATCTTTGACTGAAGTGTTAAAAAGAATGGGGGCTAGAGGTCTTTACTTATTGCCTGTAGTAGCCAAAAATAATCCACAAAAAGTGTTAGGAACTATTGACAAAAATCAAATTTTCTTGGCTAGCGATTTACTCGAAACCCAAACAGCGCTGATTCCTTATCTGGCTTGAGAATTAGCTAATCGGGAGAGGGGCAAGAAAATTTGTCTTATCCCCAATCCCGGAGTAAAATTCTTGTCTTAAACTGCCTCCAGATTTTTTTCTCCCGTGCGAATGCGGATGATTTCATCTACAGGCTGGACAAAAATTTTGCCGTCGCCAATTTCGCCAGTTCTGGCAGCAGAAATAATTTTATCTACTACCATATCAACTTGGTTGTCTTCAACCACTATCTCGATTTTGAGTTTTTGCAAGAACTCGACGGTATATTCCGATCCGCGATAGCGTTCGGTTTGACCTTTTTGACGACCAAAACCTCGCACCTCAGAAACAGTCATTCCGACAACTCCAGCATTAACGAGAGCGATTTTTACTTCATCTAACTTAAAAGGTCGGATAATTGCTTCAATTTTTTTCAATTTTGTATCTCCTCTGTAAAATTACTAAGTTTATGGCTTATTTATTTATAAAGCTAGGCTACTATTTTTAGATCATGCCAGATCGGAAAACTTTCTAAAAGTTACTCTATATACTTTTTACGATATCTGTTCCCTTTGAATATTAATCTGTCTGATTTGGTTAGTATAAACCAATGAGCAAGAGACTAAACTAAAGATCGCAAAACGCTAACATTCTTAGACAGAGAATACTATCAATAATTATTTTTGGGCGATCGCCAACCCCAATCTAGAATCTTGTTGTTTGTAAGCAAGACAGTCCAAGGTACTCCGCTGCTGACTGATTTGCAGACACAGTTGGACTTCGTTAAATTGTCTCTCAAGCCCCAATATGAGGAATTTATTTGGCAGACATTCCTTCAGCGCGATCGCTTTAATAAATTCTAAAACAGTAAAAGGTATGATGAAAAATCGTCTGCGCCCATTTCCATTCCTTTGTGCCATTGTTATGGGTCGATTATAGTAGTCAGCAAGAAAAGATAAGATGACAATACTTATACTTTATATACTAGATTCATAATCTCTTTTATTTATCAGCGCGATCGCCTAATCTTACTCATCAATTTAGCTGAATTTTTCCTCGGAAAAAATTACGCAAAATTAAAGTATAAAAATAGTTAATTAAGCAAAAAATGGTTTCTACTTTTCCTAATTCTCCTTCAATTAATTCAGCGCAAATTCGCTTAGAAATTCGCGCCTTACAATCTCAGTTAGTGAAGTGGCGGCGTGGCATTCATCAGCGACCGGAATTAGGTTTTCAGGAAAAACTAACGGCAGAGTTAATTTCTCAACAATTACAAGCCTGGGAAATCGAGCATCAAACAGGTATTGCCGAAACAGGTATAGTAGCGATTGTAGATAGCGATCGCCCGGGTCCGGTGTTAGCAATTCGAGCAGATATGGATGCTTTGCCCATTCAAGAAGAAAATGAAGTATCCTATCGTTCGCAACACGAAGGGAAAATGCACGCCTGCGGACACGACGGTCATGTAGCGATCGCTCTGGGAACGGCTTATTATCTCTCGCAGCACCGACAAGATTTTCGGGGTAAGGTTAAGATTATTTTCCAACCAGCCGAAGAAGGACCTGGGGGTGCAAAACCGATGATCGAAGCGGGAGTTCTCAAAAATCCAGATGTAGATGCCATTATTGGCTTGCACCTGTGGAATAATCTGCCTCTAGGTAAGCTAGGCGTTCGTAGCGGAGCCTTAATGGCGGCGGTAGAGTGTTTCCGTTGCCATATTTTTGGCAAGGGGGGTCACGGTGCCATGCCGGATCAAACCATTGATTCTGTAGTAGTCAGTGCCCAAATCGTTAATGCTTTACAAACTATTGTCGCTCGCAATGTTAATCCTCTCGATTCTGCCGTCGTTACTGTCGGCGAACTTCATGCAGGGACAGCTTTAAATGTAATTGCCGATACTGCCCAAATGAGCGGTACGGTGCGTTATTTTAATCCCGCTCTAGAAAGTTTTATTGGTAAACGGATTGAAGAAATTATTGCTGGTATTTGTCAAAGTCACGGAGCCACGTACAAACTAGATTATTGGCAACTTTACCCGCCAGTCATTAATGATAAAAACATAGCTGAGTTAGTCCGTTCCGTTGCGATCGAAGTAGTCGAAACTCCAGTAGGAGTAGTACCGGAGTGTCATACTATGGGTGGAGAAGATATGTCCTTTTTTCTTCAAGAAGTACCTGGTTGCTACTTTTTCTTGGGAGCAGCTAATCCAGAGAAGGGTTTAGCTTATCCCCATCACCATCCTCGTTTTGATTTTGATGAGACTGCCTTGGCTATGGGGGTAGAAATGTTTGTTCGTTGTGTAGAAAAGTTTTGTCGATGAGATATGTTATTGAGGTAGTAAGCTCTTAAGAAATTGAGGATCGTGGGCAGGGCTGTAGACATCTACTTGAGTTCCTACAGGAACTTGAATCACGGGAGTAGTAAAACCAGTGTTGTTGAGATTCCCACCACCAACAAAGTAGTCTCCTTGGTGGGTTTGTTGTACTTCTCCGGGACTAATTCCTAGTTGAGTAGTGGTATTGACAATATTGTTGTTAAAGCAGTTATCATCATGTCCCATGGTGACATTATTTTTCTGTTGGGCTGGATTGGGAGAACCGTGAATCGCAACTTGAGTAGTCGCATCAACGATCGCGCAAGCGTTAGCCGAAGGAGTAACAGAAGGAACTAGGGGTAAGACGGCAGACAAAGAAAAAAGACTGAGGGATAGTAAAGGGAATCTCATCGTAACCTCCAAATAGTCGATGGTGAATAAGATGGTTAAGAATGAAAAATCGGTAAATTCTTAATATTATTTGACTTAATTGCCTTTAATTATCAATTTTCCATTTCCTTACATCAACTAAGTACGTCAGTTGAGATTGGTTTATGCATTTACTAGACTTAAGTGCATTCGACTATAGCAACAGCGATCGCGGAGGGTTTTTAATAAAAGGCAGACAGAATAATAGCTAAGACTACGGTCGAGAGCAGTGTACTGAGAACGATTGTGCTACTGGTCAGTGTTTCATCTCCTCCCAGTTGTTCTGCCATGATATAGGAAGCAACAGCAGTCGGACAGGCTAGATAGAGAAGTGCGATCGTGCGTTCTGTTGCCGATAAGCCCATCCAATTAGCCACCAATACTCCCAAAATTGGTGCGCCAGCCACTTTTAAAAGTGTCGCCAGCATCGAGAGAGCAACTTGACCGCGTACTCTAGTCGTTGCCAATGAGACTCCAATACCCAGCAAAGCTAGAGGGAGAGACATCTGCCCTATCGTCTGACAAGTATTACCCAGCCAAGGGGGAAGAGGCAATCCGGTTACAGTCCAGCCCAAACCTAACACGCAAGCCAGTAGGAGAGGATTAGTAACAACTGAGCGTAGCAGAGTGAGCCAAGGGTTTGCCTGCGAGCGATGACTTCCCGTCACTAAGACGAGAACAGCCATTGCGTTATAGAGGGGAACGAGGGGCGCAAACGAGAGTACAGCTAGTGACTGGAGTTGTTCTCCGCTTAATGACGCTACGGCAGAAGTACCTGGAGCTTGAGAAATAGCATAACTAACTACTGGTAGTCCGATATAGGCTAAGTTGCCCCGAAAAGCTGCTTGAACAAAAGCTCCTTCCGATGGTCCCGACAGATGAAGTAACCGCGAAATCAGGTAAGCCAAAATGATACAGCCTAAGCAACCCACTACTAACACTACAGATACTCGCAGTGCCGAACCGCTAGCTATGGAGACATTAGCAGTTTCGTTGAATAGCAAACAAGGTAAGCCTACCCAATACACCAGGCGATTGCTCTCACGAGACAATTGAGGACTCAAAAAGCTTGTTTTTTGCAGGAGAACACCAAGAATAATGATGAGGAAAACCGGAGCAAGGGTATTAACTACATACATATTTGTTTAACTGGTGCAGCCACCTACTAGTCTGTCAATTTTTTTAACATGATAGGTGGGGATGGATGCGGGGAAGGACAGTGACATGCTCCTTACGAAGATTAAGTTATGTAGAGGCAGAAGGAGTCCTCATGAAAAAATTTCACCGCCAAGCATGAAAGTGGTTACTTTCAAGCTAGAAGTGAGTACTAAGTTTCCGTCCACTTGCGGGGATTAGGTTATATCGAACAGCAACGAAAGAATCTGTCTGGGATTGGATAGACCCTTACGACTTGTTTCCGTCCCCTTGCGGGGATTAGGTTATATCGAACGATGATGACCCGGACAGACAAGTTTGCGAGGTTCCCTGGTACACAATGTTTCCGTCCCCTTGCGGGGATTAGGTTATATCGAACGCGCCTCCACAGAAACGAATTAACCCTCCAGATACGCAACAAGTTTCCGTCCCCTTGCGGGGATTAGGTTATATCGAACTTTCATGAAGATGCTAGTAGTGCTACTGAATCTGGTTTAACTTTGTTTCCGTCCCCTTGCGGGGATTAGGTTATATCGAACAGAAAACAATGGCAGTACTCCACTACTAACGGCGATGTATCGTTTCCGTCCCCTTGCGGGGATTAGGTTATATCGAACACTAGTAGATTGGAAAACAAGTCGTAAACCTAAGAAACGCGTTTCCGTCCCCTTGCGGGGATTAGGTTATATCGAACAGGAAAATCAAATGAAAGCGATCGCTCTTGGTTTATTAGTTTCGTTTCCGTCCCCTTGCGGGGATTAGGTTATATCGAACATGCCTTAGCAGCTGCCACTTCTTGGGGAGGTTCTACACCGACTAGAGGTTTCCGTCCCCTTGCGGGGATTAGGTTATATCGAACACTATCTAGAAGCTTCTAGAAATGACCTTCCTTGGGCAAAGAGAGTTTCCGTCCCCTTGCGGGGATTAGGTTATATCGAACTTGAGACATGTTTACCAAATTGGTACTAATTGCAGGATTGATAAGTTTCCGTCCCCTTGCGGGGATTAGGTTATATCGAACTCCCACACAAAATAAAAAAAGCTATGGGGGGAAGATAGGAATGGTATGTTTCCGTCCCCTTGCGGGGATTAGGTTATATCGAACCACACAAAATAAAAAAAGCTATGGGGGGAGGATAGGAAGTTTCCGTCCCCTTGCGGGGATTAGGTTATATCGAACCCCTATGTGTGGAAACTACGATCGTATTTGATTTTCAAGGTGCGGTAGCGAGATAATACGGTTTCAGCCATGCATAAAAAGAAACTCGGTATATTCACTTAAGAAAAAAACGTCAAATATAGCTATAAAAATATTATATCAAAGTTTTTTGAGCAATAAAGCTACTAAAGCCCTAAATACTGCTTTATACTCAATTAGACTTGTTATAGCTATTAATAATTTTAAGCGACGAAATTGGCAAGAGCTTAATAATTAGTTACATTGCCTAAAAAGATAGAAAATCGACCCTTTTGGCTTAACCCTAAAATAATGTCACTCGTTACAAAATGATATAGTCGGGTGGTTCATAAGGCGGTGGACTGCCGTAGACCTTTGTTTCTTGCTTTGCCTTGCTATCCAATGGATACGCTCGCAAACTATCCTCGCTTAACTTCAACACCTTTAGCCAACGTTTGTCTAAAAGCTTTTCCAGTTTGGCTGTCTCTAAAGGACATTCAAATACGGAATATTGAACTCGCTGACAATGTTGTTCCATCAACTTTGCCAACTTATTGCGACGCTTGTTATCTCGTACGTCGTAGCAAACCAACCATATTTTAGTCATTTCAAAATAAAAGGCTCGTAATCTAAACTCGACTCCATCAAGCAGCGTCCTAAAGTTCGCGCTTGTTCTAGCAAAATTTGATTTAAACTCAAACGGCGATTCTGAGGTGGATACAGAAGCGGTTGACGGAACCGACGCTCTAACTCTGCTAGAAAAAGTTTTTTTGCCGTTAACCCCAGCCAAATCCCTACTCCATCGGGAGAAGACTCAAAATCTTCAGGTTGCAATACCTCAGACTGAATAATAGCAATTACTGTTTGATCTACTACGACAGGACGAAACTCCTCCATCAAATCGAGGACTAAATTCGGTCGATAGGGTTGAATAGAATGAAAAAAGCCCAAATAAGGGTCGAGTCCCGCCTGTACGCAAGCAGCAAATACCCGCGCCAAGAGAACGCCATATCCCCAACTCAATAAAGCATTAATTGGATCGAGAGGAGGACGACGATTTCGTCCAGTAAAATTCCATTGAGAAGGAAAATAATAGCGTAACCCTTGGTAATAAGTACGAGCGCAAATCCCTTCAATACCCATGATTTCATCTCGATTAAGGGGTGATTCTGTTTTACTCAACTGCAACCGATAGGCATCAATGAGATCTATTGCCTCGCTCAATTCGCTAATTTGCCCTCTGGTAGCTCGATTGCGCCTTTGTAATAAAACTCGCTGATTGCGGATTTTACCTTGAGCAAATTTTTGAGCAAATATCATGCCAAAGCTGGTTTCTACTGTGCGATACTGAGCTAGACGCGTAAAGGGATTGCTATGAAATTGTCCTTGAAGCCTCCCTCGAAATTGACCGTCTTGGCGCAGAAAAATTGTTTCAATACCTCGATCTAGTAATTGAGCGATCGCTACATCGGTAAACTGCACTCCTGGAAGAACGACAACTAAAGTAATTTCAGTAAGGCGACAGGAATGCCTTTTCTGTTGTTTAAATATTGCCAGGGAGTGATTTTCGTAACGCACTATCGTACCTGGTTCGGTTAGATAAAGAGTTGTCATAGCAAACATTGAAAAAGAAATGGGAATACTCAGATATAGCTCAAGAAATTTAGAGAGGTACTCGGCTATGACTCGCTCACTCTTCACACAGTTAATGCATTACCGTAATATCCTCGTCGCTGTTGCTAATGCAGGTATTACTTGGATTGTTCTGATTATTGCCCCGCTGGGACTGTTTGCAGTAATCACTTGTACAGTCTTAGTGTTTGTCAGTAGCATAGTCTTTGGAATAGTAGGCGATCGCTTATTCCTTTCTTTCCTCAAACCGATTGGTTGGTCGGTAATACAACCGAGGCGAGAAACAGAACATCTTGACTATGGGCAATCCCTGTCTCAATCCGAACAATCTTCACTTCATTCGGAACAGCAACGAAATTTACCGAAATGGTAATAAGTTGTTAACTTTTTAGTTTTTATCAGAAAATTCTGCTCGATCATTGCGGCATCTCCGTTTGAGTTGAAGTATCGGTCACTCCTTACTAAACATACCCATTAAGTTTTCTAAAGTTACCAAACTGAGGCAAAGTTGGCTAAAAGCCAGTATTTTTTTACTTTCATCTCAGTTTTTGCGAAAAAAATTAATTAGTGATGTGAGAAATTTTGCACAAAAGGGAATGTTAGTTAAAGGTGTTTAGAAAACTAAGTTTTGATTGAGAACTATTAGCATCGGAGGTTATTGGTAAATAGTTAGCTTTTATATTGCCTATAGTCTTCTTCTTTTAATTTACGACTATGCCTTCTATCACTTTTGATTTAGAAACAGTCACTCCTTTATTTCTCGGGGGTGCAGATCCAACAAAAGCAGAGTTACGTCCTCCTGCTTTTCGCGGTGCATTAAGATATTGGTTTCGGGCGATCGCAGGAATTAATTATTTAGATAATCCGCACAAACTACAACAACTAGAATCTTCTATATTTGGCGATACAAATTCTAGTTCTAATATTGTTCTTCGTCTTTCTCAATTACCAAATAATCTGGAATTAGATACTGTTAATTTAAATCAATCACGCAATCCTGGACTAAGTTATTTATGGTTTTCTACTAAAGGTTCGGGAGGAAGAAATCCTAAACCAGCACGTCAGGCAATTGGAGTAGAAGAACCAGTTTCTTTTTCTTTAACTCTATCAACTCGTCCTTGTCCTCAAAATTCAGAGCAACAATACAAAAATTTACTAACTGCAATTAATTGTTTTTGGTTTGCCCTTTACTTTGGAGGCTTTGGTTCTAGAGAACGTCGTGGTGCAGGTAGTTTGAGAGTTAAAAAGTTTTATTTAAAAGATATTAATGAAGCGGAAATTCCCAAATTTATTCTCAAGTTTAAACAAAATGATGTACCTAAATATCTAAAAAGTACAAGACAAAAAGTTAAAAAAAGATTGTACGAATTATTGGATTTCAAGTTAACCAATTTCCCCCAACCTTTACCTTCCCCAAAATTCGAGTTATATAGTCCAGCTACTGCTGCAATTTATATTCTTAAAACTCCTTTTCCAAGTTGGGAAGGTGCATTAGAAAATATTGGCACTCGTTATCAAGATTATCGAAGAACTTTACCCCGACAAGATCGAGCAGTTTTTGGATTACCTTTAACTAGATTGGATATGAATTCTCGTCATCCTTCGCCTCTGAGGATTAAAGTTATTCAATCGGTTAGGGATTATTACTGCTTACTTATCAAAATGGAATCAGAATTTTCCCCAAATTCAAGAATTAACAACCCTGGAAATCCTAACTACAAATTTATTAATGAGTTCCTTAGAAGTTTTGATAATAGTGAAAGAGTAGGTTAAAGATGGTCATTGCAGACATTTGGCTAAATAAAATTCAATCATTTCTCCACGATCCGCCAGGAAAATCACTAGATATTAAAGGTCATGAAAAACTAGCAAAAAATATTGCTCAAACTCTGGGAATCAACTTAAGCAGAGATGCTTATCAGCAAGCCGATTGGATCGCTTCAGCAGCAGATCGACTAAATTTTCCCAGTTATAGACAAATTGGTGGGGCAGATTTTCGCAATCATCCTTATCTAACTCATCCTTTATCGGGTAATTCTTTAGAGTTAGTTAAAGGACAATTTTTACCTACTCAAATCAATGAATCTGAGATCTATCAAGCTATAGAAAAATCTCTACAAAAGATTCCCGATCGCCTTAAACAAGACCATCAAAAATTATTCCTCTGGTTGTGGCGTAATTGGTCGAGTAAAATTCAACAAATAGAAGGGAATCAATTAGGATTTTTTTGGGATTTATTACCAGCAGATACTCGCATTCCCGATCATTCTATTTGGACGCATCAGGCATTAACTAGCGCGATCGCGACGGCTTTACCTAACCCAGCATTTTTATTATTTACTCTCGGTCCAGTACAAGCATTTATCAGTGCGGCTAGAAAAACTCAAGATCTCTGGGCGGGAAGTTATTTGTTATCTTACCTCAACTGGACGGCGATTGAAGTAGTAGCAGAAGCAATTGGTCCGGATGCTATAATTTTCCCTAACTTACTCGAACAACCTTTGTGCGATCGCTGGTTAGCTAGTAAGGGTATTATTTCTCAACCGCCAGGAGAAGATTTAATCCTTTCTAGTCTCCCTAACCGCTTCTTTGCTATTGTCCCAGAAGATCTAGGAAAAACTTTAGCAGAGAAAGCAGAATTCAAACTGCGATCGCAGTGGCGAGAAATTACTCAAGCAGTACGTTTGGATTTAGAAGACACTTTAGATTATTCTCCTAATTGGGCGCAAACTTGGGAACGACAAACAGAAAATTTCTTTGAAGTCTATTGGCAAGTCTATCCTTGGCGACCAAATAATGAACCAATCAAAGATAATAACTTTGAAAACTTTTTAGTAAGCCATAAACCTTACTTAGGCGATCGCTACGAGAAAATCAAGAACATTTTAGAAGTTTATGCCAAGCCAGATGCACGAGGAGGAGGACAATACCAACCTAATCTTGGTGCTATTTATCAAGAACTTTATTTTATTACAGAAAAAGCCCTAGGCAGTCGTAAAGGATTAAGAAACTTTTCCCAAGTAGAAGAGATAGGAGAAAAGTCAACTTTAGGAGGCGATCGCGCTACTCTTTATCATAATATTGACGCAGCAAATTTGAGTGAGAATAACTTCGATCGCCAGGGAAGACAAAATATTATTAAATTCTGGAAAAAACTAGCAAAAAAATTACAACAAACAGGGCGTTTTGAAATTCAAGAAACTGGACAAGAAAGACTAGATGCTGTCGAATTAACTAAGCGTTGTGCTTGGCGTTCTTATTTACAAAAGCAGCTAAATATTACTAATGAAATTGAAAGCGAAGAGAAAGATAAGGTCATTGAAGAAATGACTTTGGAGTATGAATTGAGATTTCCTTCTACCAGTAGTATTGCTACAGCTAGTTTTAGAAAAGATATCTTGGAAAAATGTCATAGCCAAAATGGAGAAGCATTACGCCAAGCAATAAAATTTTGGTTACAAGAAATCAAAAAATGCCCTTCTTTATATCAAGGCAATCGCGTTCTGACCAATGTTATTCCTTATCTATCATCACAGGTGGCTGAATCCGATAGTCTACTAAAGAGTTTTCTTGGATTTGATGGTCGCCTTTTCTTTGAAGAAACTTATCAAGAAGCGATTAATCATTCCGAAAACGAAGCAGATAAACTAAAAATTAAAGCTGCCTTGAAAAAGCTTAGATACTTATTTAATGTTGCTAGTAGAGAACCATATAAAATTTCTAAGCCCAAGAAATATTTTGCTGTCTTGATGATGGATGGAGACAGTATGGGGCAGTGGATTTCTGGAGAAAAAATGCCTGAATACGAGCTAATTCTCCATCCCGATACCCTAAAACAATTAAAAAAACTTCCCGATTGGCAAGGAATTTTAAAGACAAAACGTTTAATGAGTCCTGCTATTCATGGATTTGTTAGTAAAGCATTGGGAGATTTTTCTTTAAAGTTAGTTAGATATATTGTTGAAGAGATTAATCCAGGCAAATTAATATATGCAGGCGGAGACGATGTTTTAGCTTTACTTCCTTTAGATTGTGCTTTAGAAACTGCCAGACTTTTAAGGGCTGCTTTTTCTGGAGAAATAATAACTAATACGAAAGGGGAAGATTTAAAAGTTAGCTTTGGTAATAATAAATCTGGTTATATTTGGCTTAAGTTATCCCAGGAAACAAAGGCAAGTTTACTAACCACTATGGGATGCAAAGCGGCTGCAAGTACTGGTATTGCGATCGCTCATCATACCCAACCTTTAGACTTAACTTTAAATGCCGTTAGAGATGCAGAAAAAAAAGCCAAAGATGTTGGGAGAGATCGGTTTAATTTAACTTTTCTCAAGCGTTCTGGAGAAATAATGCAAGCGGGAGCAAAATGGACTTATCAGGAAAAGACAATTGATACAATTAATTTATTATTAGAATTTCAGCAGCGTTTTAGTAATCATCGGATTTCTGGTAAATTTCCTTATGTTTTACGTACTGAAGCAGAAACTATAACGGGATTTAATCTAGAAAAATATTCTTATGAATGGTTAGAAAATTTATATAGTGCCGAAGTAAAACGCCTCCTCAAGCGACAACAAGGAAAAGAATTAATTTCCCAACAAGAGATAGCAGAATTGTCTCAAAACTTTACCAAATTAGTTATTCAAGCTGAACGAGAAAGAGAGACTAGCGGTTCATCGGGAAAAGAATTAAAAAACTTTGCCAACCTTTTAGTCTTCACTCGCTCTCGAGAAACACCATTAGTTACTGGGATTGAGCCACTAGTTCAAAACCCAAAGAAATCGCCTTTTTCCTGAGATTGTTCACCATTCGTTCTCGATATTGTTGTTCATAATAATCAGTACCAG
>JADEWQ010000052.1 GCA_015207585.1 Pleurocapsales cyanobacterium LEGE 06147 | reverse complement strand
ATGTGCCATGACGCAAGAGCGCGAGCGCACTTTAATCTGTTTCCTTTTTTAGTTTAAAATGCCCTTGATGCTTCTATTTCTATATACTTGACAATTTGTACATTTTCTTAACTTGTCACCAATGCCTAATACCTGCTCACTGGTGACTGGTAACTGATGACTGTTGACTGTCTGTTTTAATCCGCCAACCTTTAATCTCTTTTTGACGGGAACGGGCGATAACGAGACACTCATCGGGTACATCTTTAGTTACTACTGAACCCGCTGCTACAGTTACGTCTTCTCCAAGAGTAACGGGAGCAACAAGCACGCTGTTAGATCCTGTTTTAGTACCGCTGCCAATGATAGTCTGGTGTTTTTTAACGCCATCGTAGTTAGCAGTAATCGTTCCCGCACCGATATTAACGCGATCGCCCACACTAGCGTCACCCAGATAAGAAAGATGAGCTACGTTGGTATTTTCTCCCAAACTGGTTTTCTTCAACTCAACAAAATTACCGATGCGACAACTCTTGCCTACTTTTACTTCACCTCTTAAATGAGCATAAGGACCGATTGTCGTATCGGGTTCTATTTCTGAATTGGTGACTACAGAATATAGCACCGTTACATTTTCACCGATATGACAATTTTCAATTAAACTACCAGGTCCTAGGCGACTGCTACCACCAACGAACGTATTTCCCCGTAAGTGCGTTTGCGGTTCGATAGTTACATCTGGTTCTAATTGCACCGTTTCATCAATCGTAATGCTATCGGGGTTAATCATCGTTACCCCTGCTTTCATCCACTTGTCCTTAATCCTTGCTTGCAAAATATCGTAAGCCGTAGCTAACTGTTGGCGATCGTTAATCCCACTAATTTCCCAATAGTCTTCCACATCTACTGCCATTACTGGGTTGAGGTAATCGACTACTTCCGTTAAATAATATTCTTGCTGATCGTTGCTGTTTGAAAGTTTGGGTAATGCTGCTAATAATTTTTGCCAATTAAAGCAGTAGATACCTGCATTGACGCGACGATTTTTTCTTTGAGCGGTAGTGCAGTCTCGCTCTTCAATAATTTGATTGACGAGATTGCTGCCATCACAAAAAACTCTCCCATAACCGTAAGGATTGGGTAAATGAGCCGTGAGGAGAGTAGCTGCATTATTTTCTCTTTGATGCGTTTGTACTAATTGGTGTAGAGTTTCTGGACGCAGTAGAGGAGCATCTCCATTTAAAACTAATAAATCCCCACTATATTCTTTTAGATAAGGGATTAGTTGCTGTACGGCATGACCAGTACCTTTTTGTTCTTTTTGTTCGACAAATTCAATATTTGGGCGATCGCTCAATGCCTGTTTTACCTTTTCCCCTTGATAGCCAAATATAACTATTTGTTTTTCGGGGTTCAGTAACTGACAGCTATCTAGTACTCGTTCCACTAGCGATCGTCCGCCCAAAGAATGCAACACTTTGGGTAAATCGGATTTCATGCGGGTTCCCCGCCCTGCTGCTAAGATTGCTACCGCTACCATGCTGTTTGTCGATTGCTTCGAGTTAGTTCGATTGGAGTATAGCTTGTCTGACGCTCAAGCGCAAAATTTTACTAAATAATATTGTGGCATTTTCCCCGTTAAGAAACTTGCGTCGGTTTAACATTGCCGTTGGAACTTCCCTACTTCGCAAAAAGCAAATGTTACCTATTCCTAGAAGGAATAGTCTTTTGTCCTTTGTTATAACCCTAGTATTAGTAGTTATCGAATGACTAATAACCAATGACCAATGACGCTTGCATAGAGCGCAACAACAGCGGGAGATGAGCCTAAAAATTTTTGCTGTTTGTCCAAACTCCAAAACTTAAGATAACATCTTATTTGCCAAGAGTTGAATTGTACTTTCTTAAAGCATCCTGTATGCCGTGTTCTTGGATGTATTCTCGTACTTTTTCTTGGTCTTGTCCTGAGAGAGATTTATAAAAAAAAGATGGGTTTTTCTTAGAGCTGGCTTCTATTGGCTTATCGTGCTTTACAGTTTGTTTGCCCCACCAATTTTGAAGAGCGTCTGGACCAAACCAGCCTACAATACCCGCAATGGTGAATGCAGTAATAACGAAATATGTTTCTACTTTCCCAAAATTCAAAGGTCTCTTCATCGTATAAGCACAATATTTTCTTCGATCGAATATATACTTATTCATGCTTCCTACGGTATCTTTAGTAATTTTTTTTGCAATTTCTTAGGATAATTTTTGCGTAAATGTAAACTGGAGCCAATTAGTTTTGTATCCTAATAGCTGACTACAGCGATCGCCCTAAAAAATATTTTGTGCTCAAACAACTGCCTTTAGTCTTATTGTCAAAATACCCTTTTCGATTCAGCTAAATTAAAACATGAATTTCTTTAGTGGCGATCGCTGACGTTCTTTGGTTAGGAGGTCTGCTCATTCTGGGGGATAATATTGCTTTTGGTACTCTAACTTCAGAAGCAGTTTTAACCTTGGGAAAAAGTTGAAATGCAGATTCGTCTCTGTAACTTCTAGTTCTAGTCATCGCCACGCCTATCAGTTATTAGTCATCAGTTATTGTTTCCTGTTAATAAAGCCCAGGGTTTGATTTTTTCCAGTTGTTCGGCTTCGGCACGTTGAGCGTGATAGAGTTCCCAAGCGTTTTGCAGATTCAGCCAAAAATCAGGACTATTACCGAAGAACTTAGACAATCGTAGAGCAGTGGAGGGTGTAATACCTCGTTTGCCGTTGATTAGTTCGTTTACTCGTTGATAGGGTACGCCAATTGCTTGAGCTAATGCTTGCTGAGTAATCTGCATCGGCTCTAAAAACTCTTTGAGTAACATTTCTCCTGGATGGGTTGGCGGTCGATATTTGGGTATTCTCATAAACTGATACTTAATGATAATCAACTATTTCTACTTCGCTTGCTTTCTGTTGTGTCCAAGTAAAACAAATGCGATATTGTTGGTTAATTCTAATGCTATATTGATCTTTGCGTTCTCCTTTAAGTGCTTCTAGACGATTACCAGGTGGGATTGTTAGTTCATCTAAAGAAGTTACTGCGTTAAGTTGGTCGAGTCTTCTGCGAGCAATAGACCAAAGTTTTGGAGGACATAGTTTTCTTGCTGCTTTGGAGTCTTTACCATCGAAGATATCTTCAGTAGCTTGGTTTTTGAAAGATACTATCATGCCAGCATGATATCACGGCTATTATGCTAAGAAAAAAAAGGTAATTTATTGTCCTAATCTTTTTGACTTCCGACTGTTTTTAGCTCGAACATTAATTTAGAGATTGTCACTATTGACTGGTTACTAGATGACAATTTCTTAGGATGATTGTTGTGTAAATCTAAAGTAGAGCTAATCAGTTTTGTGTCTTATAGGCGAATCGCCTTAAAGGAATAGTTTGCGCTAAAACAACTGCTTTAGGTCTCATTATCAAAATCCCCTTCTCGATTAAGCTAAATTTAAACAATGTTCCCATCCATTCCATAGCAGCAATTAAAAGTATTTGATGACTGTTTCTTTCTACTCGGCAGAAGAAAAAACTAAATCTAGACCCCGCGAAAGCGATTGGCGACTGTTTCTTAAGCTAGTTCCTTATACTCGTCCTCATCGAGGTATTTTATTTGTCTCATTGTTTTTGCTCCTTCCTTTGGCGATCGCTGGAGCGATTCAACCTCTAATTATCGGACAGGCAGTATCTTTACTTAAGGAAGAACCGACTTGGTATTTTTTAGCCGATGTTTCTCTAGCTCAAGGAATTAATATCTTAGTTGGTTTACTACTGCTAACGGTAGTAACGCGCTTAGTTTTTGCTTCCGTTCAGGGATACTTGGTTCAGAAACTCGGACAGGAAATTACCGCCTCAGTACGGGAAGATTTGTTCGTTCACGTTACTTCTTTAGCCTCTAGTTTTTTTGACCGTACCCCTGTAGGTAAATTAGTAACTCGCATTGCCAGTGATGTAGAAGCTTTGGGAGACGTATTTGCTAGTGGCGCGATCGGTGTAATTAGCGATTTGATTTCAATTATCGCGATTGTAGTAACAATTTACCTCGTTGAATGGAAATTGGCATCAATGCTGGTATTGATGTTGATTCCGGTGTCGGGATTGATTATTTATTTTCAAAAAAAATATCGTCAGGCTAACTATAAAGCTAGAGAAGAACTTTCTTCTCTCAACTCCATGTTGCAGGAGAATATTGCCGGAATTAATGTAGTGCAGCTATTTCGACGAGAACGCTTTAATTCAGAGATGTTTCGCTCTATCAATCAACGCTATCGCCAAGAAGTTGACAGAACTATTTTTAACGACTCGGCAATATCGGCTACTCTAGAATGGATTTCTTTAGTGGCGATCGCTGGCGTTCTCTGGTTAGGAGGTCTGCTCGTTCTGGGGGATACTATTACTTTTGGTACTCTATCGGCTTTTATTCTCTATTCTCAAAGGTTATTCAATCCCCTACGGCAATTTGCCGACAAATTTACCATGTTTCAAGCAGGGTTTACAGCGATCGAACGCATCACTGAATTGATGAACGAACCCATTGAAATTCGCGATTCTGACCTCGCTTTATCTCAAAAATATCGTTTAGCAGGTAGAGAAGAACCACAACAGGGGAACATAGGAGAAATTCGCTTCGAGCATGTTTGGTTCGGTTATAAACCAGACGAATATGTTCTCAAAGACTTACATTTCACTATTAAACCAGGAGAAAAAGTAGCTCTAGTAGGTCCTACAGGTGCCGGCAAAAGTTCGATTATTCGTTTGTTGTGCCGTCTTTACGAACCAAGTCGAGGACGTATCTTAGTAGATGGTATTGATATCCGCGATATTCCTCAAGCGGAGTTACGTCGTTATATTGGGGTAATTTTGCAAGAAAGTTTTTTGTTTGCTGGAGATGTCAAGCGCAATATTACCTTGGGAGATAATTATTCTCTCGCACAAGTAAAGCAAGCAGCCAAATTAACTAATATTGACCGTTTTATCGAACAATTACCCGATGGTTATAATACCCAATTAAGGGAAAGAGGAACAAACCTCTCTGGCGGACAAAAACAACTACTAGCCTTTGCTCGCGTCGCTATTAGAAATCCGCGCATCTTGGTTTTAGACGAAGCAACTGCTAGTTTGGATGTAGGGACAGAAGCTTTGATTCAAGAGGCTTTAGAACATCTTCTGGTCGAGTCTACTGCCATTATTATTGCTCATCGACTATCAACTATCAGAAATGTAGATAAAATTTTCGTCCTCAAACGGGGTGAGTTGGTAGAGTCTGGCAGTCATGAAGAATTATTAGCACGAGGGGGATTGTATGCCAGTTTGTATAAATTACAGATGTTAGGAACTTAACAAATCTCTTGCATAAGTCTCCAAAACCCCGATCGAGTGAAGTCAAAAGTAAGGATGTTCGCTGCGCTGCACCTGCGGCGACAGGTCACGTCCGTACAAAAGTTAAAAGTCAAAAAGCATAGGTTTTGATTTTACAGTTATTTTTATGCTATGCCACCATTACTAATAATTCCCGACCATTGCACCTTCTTTTGTTTACTGCGACGATAAGAGAAAAAAAGTTCCGATCGCAAATAGGTACAATAAGGTGCGATCGCTATTTGTTGGTGAGAGATACCTAACTTTTCTATTTGAATAGTATTAACTCGTTTGATATCTAAGCGAACTCGTCCTGGTTTATCATCGTCCAAAAGAGGAGAATTAGGTAATTTTTTCAAGGCAGCCAATATTTCCTCTGTCGTTGAGGCTTCTTGGGGAGAGATAATACTTGCACCTACTTGTGCGGCGACGAGTTCGCTAACTTGATAAACTTCCCCTGTAATCGCCGGACCTATAGCAATACGGAGATTTATGAGAGAACTACCCAAAGAGAGAAAACGAGCGATCGTTTCAGGGACGATTTTTTGTGCCGTACCCCGCCAACCAGCATGAACTGCGGCTACTCTTCCCGTTTCTACATCGCCAATCAAGACGGGATTGCAATCGGCACTAGCTACCCAAACTGCTTGTTTTTTGTCCTCTGTCACGATCCCATCGGCATCGGGAAGGGTAGTTTCTTCGTTTTGTAAGGTTCTAGCCGCTTCTATGTTCTTAGGTGTAAGTACTCGATTGCCATGCACCTGTTTGACACGATAAACTACGGCATCTGGTTCCAATACTCGGACTAACTCTTCTGGAGTATGAGGATAAAACTGCTGCGTAAAAAATCCGTGCTGCCAGTTTTCCAGTAAACTACAAGTTAAATAGGGCAAACCTTGCCAATCGCACCATTGCCAACCAGGAGTGACAGCTTGAGTCTCAGAAACAACCGAAGAATGCATCACAGTTTTAACTTTACACTCACCAAAAAATCTTCTCTATCCTAATCCGAAAGACTCCTTTGCGTCAGGGTTCTTTCATTCTTCGATAGCCAGAGAATAAATTCTCTGTCTCATAGCAAAAGTCCTATAAGACGGACTTCAGTTTTAAGCCAACTCGCGCGTTCCCAAGTCCGTATCGCCTGGGGAGGGGGCTTAAAAGCCAAACAGATCGAATACAAGTACAAACAATAAAATTATTAAAAGCCCCCTCCCCGCGCTCGTTAACTAATGTGAGCGAGAAATCCTCTTCTTCTATAAGGAGAGGATGATAGCGAACTTCGCGCCTAAGCAGTATAACCTCTAGTTGGTTCTAGCACTTTATGATATTGTGCTAAGTATGATTAGACTAACACAGAGAGTACGCATTTACCCGAATGTCGAACAACAGCAACAATTAGCAAGAGCTATGGGCTGTTGTAGATTTTGGTGGAACTATTCTCTAAACAAAACTATTGAAACTTATCAACAGACAGGCAAGAGTTTGTCTCGTAGTCAGCTAAATAGTTTGTTGCCTAATCTAAAACAAGAGTATGAATGGCTGAAAACTGATGTTTACTCTCAGTCTTTACAGCAGTCTTCACTCAATTTATCCCATGCTTTTATCAACTTCTTTGAGAAACGCGCCGGTTTTCCTAGATACAAATCCAAACACCGAAAGCAATCAGTAGGTTTTCCTCAATCGGTAAAGATTGAAGGGGACTATCTCAAGCTTCCAAAAATAGGTTGGGTCAAAGCAGTATTTGAGCGTCGCTATATAGGTAAAATCAAAACGGTCACTATCACGCTTGATCAAACAGATAAGTATTTTGCTTCAATTATTTATGAAGTAGATGCTTGTTTTATTGCTGGTGGTGGAGACAAAATACTAGGGGTCGATTTAGGGGTAAAAGACTTTTGTGTAGTCCATGATGGTACTAAAACAAGTAAATATGCTAACCCTAGACACCTCAAAAAACACGAGAAAAACTTAGCTCGTAAACAAAAGAAATTGGCTCGTAAGAAACTAGGGAGTAAATCTAGACAAAGAGCTAGAAAATTAGTAGCTAAAGTTCATGCACGTATAAGCAATTCCCGTCAAGATTTTCTGCATAAATTGAGCAGAAAACTGACAGACGAAAGCCAAGTCATTGTGGTAGAAAATCTCAATATTAGGGGATTAGTGCGTAACCGTAAATTAGCGTCATCTATATCTGATTGTGGCTGGGGAATGTTCCTCAATTTCTGTAGTTATAAACTTGAGCGAGAAGGTAAAAGACTACTAGAAATTGATAGATGGTTTCCTAGTTCTCATATCTGCCCTGACTGCCTAACTCAAATACCAAAGATGTCTTTGGATATTAGAGACTGGGTATGTCCTAATAGTAAATGCCACAAACACCATGACAGGGACGAGGCAGCAAGCCGTAACATTAGGGCAGAAGGAATCAGAATTCTAAAAGCGGAGGGGACAGCCGCTTCTGCTAGTGGAGGAGATGTAAGTCCAAATCGAGGTCGCAAGACTAAGACTAGGCAATCTCCTATGAAGCTAGAAACCACAACTTCAAGCACAAGCTAAGTTGTGGTAGTTCATATTCATTTCTTGGTCAATTAGATAAGAATGAAATAATTTAACTCATTCAATACCTTACCGTGAGATTCGATCTAACAACCTACCAAACGACTCTCCAAAATTTACCCGATTATCAAAAATTACTACTGCAAGTTCCCTTATATGCGTTTGATTCCATTCCCTCAACCAATCAAAGATTATGGCAACTTATCGATGAAGGTAAACAACTACCAATAGCTGTCCTTGCTTTACAACAAACTGCTGGAAGAGGTCAATGGGGAAGAGTATGGCATTCACCTGTCGGAGGACTTTATCTATCCTTAGCGATCGCGCCTCATCTTTCTCTTAATAACCACTTTCATTTAACTATGGCTACTGCTTGGGGAATAGCTAATATACTCCGAACTTATCGCTTACCAGTATTACTCAAATGGCCCAACGATCTAATTTTGGAAGGACGCAAACTAGGAGGAATTAAAATAGAGACACGCACTCAACAGCAACAGATTACTCATGCCGTTATCGGTGTTGGCATTAACTGGGCTAATCCCGTTCCCGATGTGGGCATTAATTTGCAATCTTTTTACGAACAAATAACCGAACCAGCGATCGCTTCTCTAGAAGAGCTTGCTGGGATTGTTGTCTACGGCATTTTAGCGGGATACCAACATTATCTTACTTTAGGTATCGAGCAACTTTTAGCTGATTATCAAAAATTCCTCTTTAATTTGGGGCAGAAAGTAACTATTGAAGGCTGTAAGGGTGTAGTGACAGGAGTGACAATTAATGGTCAATTGCGCGTCAGTCTTCAATCTCCCGGTGCAACTACCGAAATTTGTCTGCTACCCGGTCAAATTCATCTCGGTTACGATAATTTTTCCTAAACAAGCTGAATTTTTGACAAGAAGTAGTTTTCAGCTGACAGCACTCAGACTTCTTTACATCATCTAAAATACATATGTTATGATGATTGATTAGATTTAATGGAGTAAGTCAGCCTAATTCCCTAACCTACCGTCAAGCAGTTTGCTAATTCGGTATTAGGGAAACGGGGGAACCAGTTTTGGGGCGTATCTCTATGGTTTTGAGTATAGAGAAGGGCATCTCTCAGTCCTAGTCCGCCAGCTAACTCCGTCGGCATTGAGAGGAGACTGAAGAGAAAGCATTTTTCATTAATGTCTCGATCTCATTCAGTAACTCCGAGTGTGACTCTAACTCGAGTTGAATTATCTTTACGCTTTTGAGGCATTGCTGATGAGATTTTATTCAAACTAACTATAAATTATTCAAGACTCGTCGAACGAGTCGATTGTCATTTTGCCAGCGTTTCCACACTCTGAAAGGTTTGGTATAGTCAATTTTTTGTGCGAGTTTTAGAAAACCGATTTTTTGCAAGAAGTAATTCTTTGGGAATTCAACCAACCCTGGGAGTACCAAGAACAGTTGAGACAAAAGGAATTTTGGCTAACTATTTTGGGTTAAAAAGTTAGGCAATGAGTATCACTTGTCCCGTGGTTTTTTTATATCTGAAATTTAGCTAACTAATCGATGCATCTAAAATTTGCTCAAGATATTGAGTCCCTGCTCAAGCAATTGTCAAGTCAACCCCTAACCCTCGGACAAATTCTTGCAGAAACTTCCGAGCGGGGGTTTAGCTTGAGCATTGGCTTACTCGTTCTGCCTTTTCTCTTTCCAATGCCGCCTGGTTTATCCAGCGTATTGGGTTCTGGTTGCTTCTTTTTAGCTATCCAAATGGCGATGGGAAAGCGCTCGCCTTGGCTACCTAAGAAAGTAGCCAAATTTAAGTTTCCCCGCAGCTTTAGCCTGAAATTGTTGCAGAATCTCAGACGAGTCAACCGTTGGCTGGAAAAAATCGTTCGTCATCGCTGGTTGCCAATAGCAGAAAATGCTTATATCTGGAGAAGTAACGGATTGTGTATTGCTTGGCTAACAATTTTGCTGATGCTGCCAATTCCTTTGACTAATCCCCTACCTGCTGCGGTGATTTTGCTTTTGGTTGTAGCCACCTTGGAAGCCGACGGTTTGCTGATGTGCTGTGGCTATGGATTAACTCTTGCAGTTACCTTCTTTTTTGCCTTCATCGGCTATGCGCTGTGGCAAGCTCCTGACTTGCTCCCCAATTTTTTTAGATAACCAAATTTATTGAAAAATTCAAATTATGGTATTTCCGACTACCTCTTCCCTCTCTTCTGAGGCTATACCCCAAACAACAGAAGCTTGGCATACGTTAACCACCGAACAGGCGTTGCAACTGCTGCAAAGCGAACCCGCTCGAGGATTGACAGAGGAGCAAATTAACCAACGACAGCAATATTTTGGCTTAAACGAACTAAAAGAAACAAGCGGTCGCACTCCCTTAATCATTTTATGGGAGCAGTTTACCAACATCATGCTGGTAATGCTGATTGCCGTAGCAGTAGTGTCGGCAATTTTGGATTTACGCAAAGGAGTGTTCCCTAAAGATGCGATCGCCATTTTTGCTATCGTCATTTTGAATGGAATTCTGGGATATTTACAAGAAAGTAAAGCCGAAAAAGCCTTAGCAGCTCTCAAACGTCTTTCCGCTCCTCAAGTAAGACTCATTCGCGATGGAAATACCGTTGAAGTTTTGGCTAAGGAGTTAGTTCCCGGAGATGTGATGCTTCTAGAAGCAGGAGTACAAATTGCCGCCGACGGTCGTCTGCTCGAAGCGCAAAACCTGCAAGTTCGCGAGTCTACTTTAACGGGAGAAGCAGAAGCAGTAACCAAGCGAGCCGATGCTATTTTAGCAGAAGATATTCCCTTAGGCGATCGCCACAACCTAGTATTCCAAGGGACAGAGGTAGTACAAGGACGAGCCAAAGTCTTAGTCACCAAAACGGGGATGGATACGGAAATCGGACACATTGCCGCCATGCTTCAGGCAGTGGAAAGCGAACCTACTCCCCTGCAACAGCGAATGTCGCAACTGGGTAATGTCTTGGTCAGCAGTTCGATGGTGCTAGTCGCTTTGGTAGTTATTGGTGGCGTAGTACGAACCGGATGGGGATATTTTGAACAACTGTTGGAAGTGTCATTAAGTATGGCAGTCGCTGTCGTACCAGAAGGACTACCTGCTGTCGTTACTGTCACTTTAGCCATTGGTACTCAGCGGATGGTACGTCGTCATGCCTTAATCCGCAAGCTGCCTGCGGTAGAAACTTTAGGTTCTGTTACGACTATTTGTTCGGATAAAACAGGAACGCTTACCCAAAACAAAATGGTCGTGCAACAGGTTTATACCGAGTCTAACTACTTTAGGGTTACGGGAGAAGGTTACGCACCTATAGGAGAATTTTACGATCGACAAAACAACAACATAGAAACACCAGAAACTCAAAAACTGTTTTATGCCTGCGTACTGTGCAATGATGCTCTCTTACAACAGCAAACAACACACCAACAACAAGAATGGCAAATTTTGGGCGATCCTACCGAAGGTGCGCTCTTAACGTTGGCAGGTAAAGCAGGTATCTTTAAAGAAGCATTAGAACCTTTCATGCCTCGGTTGGCTGAGTTTCCTTTTTCTTCAGAACGGAAACGCATGTCAGTCATCGTTGATGGCGGGGAAAAAACAGCCACTGAAGAGTCGCCCTATTTAATGTTTACCAAAGGCTCGCCAGAACTGATGTTAGAGCGTTGCGGCCGCATTCAAAGTGGCGATCGCCTCATTCCTCTTACCCTTGACCTAAGGGCACAAATTCTGGCTCAAAACGACCAAATGGCGAGTCAGGGGTTGCGGGTGTTGGGATTTGCCTATAAGCCTCTAGCAGAGATTCCCGAAGCAGGAAGCGAAGAGACGAACGAGCGGGAATTAGTTTGGTTGGGTTTGGTGGGAATGCTCGATGCACCCCGCAAAGAAGTTAAAGAAGCGGTAAACTGTTGTCAGCAAGCAGGAATTCGTCCAGTGATGATTACCGGAGATCATCCGTTGACTGCTATGGCGATCGCTACCCAGTTAGACATCGCTCATCCTGGCGATCGAATGCTGACGGGACAAGAATTGGAAAAATTATCGACCATCGAACTAGAATAAATAGTAGAAGAGGTGAACGTCTATGCTCGCGTCTCTCCCGAACATAAACTTCGCATTGTTCGGGCACTACAAAAATGTGGGAAATTTGTTGCCATGACGGGAGATGGAGTTAATGATGCTCCCGCTCTCAAACAAGCAGATATCGGTATTGCTATGGGAATTACGGGAACTGATGTCAGCAAAGAAGCCAGCGACGCGATTTTGCTCGATGATAACTTTGCCACCATTGTCGCCGCCACAGAAGAAGGCAGGGTAGTCTACGACAATATTCGTCGCTTCATTAAATATATTCTAGGCAGCAATATTGGCGAAGTTTTAACCATTGCCGCCGCTCCCTTAATTGGTTTGGGCGGCATTCCTCTCTCTCCTTTACAAATTCTTTGGATGAACTTGGTAACCGACGGTTTGCCTGCCCTAGCACTGGCGATGGAACCAGCCGAACCGGATGTTATGAAGCGTCCTCCCTACAATCCCCGCGAAAATATCTTTGCACGAGGCTTGGGACTTTATATGGTGCGTATCGGGATTATTTTTGCAATTCTTAGTATTGTGCTGATGGTTTGGTCATACAATTACGCCCATGCTTCAGGAGATCCGAATCGTTGGAAAACGATGGTATTTACAACTCTCTGTTTGGCACAAATGGGTCATGCTCTAGCCATTCGCTCGGATACTCGGCTAACTATACAAATTAATCCTTTGTCTAATCCTTATGTTTTAGTTGCAGTGACCTTAACGACTTGCCTACAATTGCTATTAATTTATGTCGAACCCTTACGTAATTTTTTCAATACTCATTGGTTAAGTCCTACAGAATTAGCAATCTGTTTTGGTTTTAGCATTTTGATGTTTGTTTGGATCGAGTTAGAGAAGTTGTTTTATCCTTGGTTTAACCATCAACGCTCATTAGGTAGGTCGATAAAATCAAATAGAAAATGATGATTTAAGAAGGAGTCAGGAGCCAGAATGAATTGAGTTAAAGATTTTACTACAATCTTTCTGATTTCTGAATTCAAAATTGCTGATTTATTTATACCCACTTACTTACTGTTCGATCGCTCTTGAATTGAGGAATCACAGAAGAAGAGATAATCTAAGAAATAAATTGCTGAATTGATTTCACTGCTAAGGCAGGAGTCTTCTTCGGCAATTAAGATAAGAATAAGCGATCTCGCGAAGGCGAGTGCTGCCGCACCGCGACCGCAAGAAGCGAACCTCTCGCAAAACATCACCAACAGAAAAGGGAGTTCTGATGAAAAGCAAGCATTCGGTAGTTTTCCCGTTAGTTTCTCAAAGCGTAACGATTTTGGCTGCTTTCTTTCTATCTGTTGGTATAGTTCAGGCTCGTTCGCTAGAATTCGAACGAATAGCCGACAAGTCGCCCTTCGGGAAGCGCGGTGAGGAACTTAGTTTACCACCCGTGTCCTTACAAACATCTAAAGTGGGTGAATTGAATTCGTCTACTCCATCCTCAAAAAACCAACTAATTCTTGCTCAGGTAACCGAGCAACAGGAACCAACTCCCCAAGATAGACTCATTCAAGAACAGATTCAGGCTGAGGCAAATCGTCTTTTTAATCGCACCTTGGCTCAGTTTAATCTAGTTATTCTCGTCACGTTGGTATTACTGCTAATAGGTGCGATCGCGACTTTATGGTTATTAAGACGTACGGTAGTTCGAGAGGTTACTCATTTAGTTAGTACGAATCTTCAAGAACTGAAAACAGCTAAAGATGAGCTAAATCGCGTTACCCAACAAGTACAAAATATTCTGCACTCGACTACGGAACTGAACGATAAGTTAAATTATGAGGTAGGAAATTTTCAACAAGACTTAAATCACCAACAGGAAACAATCGCTCAGCTCTTGGCGGAACTCTCCCAGTCTCAGCAAAAAGCACTGACCGCTATAGAAAGGGAAACTCAAGGCTCTCAACAGACACTAGAGGCTTTAAAATCTCAGTTTATAGCCCAACTGAGCGAACTGGAAAACGATACCCAACAGCAAAGAGATACCATCGTAGCCAATCTAGAAAGATTGAGTGCCCAATTTGCCCCACAGCTTGAAGCTCTACAGACAAATGTGGAGCAGAAAAAAGAAGCCGTTATTCAGAATTTAGATGGCTCGGCAATGGAGTTTACCTCTCGCTTGAACGCCTTAGAAAGCGATACCCAACAGCAAAGAGATACCATCGTAGCCAATCTAGAAAGATTGAGTGCCCAATTTGCCCCACAGCTTGAAGCTCTACAGACAAATGTGGAGCAGAAAAAAGAAGCCGTTATTCAGAATTTAGATGGCTCGGCAATGGAGTTTACCTCTCGCTTGAACGCCTTAGAAAGCGATATCCAACAGCAAAGAGATGCCATCGTAGCCAATCTAGAAAGATTGAGTGCCCAATTTGCCCCACAGCTTGAAGCTCTACAGACAGATGTGGAGCAGAAAAAAGAAGCAGTTATCCAGAATCTAGATGGCTCGGCAAGCGAATTTGCGGCTCAACTGAATCAACTCCTTACCGATGCTCGACAGCAAAGAGATGCGATCGCGCAAAAACTGAAACAATTAGCTGCTGATTTTGCACCCCAGCTCGATCGCTTTCAAACAGCTCTCAATCAAAAAAGAGATGCTAGCTTGCAAAATTTGCAACAGGCAGAAAACACTTTTATTGAAAAACTAACTGCACTACAAAGAGAGTCGCGCAAACAAAAAGAGCTTTTGCTCCAAAACCTGAACCAGTTAAGCTCTCAGTTTAAACCCCAGCTCGCTCGACTGCAAGCAGAAGTAGACGAACAAAAAAATCTGAGCTTACAAAATCTGAAAAGTTCGGAGAAAGAGTTGACAGATCGATTAGCCCAATTTCAGCAGACTGCCCAACAGCAACAAGAGGCGATCGCCCAGAAATTTAACCAGTTAGAATCTCAGTTTGAGGGTAAACTTGTCGAACTGCAGCAAAACGCCGAGCAAAAAGTCCGGCAGCAACAGGATGTAGCCCTTGGGGAACTAGAACAATTGCAGCAAGAGCTGGCGACTCGACTAGCTCAGTCACAAACGCAAATTCAAGGACAAATGGAACAGATTCTGGAAAACTTGAAAGGGCAAGTCAAGGAGTTTGTCGCGCGAGCCGGGCAGGAGCAGTCAACAATTCAAAGCCAAAAGCAACAGACACTACAAAGTCTAGAAAAACTGCAAACAGAAGTTACCAAACAATTCTCCGAGTTACAGAAACAGCTACAGCATCGCCAAACCCTAACTCGACAAAATTTAGAAAAATTGCAAACCAACTTTACGGCTCGGTTAGCTCAAGTAGAATCAGATGCCCAAACTCAAAAAGACCAAATTTTGCAGAAGTTAGCAGAGATTACGCCCGAAGCGATTGTGGGGACTGCCATGTCCGAACTAAAACAACAGTTGCAATCTTTGACCGAACAACTCCAAAGTCTCCAAGCCAATCATCCCCAGCTATTCCTCAATCCTGGCGATTTCGTTACGGAAGGTAATAGTTTATTTGCTCAAGGAAAATATGAAGAAGCGATCGCTAGCTACGACAAAGCTCTAGAATTGCAACAGGATAACTTCGATGCCTGGTATCGCCGAGGTTTGGCACTGAAAGAATTACAAAGACATGAAGGAGCACTTGCTGCTTTTAACAAAGCCGTCAAACTCCAACCAGATAATGCCGATGCCTGGTTTGGACGCGGCATCAGTTTAAGCAGATTAAAGCGTTATCAAGAGGCAGTCAGTGCTTACGACAAGGCAGTAGAACTCAAACCCGATTACTATCAAGCTTGGGTAGATCGCGGGGTGGCATTGGGAATGTTACTCCAACACGAAGAGGCTTTTCAATCTTTCGATCGAGCAACTCAACTAGAGCCAGAGCAGGCAATAGCTTGGCTCAATCGCGGTATGGCTTTAGATATGCTAGAACGCCATGAAGATGCAATCGCTTCTTTTGATAAAGCCCTAGAACTCAATCCCGAACTACTCAAAGCTTGGAACTATAAAGCTAAAATCTTCATCCAGCTCAAACAATACGAACAGGCGATCGGCAGTTGCGATCGCGCTTTGGCAATTAAACCAGACTATGCTACTGCCTATTATCATAAAGCTACTTGTTACGCCTTGGAGGGTCGAGTAGAGTTAGCAGTAGAAAATCTCAAACAGGCAATTAATCTCAATCCTAACTATCGAGAAGAAGCTAGAATCGATTCTAATTTCGATGGTATTGCCTCAACAGACCTTTTTTGGGAGCTAATTGAGGAATAGCTTAATAACTTTTTCTGTTTTGAACTTTGTACGAGCGTTGCGAAGAAGAGCCAAACTGCTCGGTTGTTCGCACCTATTTTAAACTTTGAACTATTGACTCTGTATCTCATCCAAATGAAAGCTTCTATAATGCTACTTCTTCGATATCTTTAATTGATGTCAGATCGTTTTGTTTAGTGGGCTCTGTGCCAGTAGAGCTAATTTGAGAAGATAATAAAGATTGATAAAAAGGACAACTTTCTTCACAATTAGAATAATGAGGAAAATCAACTTGGCGATCGCGATAAGTTTTGAGCCAATTATCGAGGTCAGTCAATAAATGAGTTAAATCTTGTTTAGTTTTTTCATGTTGTGCTTGGCTGTAAGAAAATGTCAGACTTTTTGGTTTAGTAGGAAGTTTAATAAACCAATAAGTCATCGAAATCTGTTCCGGTAAGTATTCTGAAGTTTCCGCTAAAACATATAAATAAAGGCGAGTTTGCCAATTAGTAGCCAGTTTGGTTTTATTTTGCGGTTGCAAATATGTTTTCCAATCCAAAATTTTGGCTTTTTGTTCATCGGCAATTAATAGATCGTAAATAACAGTTAGTAAATAATTTCCAAAACTCATAGTACGACAATGTTCTGCTTCGCGCCAGATACTGCACTCACTCAGAAAAATTTCTGGTGCCGCCTGAATTAGAGCAATCAGAGAATGTTTTAATTCTTCATCTTCTTGTAGCAAAGATTCAATTGGCAATCCTAATTCTCGTTGCTGCATCAAGAGGTGAAATCGACTACCCCAGGTTTGTTTTTCTTGTTGTTCGAGATTGGGAAGAGAACTTAACTGCTCTAAATAAACCTGTTGAAACTTTGGCGGACAGATTTCAAGTAGATTGAGATGTCCTTGAGATAAACGAATAAGAGGAAAATTTGATTCCATAGAATTGTCTGGAAAAACGATCGCTATGTCGTTGACGGGTTAGGATTCGCTCCTGGATGCTTTATTTTTATTTGAGACAACAGAATTTTTCGGTTAGTTATCAAGTACCGATAGTTGACAAAAAATTAATATTACGTAAATTTACTTAAATAATTTCATGTTTTTTAGGCAAACTTTTTTCGTAAAATTACGGTTGAAAGAGAAACCTTGATACGGCGAGTATCTAAATATATCTAAGTACGCTCGTTTAAGTAGATTTTACTATGTATAAATATATTTATTTAAAGAGTCGGAAGTCGAAAAATATCAAAATTTGTTCTCGATAAGCAGTCGACATTATCAAATTAAAACAAATCTATGGTTAACCAAAAATACCGACTCAAAAAAGAAACTTTAGTCCCTATCGGACTTGTCTTGCTAATTTTGCTAATTTTCTTTTGGTTGAGTAATCGCCGGGAAAATAATTTTATTCCACTAATAGGGCTACATAATATAGCAAATAAAAATTCTACTACATCTAACCATAATGAGCAAATTACCAAGAGGATTAGTTTGGGAAACGCAATTTTAGTAACGGCAGATAATACTCCAGAAAAAGAAATCGCTACTCAAGCATTCGCTTATGGATACTATTCTGTAGCCGTCGATCGATTTCATTCGTCTTTAAAGATAAATCCTAACGATCCTGAAGCCTTAATTTATGCTAATAACGCTCTCGCAGCTACTAGAGGTAATGAAATCAAAATTGGTACGAGCATCCCTATTGGAGGCAGTCTCAATGTTGCTAAAGAAATACTCCGAGGAGTTGCCCAGGCTCAACAAGAGATTAATCAACAAGGTGGAATTGAAGGCAGACTAATTCAGATCGAAATTGCTAATGACGACAACGATCCAGAAATTGCCAAACAAATTGCGACTAAGTTTATTGATGACCCTAAAATTTTAGCAGTCATCGGACACAATTCTAGCGATGCTTCTATTGCCGCAGCTCCTCTCTATCAACAAGCAGGTTTAGTCATGATCTCTCCTACTAGTGTGGCTAGAGAGTTATCGGGACTGGGTAATTATATATTTAGGACTACTCCAAGTACGCGGGTAATTGCCGATACTCTGGCCAATTATGCTATTGAATCTGCGCGCACTGGGAAAGTAGCTATTTGTGCAGATTCCCAATCTCAAGCTAGTCAATCATTTAAGGAAGAGTTTACTCTAACCTTATTGGACTATGGCGGCGATGTTACGGCAACAGCGTGTAATTTTGCAGATCCCTATTTTAATCCCAGCGAAATTGTATCTAAAGCAGTAAGCGATGGAGCAAAAGCTCTTTTGTTGATTCCAGATGTAAATAAAATTCACCAGGCAATTGAAATAGCGCGAGCTAATAGTAAACGCTTACCTCTGTTAGGTAATCATACAATGTACACCTTTGCGACATTGCAAGAGGGACAAGCGGATATTAACGGCATGGTACTAGCGGTACCTTGGTACCCGACAACAACTTCTGATTTTGTAGTTCATGCTAGACAACTATGGGGCAGCGTTGGCAGTTGGCGCACTGCTGCAGCTTATGATGCCACTAAAGCAGCAATTCAAGGCTTAAGAACAAAAGCTAGTCGTCAAGAACTAAGGAATTCACTAAATAATGCCGGATTTTCTGTCGAAGGGGCAGCAGAAACAGTTACTTTTCTCCCTTCTGGCGATCGCAAGGGAAGAGCAACGTTAGTCAAGATTCTGCCCGGTAAAAATTCTGGTACGGGATATGATTTTACTGCCATAAGCTCTCTAGAAGATAGCCATTAATTTTAGACAATTCAAAAATTTCTATAGCAACCTTAAACGCTATTTCATTCTCTCTCCCAGTCCCCCAGTCTCCTCCGCCTTTATATTTTACCTGTTTAATGAGAATATTTATGATTAAGCTGTAACTTAGTTTGTTATATGAAAGTTTATATCGACGCCGAATACGATCGCCTATACAGAGAAAGTTTGTCCTACGAGCAGATAGAATCTAATCTTCGTGGATTCGATCTAGTTGTAGCAGCCAAAAGCCAGTGGAGTGAGGGGCGGAATTATTATGCAAATTTATCATCGGGTATTAAATTAGAGGTTCTTGACAAACAGATATTCCTCGATCGCAATCAGCTAACCGAACACTACGATTGCGCTTTTCTTACCGCTAAATTTTATTTGAGTGGCTATCATAGCGTCATTTCTCCTGGTATCGATGGTATTGAGCCAGAATACACCGAAACGAAAGGACAGAACTATTTATTTTATCTACCCGACATTGAAGAGATCGAACAACATTGGGCGGGCATTTGTTGGCGGATGTTGAGAATTGAAATAGATTTAGACACTATTAAAAGATTCGTTACTGAATTAAATACCGTTCCCAGACAGTTGCAAGCATTAATTGAAGACGAAAATCCTCAACGATTTCATTTTGTAGTAGGGGGCATAACCTCCCAAATGCAAACTATCATTCAACAGATATGGCATCATCCCTATCAAGGGGCGATCGCTCGAATGTATCTAGAGGGTAAGATGTGGGAATTATTTGCCCTGCAACTAGCTCAACTATCAGAATCAGAATTAAGTCCCGTTAAATCTTCTTTAAAACCTCAAACTATCAATCGCATTTATCAGGCTAAAGATATCTTAGCAACTCGTTTAGAAAATCCTCCTTCAATCTTAGAATTAGCTCAACAAGTTGGACTTGGTGAAAGTACTTTACGTGGTGGCTTCCGAAAACTATTTGATACGACGGTTATTGGCTATCTAACTTCGTTGCGGATGGAGCAAGCAGAACTATTGTTGAGAGAAAGAAAACTTTCTATTGGTGAGGTTGCTAATTCGGTAGGTTATTCAAATCTAAGTCATTTTAGTGCTGCTTTCAAACGTCACTTTGGCATCACTCCCAGTCAATGTATAGCAGGTAAAAAGTCACTCTAAACCCAAATTAACAATTGTTACGATAGCGTTTAGGGATACAAGATAGCGTTTTTTGGTAGACAGACTGAAATCGACTTCTATACACTACTCCTCATTAGTTATTAAGAATAATTTTAAATAAGGCGGTTAATCGTCGAAATTGAGGAGTTTTGATGAAATTATTATCGGTATTATTATTTGCAGGTGTTTCAGGTTTGATTTGGGTTTGTCCTGTTGGAGCGGAGGAGCAAAGGAGCAAAGGAGCAGGGGAAGCTGAGGAAGCAGGAGGAGAAATGCTCTTGCAGCTTGGTAATGCTACCGATCTAGTTGCTCAAGGCGTTACTCGCGTTATGGGAGTGGAAGTTAACCAAACGCCTGATGGGTTGGAGTTAATTCTTAAGACGGTAGCGGGAAGTGAAAGATTAGTGCCGTTGATCTTGCCTCAAGGTAACGATCTGGTAATCGATATCCTCGATGCGACTTTGGCGTTTTCGATTAGAAATGGCGTAACCAGACTCAATCCCGCACCAGGAATTACAAAAATTAGCGTAACTCAAGTAGATGACAGTAGCATTAGAGTAACAATTACGGGAGAAAAACAAGCACCCTCTGCCGAAGTAGTTCCTTCACGGGAAGATTTAGTTTTAAGCGTAACGCCACAAACAACAGCCCAAACCGAAGCCGATGAAGAAATTGAAGTCATCGCTACTGGTGAGGGGGAAGAAGAAAGTTATTTCGTTCCCGATGCGAGTACGGCAACACGAACTGATACACCGATACGAGATATTCCTCAGTCGATTCAAGTCGTACCCCAAGAGGTCATTGAAGACCAAGGTATAACTCGGATTGGTGATGCTTTGCGTAACGTATCGGGGGTAACGCCTCAACGAGATATTGCTGGTTCTAACTTTCGCTTTACTATTCGCGGATTTGATAACTCTAGAATTCTGAGAAATGGATTTAGATCGGGAGATGTGTTTGGTATTACAACCAGCACCGCTACTAACTCAGTGGAACGTATTGAAGTACTTAAAGGTCCGGCTTCGGTATTGTACGGTCAGGTAGAACCAGGAGGGGTAGTTAACTTTGTTACTAAAAAGCCTTTGGATGAGCCATTCTATAATTTGCAACTTAGGGCGGGAAGTTTTGGCTTGATTGAACCTGCCATCGATTTTACAGGGCCTTTAACTGAAGATAGAAAGTTAACGTATCGTTTGACCGCTTCCTATCAAAACAGCGATAGCTTCCGAGATTTTGTCGATTCAGAATTTTTCACTATTACTCCCGTGATTAGCTATGACTTTAGCGATAACACTAACTTGACCTTTGAATATGAGTATTTGCAAGATAATCGAACTTTCGACACTGGTTTGCCCCTCGATCCGGTTGTGTTTGAACTGCCCAGAGAGCGATTTTTGGGCGGGCCAGATGATTTCTACGATACAACTGCCCATAGGTTTTATTTAACCTTAGACCATCGCTTTAGCGAAAATATTAAGCTGCGTAGTGGCTTTGCTGCTGAGATTATTGATGATGACTTACCTGGTTTTCGACTCTTTGATGTCGATCCGGAAAGCAACGAGATTAGTAGAATTTACTCTGATACTCAAATTTTTAGCGATAATCTTTCCTGGCAAACAGATCTAATTAGTGAGTTTAACACTGGTTCAGTAGAACATCGGCTATTGGCAGGTTTCGAGCTAGCACGGAGTAGTTCCGAAAACCCTAGTATTCGTGTCGTAGGCGAAAATGCAGAACCGTTAGCGATTAATGTATTTGACCCAGAGTATGACCCAATCCCCAGCCCTGATGAGTTTAATTCAACTTTCGATTCCGATGATTTACAAAGTACCTTGGGTTTTTACTTGCAAGACCAAGTTACGTTATTACCTAATCTCAAACTGTTAGTCGGTGGTCGATATGACTTTGCCAGAAATGAAAGTGAATTTACCTCTGTATTTGAAGGCGAACCTGATTCTGGTGAGAGTAACTTTGACAGTGAAGCCTTTTCCCCTCGTGTGGGCTTAGTTTATCAACCCATCGAACCAATTTCTCTCTATGGCAGTTTCAGTCGTTCTTTTATTCCCAATAGCGTTACGACTATCGATGGCGAAGTAATTGAACCAGAACGGGGTACGCAGTATGAGGTGGGGGTTAAAGGAGAATTTGGTGATTTTTCTGCTACTCTAGCTGCTTACGATATTACTAAAACAAATATTACCCGAACCGATCCTGACAATCCCGATTTTTCCATTCCCATTGGGGAAGTTAAAAGTCGCGGAATTGAATTAGATGTGGCGGGAGAACCTGTAAGTGGTTGGAATATTATTGCCTCTTTATTTTTTAACGACGCATTTATCTCTGAGGGCGATGAATTTAATCCTGAAGGTGATACCTTAATTAATGCCCCTGGTAGCGGTGCTAGTTTGTGGACGACTTATGAGATTCAACAGGGTAGTTTACAAGGTTTGGGTTTTGGCGCGGGTTTATTTTATGTAGGGGATGTAGAAGCAGAAATTCCTAATGATTTTGTCATACCCTCATACGTGCGTGTCGATGCCAGTCTTTTCTACAGACGCGATAATTGGCGAGCGCAATTAAATTTCCAGAATTTATTTAATAAAAAGTATTTAGAATCAACCCAGGATACTGATTTACTCCAGCCTGGTGCGCCGTTTACGGTTGTGGGTACAGTGTCAGTGGAATTTTAATAAAAGCTCTAAGTCTCTCCTGTACCTCTGCTCTTCAAACCTCCGCTTATGTCTAAACTACGTCGTTTACTAATAACAGGAATCTGTATCGTAACCTTAATTGTGGCTTGCGATCGCCCTCCTAATTCTTTAAAGAGCGATCTCGCTACATCTACTAATTCTGAATCCTGCCGTCTGGTGAGCCATGAGATGGGAGAAACAGAAGTATGTGGTCAACCCCAGAAAGTTGCAGCCCTCAGTCCCCATATTCTAGACATTATCCTGGCTCTGGGGGTTCAACCTGCTGGCTTTGCTCAATCAGTTAATTCCAAACTTCAAACCTACGACAATCCAGCATCACAAATTCCCTATCTCGGTAAATGGGTAACGACAAAGCCGATGGCATTAGGCAGTGTTAGATCTCCTTCTCTCGAACGTCTTACCCAACTCCAACCAGATTTAATCTTGGGAGAAGATGTAGCGCATGAGGATGAATATCCTCTACTGACTCAAATTGCACCTACCTTACTATTTAGTGATGCTCAAAATCCCGATGAAATTCAGTCTTGGCAGCAAAATATCGAAGGAATTGCCCGGGCTTTGGGGCGAGAAGAACGGGTACAAGACCTGCTGACAGCACATGATCGGCAAATCGCCCAAGCTAGAACTGCCCTACAACCTGTGTTGCAAGCCTACCCCCGTGTACTTGTGATTGCTTCTAATTTAAGGGCGACCGATCTAGAATCACAACCTGAAAGTACCGTGGGCAGATTGTTACGAGAAATTGGCTTTAAAATCGTCAGACCGCCAGGTTTTGCAGATAGTAGGGCTACAATTTCCTGGGAAATAGTACCGAAAATTGAAACCGATCTGATTATAGTCATGACCTGGAGCGACGATCTTGCTTTAAATCCTGAAGATACAATGCCTGAAGCTGCAATGCAGGAAAAATGGGCGCAAAATCCTCTACTCAACTCCATGCCAGTTTTTCACCAAGGTCGAGTTTTTTTTGTTGATTATTATCTTTGGAGCGGTGTGACACGCGGGCCTGTGACTGACCAGCTTATTTTAGAAGCTTTACCAGATTTATTGCTCGACAGCGTGAAAAAAGCAGGGGGAGCGGAGGAAGCAGAGGAGGCAGCCCTCTGCCCTCTCTGCTTCAAAAAAAATGCGTAAATTCATCCTTATTTGGTTTGGTCAATTAGTTTCTACTATCGGTAGCTACATGAGCCATTTTGCCCTAACTCTCTGGGCATGGGAACTAACGGGTTCGGCAACAGCTTTAGCTTTGGTTGGTTTCTTTTCTTTGCTACCTCGCATTTTTATTTCTCTGTTTGCGGGCATGATTGTCGATCGCGCCAACCGCAAACATTTAATGATATTAGGCGATGCGATCGCTGCTATTTCAACTCTAGGAATTTTAATTCTTCATCTGTCAGGAAATCTGGCTATTTGGCATTTATATTTGGCTGCATCGATTAATGGTGGTTTTGGTCAGATTCAACAATTAGCTTATTCGACATCGATTACTCTCCTGGTATCTCCTCAAAACTACACCCGTGCTAACAGTATGAATTCTGTCGTACATTATGGCTCAAATATCATTGCTCCTGCTATAGCTGGTGTGCTTTATCCGATTATTGGCTTGAGTGGAATTTTACCTATCGATTTAGCAACTTTTTTCGTGGCAATCGCTACTTTGATTTGGATACGGATTCCTCAACCCGATAGGGAGCAGAGGGCGCAGGGGAGCAGAGGAAGCAGAGGAAAGTTAAGTGTTTTGTGGGGTAAAGTGACTTTTGGGATTCGATATATTTGGCAACGGGATGGTTTGCGTACTTTGTTGTTGCTTACAGCTTTATTTTGGTTTGTCCACGATTTTACTGAAGCTATCGGCGACCCAATGATACTGGCTCGCTCGGATAATAATTCTCAAGTTTTAGGGGCAATTTTCTCCGCAGCAGGGATTGGCGGTGTTACGGGGGCAGTAGTATTAAGTGCCTGGGGTGGAACAAAACGCCGTGTTAAGGTAATGCTGGCTGGGTTTATGGGAGCAGGTGTAGCTAAAACAATCTTTGGTTTGGGTCAAAATCTAACTGTATGGCTACCCGCTCAATTTTGTTCTTCCCTTAACTTTCCCTTATTAGGTAGTTCGGAAACTGCACTATGGATGGAAGCTACTCCTTCAGAACTTCAGGGACGAGTATTTGCAGCAAATTCCTTAGTTTTAGACTTGATAAGCGCGATCGCTACTTTAATAGCGGGACCGTTGAGCGATCGCTTTCTCGAACCAGCGATGCAGTCACCGACTGTTTTAAGTTTTCTGTTTGCACCTATTTTTGGTAACACTGCGGGGGCGGGGATGGCATTATTGTATGTTGTGTGTGCGATCGCTATGTTTGCCATTGGCGCGATCGGTTATAGATTACCGCAGTTACATCGGCTAGAAAATACGGTGTCCGATAAATAAAAGCGATCTAAAATTGACACACTTAACTAACTACCGTATTAACATCAGAGTTCCCAGGCAAATCAACCCCGTCCCCAAAAATATCTTAATCATTAACGGCTTTCCTAAAATTAAAATTATTCTTAACAACTTCTTTAAATATTAGTTCAGGAAAAAAGAGCTAACCAAAGAGGAATTATTAAAGGTAAAGTTACCGTACTTAAAAGAATACTACTAGCTGCTATTTGTCGGTCGAGATTATATTCCTCAGCCAAAATCACACTGGCAAAGGCTGTAGGCATACCGGACATTAACACTAAAGCTAAACGCCCGTCTCCTACTATCCCTATTAGGGTTAAACTTAAACCGACTAATCCAGGCAGGATTAGCATCTTGAGTAGGGAAGGGATTACGGCAATCTGCAAACCCTGAATTCCTTGAAGTTTGCCTAACTGCATGCCAATCAAAAGAAATGCACCGGGAACTACGAATTGGACACTAATTTGAATAGCTGACTCGATCGCTGGCGCAAAACGTACGTCTCGACTCCACCACCCTAGCAAAAATGCCCACAGCGAAGGAACGCTAAGTAAATCTCGCAAATGAATCCACCAGCGATTTTTGTATGGCAATACTAGGCGATCGCCTTCAGGGGAACGACCGAAAGAACTAGCCAGAACTACTCCTATACCATAGCTACCGAACAGATTATGAGTAACCCCATAGAGGGCAATCCAACTCCAATAAGGTTGACTAACTAAAGTAGGAGCGATCGCTATACCAATAAAACCTGTATTCCCCAACATTGAAGCTAAAATAAAACTCCCCTTACCCGAACGCTGTTGAGGTGCTACTCGCTCCAAGGTTTTAGAATTTAATGATAAACAAGATGAAATTATCTGCTCTTTAGTTAACCAAACAGAGGTTAGCTGCTTCAATGCTCCGAGAATGAGCAAAGCTAATCCCAAACCTGATAATAATACTATTAGGGTAGTCAGAGGTGGGAACCAAACCGTTTGGCTAAAATTTGACCGACGAGCTAAGACGAGAATTTGCAGAGGTACACCTATCCAATAAAGACTGCGACCTAGTAGTCTCGGTAAGTTTCGAGGTATCAATTGCAGACGAACGGGGAGTACTCCCAAACTCGTCCAGAGAATGCTTTCGAAGATTACCCACATTTATGTCATTGTTGAGCAACTGTTGGGCTTTGACTTTACCTAGTAGATGAAATAAGACTTTTTAGCCTCTATTGGGAGTCAGTTTGGCTTCAATTTTTAGAAAAGATTTAGCATATTATATTACTATTATTGCTATCTAAATATAAGCTTTATATAAAAACTCTATCAGTTTTTATCGCTTTAGCGATAAAAAAGGTGGGCATCGCCCACCTTGGTTATTCCTAAACTTGACTTAATGCATCTTTCTCTTTTGCTAAGAATTGCTCTAATTCTGTCAACTGCTCTCCTTCAATTTTAGTTTGCATCGGACAGAATTTAGGACCGCACATGGAACAGAATTCCGCCGTTTTATAGATATCTGCTGGTAAAGTTTCGTCGTGATATTCTCTAGCTCTTTCGGGATCGAGAGATAGATCGAACTGACGCTCCCAGTCAAAATTATAACGCGCGCGCGACAGTTCATCATCTCTGTTCCTGGCACCAAAACGATGACGAGCGATATCGGCAGCATGAGCCGCAATTTTGTAAGCAATCAAACCGTTGCGGACATCTTCGGCATTGGGCAATCCCAAATGTTCTTTAGGGGTGACGTAGCACAACATTGCGGTACCGTGCCAACCGGCGATCGCCGCCCCAATCGCCGAGGTAATATGGTCGTAGCCTGGGGCAATATCAGTTACCAAAGGACCTAAAACATAGAAAGGTGCTTCACTACACTCTTCCATTTGTTTTTTGACATTAAATTCAATTTGATCCATCGGTACGTGACCGGGTCCTTCAACCATGACCTGTACGTCGTGTTCCCACGCATGACGAGTCAGTTGTCCGAGGGTTTTTAATTCGGCTAACTGTGCCTCATCAGAAGCATCGTGAGTACAACCAGGACGCAACGAATCTCCTAAGCTAAACGAGACATCATATTTTTTGAAAATTTCAATAATGTCATCAAAGTGAGTATAGAGAGGATTTTGTTTGTGGTGATGCAGCATCCACTTAGCGATGATACCGCCACCGCGAGAAACAATTCCCGTAATGCGATTTCTTACAAGGGGCAGATACTCGATCAAAATGCCCGCATGGATAGTCATATAATCTACCCCTTGTTGGGCGTGTTTTTCGATGATGTGTAGAAAATCGTCGGGAGTGAGATTTTCAACTCTGCCACGAACGCTCTCTAAAGCTTGATAGATAGGTACGGTACCAATAGGCACCGAAGAGGCATTAATAATCGCCGTGCGAATTTCGTCTAGATTTCCCCCCCCAGTTGATAAATCCATGACGGTATCTGCACCATATTTAACCGCCAGCCTTAGTTTGTCTAGTTCTTCTTCAATATTAGAAGAGTTAGGAGACGCACCAATATTGGCATTTACTTTACATTTCGAGGCAATGCCGATACCCATCGGCTCTAAGTTAGGATGATTGATATTGGCAGGGATAATCATCCGTCCCCGTGCGACTTCATCCCGAATTAATTCGACCGGGAGATTCTCTCGCTTGGCGACGTAGTGCATTTCTTCGGTGATAATTCCCTGACGGGCATAATGCATCTGACTAACATTACCCTGTCCACATCGCTTGGCGACCCATTGTGATCTCATATTTTTTTTTCCTCAATAAACAGCTTCCCTCCGCTGGTATTATCCAGTCTCAGGTTCTAAGGGTATATCTCAGCCCAAAATATTAGGCACCCCTAGCTATTACTCTGTCAACCCAAAAAAATGATGAATGTAGTTTGACAAGGAGATACAGTAATTTAGCTTAAATTCATTCTCCTATCAGTCTTCATACATCAATTTAAAACTTGACAGACTACTATGGTTAAGGATTTTATCACCATTAATACTTCTACGGCTATAAAATGATGGGATTTTTATTTTACGGACATAGAGAAACCGATATCAACTTGTCTTCATCTCCTTCAATAGTGTAGTTAATTTGGCGCGGGCTTTTAACATTCCTCAAACCTTTGGAGAGATATTACGGATTTAAAAAGGCGGTCTCGCAAAGCGAGTGCTACCGATCGCGTTCTCTTGGAAAGAGAACAAGAGAAAAGTGTTGCGACGCTCGTAAGTGACTGGCTCAATAATTTTAATCCATTAGTATAGAATAATGGTTCAAGAATTAATCGATCTCAAACAAAGTATAGTCGAAGGACGCTATCAAGATGCTCTAGATATTGTTGATGAACTAAAAGGAATGAGCAAACAGGCAATTTTACGTAATATTGAATCTTATTTGATGCGATTGCTCATTCACTTAATTAAAAATCAAGTAGAAAAACGTCTGACAAATTCTTGGGCAGCTTCCATTTCTGATTCAATTATTCAAATCAAAAAACTTAATCTTAAAGACAATAAAAAATCTTACTATAGCGTTTCTCACAGCTATGAGGTACAGTTGAGGCGAAAGCTACAAACTATAAAAATTTGAGATGAAGCCATACTCAATCCAATTTCGGCAAAAAATTCTCGAAGTCTATGAAAATGAAAATATTTCCCTCAGAAAACTTGCTCAACGTTTTCGAGTTGCTAAAAGTTTTATTCAAAAATTACTAAAACAATATCAAACAACAGGAGATATAAGTCCACAAACTCAAGGAGGTAGTCCTCCATCTAAACTCCAGGAAGAACAATTAATGACTTTAATAGAAATTATTGAAAGTAATAATGATGCAACTCTTGAAGAGTTATGGGATTTACTCGAAGAAAATCTAGGCATTAGAGTAAGTAGAGCGACGATGGGACGAATAACTCAACGGTTGAACTATAGTGTAAAAAAAAACTCTTCATGCCACAGAAAAAGAAAGTGAAAGAGTTCAGAAAAAGCGAGTTGAGTTTTGGTCAAAGATACGATGTATTCCAGCTAAAGACCTAATTTTTATTGATGAATCTGGGGTTAATCTCGCCCTGATTAGGATGTATGCTAGAGCAATAATTGGTCAAAGAGCCAGAGGAACAAAACCCCAAAAGAGAGGAAAAAATGTGGCGTTATTAAGTGCTTTATCTTTAGAAGAAGTCCTGGCATCTAGCAATATTTATGGAGCAGTTGATGGGGTAACATTTGAAGCATTTATTGCTCAAGAGTTGGTTCCAAAACTGTGGAAAAATGCAACTGTTGTTATGGATAATGCCAAAATTAACCAAGGAGAAATGGTTAGAGAACTAATCGAAAAAGCCGGAGCCAAACTCATTTATTTATCTCCCTATTCTCCAGAGTTTTCCCCAATCGAAAATTTTTGGTCAAAAGTTAAAGCAATCTTAAAAAAAGTGAAAGCTAGAATTTACAAGGATTTAATCAATGCCATAACCGCTGCAATGTTAAAAGTAACAAAAGATGATATTCGTAACTGGTTTACTCATTGCTGTTACTGTACCTCATGAGTATGAAAATTGCTATATATTAACAAGATGAATGGTTGCCTTACATAGAAGAAGCAATTGAAATAGCTATTCGTCCCGTTAGCGTAGAAGTATTGGAAGGTACTTTAAAACCAGCACAGATATCAGCGCAAATCGAACGAGATAAGTTAATTGATATTAGTCAAAAATTGATTAATTTAATTTATGAATATCCAGTAAAAAAATTACCTGATGAAATTGATAAGCAATTGACAAAGTTACCTGGTGGAGAACAATGGTTTAGTTAATTTGAATATAGTAAGACATAAAACTTTGACCCTTTCTATGCTGGATGGTAATAAAAGGCAACTCCCAATACTAAATAGGTTGCAATTAGCAACGTACCATCTAACCAGTTCGATCGCCCGCTAAAACTGATCAAGTTAGCCACAATGACGCTGATGACAATGGCGATGACTTCAAAGGTATTAAAGTTGAGATCGATAGGTTGTCCGAGTGCCAAACCCACCAGCACTAGCACTGGTGCAACAAATAATGCTATCAGCAAACTATCGCCCGTTACAGTGGCAACAGTAAGGTCCATTTTATCTTTTAAAGCGAGGCGAATGACGAGCGCGTATCCTGGGATATCGCTCAACAAAGGCAGCAAAATTACTCCTGTAAATAAGGGTGTTAAACCCAATTGTTCGGTTTCTGGTTCGATGACCCCCACAAACAAATCGGAAATAAAGGCAATGGCAATGGTTGATGCTAACAACACCGCAATCCAAAACCACAGCTTTCGGGATGGTTGCTCGGCTTTATCTGTCGAGTCTTCTTCATCATACAATCCCACTTCATAGAGATAGCTGTGAGTTCCTAATGAAAAAATTAGCGTTAGTACATAGACGGCGATCAAAATGATGGAAACGATAATTGAAATATTACGAATCGCCACTATATCGATGATGTTTGACGTAGCAATCACCGTCGTTGGCAGTGCTAGGGAGATGGCTGCTAGAGTCATAGACGAGCCATTCACTTTAGCAACTATCGGTTTAAATGTCTGTTCTTTGTAACGCAAGCCGCCTGTAAACATCGCCAATCCCAGTAGCAGCAGCAAAGCACTAATAATACTTCCCGTAATACTGGCTTGGACAATATCCACTAATCCCTTACGCAATGCCATCAACGCTACGATTAGTTGGGTGGCATTACCAAACACTGCATTTACTAAGCCTCCCACCGATGGTCCTGTAACTACAGCGACTTTTTCCGTTGCGGTACTCAGCCAAATCGACAGGGGAATAATGGCGATCGCTGACGTGACAAACACCGCCGTATCGTCCCAATCCAAGCGATCGGCAGCAATCGCGATCGGGACAAAAACCAAAAAGATTAACGGAATTAGTTTTTCAATTGCCATAGCACTTGCCAGGGGATACAGTTGGGAAATTTTATAATAATGCAGAAACAGCAAGCAAAATAATCTTTTGACCAGAACAGATAAAGATTAATTAAAGAAATATAAAATAATTTTGGCAAGGAAAGGGCGATCGCAAAAATCCAAAATTTAAAACCTAAAATCTGGTGACTGGTGACTGTTCCCTGCTTATGGGTTGCCGTCTTGCAATTTCTTGAGCTACAACTGATTGTCGTCACACTAAATACGGGTAATGGTCTGCTAATACCCGTCTTATTTTTTATGAAAAACCATAAATTTATATTGGCTTTAAGTACTAGTGTTAGTATACTAGTACTGCTTCAGTCTTGTACTTTCAGGGATAAATTAGCCAACCAAAAAGCGATCGCCGACTCCCATTCCTTCAAATCTATTGAAATTGAACCTACTCCAGAAATGCCAAGAGATCCCTTGGCAGAATTTGACATGGTCAAATCTGACCGTTTAACGGATACAGCAAGGTTCCTGGCAGGAATGAAAATAGAGCACGAGAGTAATTTTGCCGAACGACAAAATACGATTAATTGGTTGGAGCATCAGCGTTTTTTTGCTAATGCTTGGTCTAAACTAGAAATGCAGCAATTGTCGAGAGTCAGACAATGGTCGGCAGAAGAATTAGATCGGATTAATACCGCTTTCCCTTCTGTTTTCTATCCATTTGGTGGAGCTGATTTTCTCTATGCGTACTCTTTATTTCCCCAAGGAAAAGAATATATTTTAGTAGGTTTAGAACCAGTCGGTTCCGTTCCCGATTTGGCTACTTTGTCCAAACCCCAATTGAGCGATCGCTTGCAAAAAATTAGAGACTCTCTTTATAGCCTGCTGCCATTAAGCTCTTTTCCCATCAACCATATGAAGGTAGATTTACAAGAGCAAGGAGTACTACCAATTTTGTACGTTTTTATGGCACGTACTAATAATCGTATTCTTGACGTACAGTATGTCGGCTTAGATAAACAGGCAAATATTCAAACGTTTCGAGAAGGGATGATTCCTGGAGTAAAAATTGCTTTTGTCTCCGAAAGAGAAATAGAACCCCGTACTCTGTATTACTTCTCTGCAGATTTATCAAATGATGGATTACAACAACACCCAGAATTAATTAATTTTATTAGTCAATTAGAAAATCTCGTCACTTATCTCAAAGCTGCCTCTTATTTAATGTACTCCGAGCGTTTTTCAAAAATTAAGGATTTGCTTCTTTCCCAAAGCAACTATCTTTTACAAGATGATTCTGGCATGCCTCTTAAATCCTTTGATTCTTCTCAGTGGGACTTGACCTTTTATGGTAACTATACTCGTCCCATTTCTCTATTTAGTAATCGCTATCAACCCGAGCTGCAACAAATTTATCTAACTGATGATAGTATTAAACCGCTTAATTTTAATATTGGCTATCAGTTTAAAAGCAACGAGTGCAAGATACTCCGCCGTAAGACGACGGAGCCTGCTTGCACTTCGTCAAATTTAATGTTAGCAAAAGTTAGAAAAGATGATTCTTTAGTTCGCTCAGAATAATATTATTTTTCGTTCACTGATAAAGAGATTTAGGATAAAGTTAGGTAATAACTAATAGTTTAAAATCGGGACAAATAAAGAGTAAATAAAAAATTTATCCAAAAATCAACTAACTTATTGTTATTTTTTGGAGTGACTGCTCTCGCTCGACTCTTTGGAATTTAATTAATTCTTGGTTATGAGTTAATTTTTTTGCTCGGATTCTAAATAAGTAATAACCATTACTTTTTGTTGGTTCAAAAGTAGATATTTCTTGTTTTAGTTGACACCAGGTTAAAGGTAAACTAGAACGGTCGTATAAAGTGAAGTAAATATCATAACTATTTAAGACTGGTAAGCTAAGATCGACTTCTAAAGATTGACCCCGTTCTAAATAATCATAAAAAAAACAAGTATTCGGTGCGCCTACAGGTAAATATTCTTTTCTTACGAATGATTCGGGCAACCACTTTCTTAATTTAAGAAGAATAAAAATATAATAGTGTAAGCTTAAATAAAACCAATTTTTCTTTTGAATCAAACTAGCATAAAAATTATTAACATTAGTTGGCACATTGATAGGGGCAACCAATTCCCGATCGTCTACTTTAATTGCAGGTAAGTTTACGCGCTCGCACCAGTTATAATATCTCAATCCCAAAGTATATTTACCGGGTTCGACTTCCAAAAAATGCCATTTATTTTCAAGATTAACTTTTTCTGATTCTAGGCTAGTGATAGTTTGGTAATCTGGAAAACTATAAACTACAGCAATCCAAGAACTAGCAGAATTATTAGCTGATTCGATGTCTAGAAAAATCGATTTTTTTACTTGAAAAGGACCGAGCGTACCGATAATAGCATGAGTATTCCAACGAGGTCCTTTAGTCATCAACACGGGTAAACTGAGAGGAGATTTAAGTGTTTCTTGAGATAAAACTCGCCATTGTGAAGCTTTTTCTCGAGCGATCGCCAAATAAAGAATATAAAGATTACCGATAATCAACTTCATGACTTTGTAGAATACAAAAGATAACAAAGCCAAAGGAATTTCCCAAATAAGAGCAATACGCTTCATGGCAGCTATAAGTAAATGCTTGTTGGCGATCCCGCTTTGCGGGTGCTGCTGCACCTCGCGTACGAACTTTTAGTAAAGCGGCGCTGCGAAGCCTAGGGTGTTGAAGAAAGCGCGAGTGCTACTGCACCGCCAAGTGTCTCGCTAAGGGTAAGACCATCAAGCTGGATGTTTGAGTTTATAACCAAAAAGTATCCATGCTCTACTAGGCAAGCAAAAATATCACAAAAAATTTAGCTAAGAAGTTAGCCGAATTGCTAAAAAAAATTTCCCATTTCTTATTATACTGCTTCTAGCCAGTCATAGATACGCTCTAACTCCTCGAGCGTAACTAAACCGTATTGCCAGAGAATCATAGGTAAAGGACCAGGATTTTGCTCTACACTACGTTGAACTACTTCAATCGAATCTGTAGATAGAGCTAGTTCTTCCTGTAAAAATTGAATAAATTTAGTATATAGGGCAGGTGTCACCCCAATCACCTCCTTGTTGTAAAGTTTTAGATTGTTTGAATAGATAGACAAAGGTCAGCTCGATTTTTTCTTAATAGTTCTCACTATTTTTTAAGCTAGATAACTATTTGCCTGTGTCGCCCGTCACAATGTTAGGCATAAGCAATCAAATAGTTATAAATGCTGATACTCTGAGAGCCAGATTGCTTGTATTACTGACACAATCTAGGCGCATACCATTCAGAGATTTTCAGTACGAGCAAGCCAATCTTTACAAAAAAGATAATCTTTACTGAGATAAATTGAACTCTATCTGTAGGATGAATATTTTAATACAACTTTCAACCAATTGTAGAAATTATCTTCGATTGGCATGATTATTCATTGTCAGAATTGAAAAACTCTACTTCAATGCGATCGCCCACCACCAAACCCAGTTCTTTCGCTCTACCTCCTCGCAGTTCGATAACCCGATCTATTAAAGTTTCTGGTCCATAGACAGGACAATTGTCACTTTGGCAAGGAGGAACGGCAGCAGCGATCGCCTTTACTTTTCCTTGCCGCAGAAAAATCATATCTAGGGGTATAGATACGTTTTTCATCCAAAAGCGAGTGACTGTAGCTGGTTCAAAAGAGAATAACATGCCGCGATTAGCAGGTAGATCTTCTCGAAACATTAAGCCTAAAGCTTGTTGTTCTCGGGTTTGAGCTACTTCTAACTCTATTACCTCTCCTTTAATGAAAGCTCGAGCAGCGATTGGTAGTACTTGAGCCTTGTTTTCCTGTTGATTTTCAGTGGCATTGGCTTGCTCTTCCAGACTAGTTTGAACTAAGGAATTAGAGGAGCAACCTAATAGTGCAATTGCTAATAAGATTACTAAACTAATTTTTTGGTTCATTAATTCATGTTTGCCTTTTAAATAATTAATTTTGAATTTATTTAGGGTTCTCTCAAAACGTAACCTACACCTCTAACAGTCTGAATCAGACGCTTTTGTCCTTCATTTTCAATCTTGAGCCGTAAATAACGAATATAAACTTCAATGACATTAGACTCTCCTCGATAATCGTAGCCCCATACATTTTCGATAATTTCTTCTCGGGTAAGTACTTTTTGTGGGTTAGACATCAAATACTTCAGTAATTCAAATTCCTTCATTGTCAGATCGATCGCGCGACCGTTTCTAGTTAATTGACGAGTCGTCAAGTCTAAAATTAATTCTCCGAAACGTATTTGTTCTTTGAGGCTAACTGCCGGTTGCAAATAAAGACGAATTAATTGTAAAAATTCTTCTCGCTTATAAGGTTTGAGAAAATAATCATCAGCACCTGCTTCCAAGCAAGCTAACCGTTCGTCAACAGTTTCTGCTTCCACTAACAAAAGAATTGGCAGTCGATTACCTAAACTTCTTAGCTGGCGACAAAGGCTTAAACCTGCTTCTTTTGCCCAAGTTTTATCTATCACTACCATTGCTGGCTGTAGTTCATTTATATGCTTGAGGCTATTATTAACATCTTTTTCGACCACCGAAGAATAGCCTGCTGTTTGCAAATCTAAACTAGCTTTCTGAGCAAACAGTTCTTCTGTAAGCAACAAAATATAAGAATTTACAGCCGCGATCGTCTTACTGGTAATCATAAAATTACAGCATTTAGCGATAAAAAGCGATATACCTCGGTTAAGGCGGGAAGACAGAATTTAGGAATACGTGGGTTTCTATGGTTATCGTTATTCTTAACGAATTTATGACCCATAGGAGCGGTAATGCCTCCCCAAGCACCAGCTCTTTTCCCGGGAAATAGGGCAAGATAAATTTTCCCTATCGCTTCTAGGGTAGCTCATAGAGAGAATTAAAATATCTTTCTTTCCAGACTAGAGAAGGCTCAGGGAAGTTCCACAGAGGTTGGCTTAGCGATATGAGGTAATCCCCAGCCCAACTTTTCTCGTAAAATGCGAAAAAATTCTGGGGGCTGCAAGCGAATGAAACGAGCCGAATACACTGATTTTTCAATATGAATGCGATCGTCCGGTAAAATATGACAGCCTCCATTGCCATCAACTACCATCACTAGCCGGTTGGGATTAGCAGGAAAAATATTTACCGATTCTCGATCGGAAAAAACTAAAGCACGGGATGCCAATGAATGAGGACAAATAGGAGCTAATTGTAATACTGGTACTTCTGGAGTTACCACCGGTCCACCGGCACTGAGAGAGTAAGCAGTAGAACCTGTCGGCGTAGAAATAATAATGCCATCAGCCGCAATATCTACTGGAGCGTGCCTACCAATTTGAATTTCAAAATGGCACATACTGGTCAGGGGTTCTCGATGCAGCACCATTTCATTAAGACACAAAGCCTCCCACAGCAGAGCCTCATTACGAAAGACTTTCACTACTAACATCGAGCGATCTTCTATTTCATAATCTTTTGCTAGCAGTTGTTCTAAAGCTTGCGGTAGATGATTAATATAGGTTTCCGTCAGAAATCCCATGTGACCGGTATTCACTGCTAGTAAGGGAATACCACAAGGGGCAAGCTGCCGAAAGGCTGATAATACCGTTCCATCTCCGCCCAAAACAATGGTAAAAACTACATCGCGATCGAAATTAGACGGTATCATTTGTTCTATGGGAGTATAACAAACAGGACTGCCAGGAGTAGAGTATTCCAAGATACCGCTAATTCCCGTTGCCATGCAAACTTCCCAATTCAGCGCAATTAGCTTTTCTCTTAACTCTGATGCAGCTTTACAAGCTATAGGTTTTATATCGTTATAGATAATGCCGGCTTTTGGCTTTGGCACAACTAACTATTTATCCTATTGAGAGTGTGACAAATTTTAGTGAAAATTAAATTTTTGTTTGATTTTACAAATTAATAAGCCCCTTTGGAAGGGGCGATGAATCAAGCTTACTTAAAATTAAGGATGACTGATTCACCCTTTTATCTACCTCTTTCTAGAGAGCGTTACCACGTGGTAGTACCTCCTCAGGGAATTCAAACTTCTCGTGGGGTTGGTCTTGAGGTGCCATCCAGGCTCTTAGACCTTCGTTAAGCAGGATGTTTTTGGTGTAGAAAGTTTCAA
>JADEWQ010000229.1 GCA_015207585.1 Pleurocapsales cyanobacterium LEGE 06147 | reverse complement strand
TGCCACTAAAGGTTCGAGTTTCTGCCTCAAAGCTCAACCAATTAGGTAACTCACTTCCATCAGCATTTATAGCGGTATAAGTTAGAATTTCTCCTTCATCGTTATCTTGGAAAATCTCCTCAGAGAGGGTCAAACTCCAGCTACTGTCTTCGGCTACTACCTGAATCCCAATCGGATTGATTAATACGGGAGGATTGTTACCGCCTGCTATTGTAGTTACAGCTTGAGCAGAAGTGGGAAGATCTTGAACGTTACCGGCATTATCTCTGGCTACCGCATAAAATTGATAACTGCTACCTGGAGTATCTATAAAGGTAGCTTGGGTGAGAGTCGTATTTTCTAACCAAGGAGTAAATTCTCCACCGTTTTCGGCAACGTAGATAGTATAGTTAGCAATAGCCGAACCATTAGCATCATCGTTACCAGACCAACGAACGGTAAATTCTGCACTGTCGCTGACTTCTGGCAAAGTTGCTACCGTGCTAGTGGGTTTACCGGCATCGATGGTGTTAAAGATAGCAGGAGTATCTATAGGTTCGTTGATATCAAAGATAATAGTTGCCTCTGCATCAATAACATCCCCTGTGGCAATATCATGATGAGGACGAATTGAATAGCTGACAAAACCATCCCCTTCTGGTTTAGTGAGGTTGGGAGGTAAGAAACCGAGTAAAGGATCGCTGGGTTGTTCTCCCGTGGTGGGGTCGATAGAGCGAAATTCCCAGAAAGCTTCTCCTTTTGCGATATCAATTCCGGCAAAGACATCTACATAAATACCTTTTTCGGTGACTAAATCTAGGCGAGTTTGATAGAAAGCGCGGTTGTCGGGTACGTCAATAAAGGTATCGCCGAAACCAAAGTCGCCAACTCTGAAGGTGCGGAAATCTAAGTCGCTGTCTAGTTTTTGGGTAATTTTGACGAGTTGTGCTGGTGCAGTAGCTAGTTGGGGGTCGTTTTCAAAGCGGATGGTGTAGTTGAGGGGAGAATTAGCACTTATCCACTGTTGTTCGCCAAATCCTTGTGGACCGAGGATATCGTTGGGGTCGCGGGAGATGAAAACGCCAATTGAAGTCTCGTCTAGTGGTGGCTCTGTAGGGGGATCTTTATCTTCAGAGTTGTCGTCGCAATTAGGATCGTAATCTGGATTATCAATAAAGCCTTCTATGGTATCTTGTACTCTAACTAAGTTGAAATGAGGCTGACCATAACCAAATTGTTGAACATCCCAGCCTAATCCTAGAGCCAGACCGGTCGGTAATACTCTAACTAGTTCATCTTTGTACCAATCATCAGCATCGAAAGTTGTTCCATCAGGCAAAAAGAAATCAATATCTGCTTTCTAGGCTAATTTCGCTGGCAAGACCCATTTTATTGAGGACTTTCTTGATGAATTGTACCATCAGGCATAATTGCATTATCTAACTTAGGAGGATTAAAAAAGTTATTGGTATAATCAGGGAGCGTCGCACCTAATAGATTTGCCCCTGTTAAATCTGCATTATAAAGCTGAGATTCACTTAGATCGGCTTGTTCCAGATTCGCTCCTTGTAAGTTAGCTCTTTGTAAGTTAGCTCTTTGTAAGTTGGCATGACTGAGATTGGCATTTTGTAGGTTTTCTCCTGCTAAATCTGCTCCAGATAAATTTGCTCCAGATAAATTTGCTCTTACTAAAGATACTTTATTCAGTACAGCATGACTAAAATTAGTATTACTTAAATTTGTCTCCACTAGAGATACTTCACTTAGTTTTGCTCTACTAAAATCTAGTCCATTCAAATCAAGTCCATCTAAATTTTCTTGATATAAATATTTCTCCTTCAAATTTATTTTTCTCGGGTCTACTTTACTCAAATCTGGAGTGATTTCTACTCGAATCATTCCTGCTTTCTCTGGCTCGAATCCTTGAGGAAAATCTGTATCGGGATACTCTTCTCTTTCTTTTTCTAAAGCCCTAGCCTTTCTATATGTCGCTCCTTTTAAATTTGTTTTTTTAAAATTAGCATCAGTTAAATCTGCACCTCGTAAGTCTGCTCCTTCTAAATTGGCTTGCTTAAAATTAGCACTGCGAGAGCGAGCATTTAATAAATTAGCTTCTCGTAAATCTGCTCTCTCAAAATTAACAGAAATCAACTCAGCACTTCTTAAATTTGCTTTAAACAAAGATGCACTACTCAAGTTTGTCTCTAATAACTTTGCATCCCTTAAATATACGCTATTCAGATTGGCATTACTAAGATTAGCAAAACTAAGATCTGTACCCCATAAATTTGCTTTTTCTAAATTAGCTCCACGTAAATCAAAGCCACTTAAATCAAAACCACTTAAACCAGCTTGTCTTAAGTTTGCTTGACGTAAATCTGCTCCTTTTAAATTAGCAGTACAGGTTGTTTCAGTTCCAAACCAACCCCCATCACGATCTTTAAATTTGACACGACTTAAGTTAGCACCTGTTAATTTTGTACCACTTAAATTTGCTCCTGCTAATTCTGTACCATTTAAATTAGCTCCTGTTAAATCGAGATTGCTTAAATCTGCACCATTCAATTTACATTCTTGACAGTTTTTTGTTTTTAATAATTGTTTATAATGGCTTTCACTATAAAGTATGGAACTTTTTTTGCCATCACAAATAGCAGACACTTCATCGGAACAACTAGAAACAAGCGAAGCCAAAGAAATAGCAGCAATTAAAGCTTTAAGTGGCATTTTGCTCAAAATTAAAAACATTTTTTATAAGACAAGGTTAAAACCTCAAGACATCTCCAAAATACAATTATAAATAAAATTAAAAAAGTAAATCAAGCATAAATTGGTCAAACAAGCCAAAATAAATGAGTAATTACACCTGGAAATATATAGAGCAACATCCCCAAGAAGTC
>JADEWQ010000228.1 GCA_015207585.1 Pleurocapsales cyanobacterium LEGE 06147 | reverse complement strand
TGTACTCCCTAAGTTCTTTTAAAGTCACTTCTGGTCAAATTTTGTGCTTCACTATATCTCATGAATACCAATTAACTCATTTTTATTTAAGATTAATATCTTATGAGTTATGCAAGAAATCTATTGATTCATCTGTTCTATGCGTTGGGCTTCGCTAACAGAGGCTTGGTATTCTTGGTATTTCCTGTTGTCCTTGGCAGTTTGGAGTTTACCCATTGCTAGCTGATAATCTCGTACTGCTGCGGTGTGGTTGCGTTTCAGTTCGCCTAGTTTGGTCTGTTCGTGTTCGAGGATAATCGAGTCTAGGTTGGGGATTTGGGAGAGGTAATCGATTTCCTGTTTCTTGAGGTCGATTTCTGAAGTGATAGAGGCGATCTGAGCTTTACTCTTTTCTACTGCTGCTTCCTGTTCTAAGTAACTAACTGGTGGTAGTGCTTTGACTACAGGTGTTGGTGCGGGTGGCGTTGGGGGAGTAACGATCGCTGCTTTGAGACGCTCTAAAGATAGCTGTAATTGTTTCTGTTGGGATGTAAGTCTGGTTTTTTCGGTGGCGCAATCTGAGATGATGTCACCTCGTTTAATCTCCTGTCCTTCAGCTATTTTGAGGTCTGTTGGTTCGGCTACTTTGACGGTGACGGTAAGCCTTCGGGGTGAAGTAGATAAAAGTTCGGAGTTAGGAGTTCGTAGTTCGGAATTGATTTCTAACTCCGAATTCCGAATTCCGAACTCTGATAACTGTTAACTGTAAAGAATACTACTCCGGCTGCTGCTAGTCCATATGAAATTAGGTTACTGAGCCACTCCATCGCTGTTGTTCATAGGGTTCAGTAACTAGTGTTAATTGATAGGTTGGGGATTGTCAGTGACTGAGAGGCAATTACTTTACCTCTGGTGGGAACACGTCTCTAATACAAGCACCTAAACCTGAAGACATAGTAGCAAAACAAAGATTGGCATCTGTTAAGTTAGCTCCTTCTAAGTTAGCTCCTTCTAAGTTAGCCCTTTCTAAGTTGGCTCCTTCTAAATTTGCTCCCGCCAAATTAGCTCCTTCAAGATTAGCTCTCATTAAATTGGCACTTTTTAAATTGGCTCCTTCTAAATTAGCCAGACTCAGTTCAGCGTAGCTCAACTCGGCGTAGTCAAGTTCGCAACCAGCACATTCATTAGTTATGAGTAATCGCCTAACCAGTTCTGGGTTTTGAGCAATAGCAGCAGTAATGAATAACAGATTTGGTAGGATAGCGGCTAAGTATCCGATATATTTTTTCATCGCTTCACCCCTTGTCTCTAATTAAAAATAGAAATAAGGGTCTGAGAATATGCAGATTTTTCTGTTTTAAAGATCTATACGAGATCGCCCGAGCGAGCAATGGTTATTGATGAAGAGTAATTAGATATTGCTTACTACTATTCCCTTAGATCTTCTCAATTCTATTCTGTAAAGATTTTTTGCCTTTCACCAACATTTGCATAAAAGATGCAACTTAAATCTAAGTAATTTTTAGTAATCAAAAAGAAATAGCGACATTGTAATTAACCGTCATGTAATACCTAGAATTCTTGTTCTCAAAAAAATTTTAAACATTCAATAGGAATTAGGACTATGCCAACTGACTACATTCTCTTTGTTCATGGTGTCAAAACCAGTAACCGCGAAGGATTTGAGCGACTTGCCAATACTCTACTTGATGGAATCCAACAATCTGTTAATGACAATACCAGAGTTTTCAAACCCATCTATTTTTTCTGGGGGGATCTCGGTATTCCTCTATTAGATAGGTTAAAAAAACATCTAGCACAATCGTCTAAATGGCCAGATTTTTGGTTTCAAGACTTTCGCACTAAAGAAATTTTAGAATTTGTCGGAGATGCTGCCCTTTACCTCAGTCGCCACATTGGTTCCCAAATTGTTCGTCGCTTTAAAGACGAAGCTTTAGGTATGCTCGAAGGTGCCGAAAGAGGCGATCGCCTTCACTTTGTCACTCACAGTTTAGGTTCTGTTATTCTTTTTGACCTCTTATTTGCCGGACGATGGGAAGATCCTCAACTCGATCGAGACGAAAGCACTAACGATATTCGAGAGATGGTTAAGGAAATTCGTCAAACTTTTTTTGGCTTAGGAAATAATCCCAGTTTTGGTTTACCTCTCGCTAGTATTCATACGATGGGTTCTCCTATTGCCTTATTCAGTCTCTTGAGCATAAATAGTGAAAGTACTCATGACCTGACTCCTCAAATGAAGACCTTTTTAAGGTCGTTATACGAGCTGCGACAGCAAAAACTTACCTGGCGCAATTTTGCTCATCCTGGCGATCCGATCGCTTATCCTCTTGAAGGAGTAATTCCCATGCTACTCGATGAAGCAGCACAGTTTGCCGAAATTCAGGATGTAATTATTGATAGCGGCAACATTTTTCTTCGTCCTTTTCAACAAAGATTACTACCATTAATTTGGGGTGGAGAAGCGCATGGAAGTTACTGGGAGAACAAATTAGTTGCGCAAACAATTGGTCAAGGAATATCAACAAGTCCTGGAATATAATGTCAAAGTTTCACGCTTCTAAACATTACCCATATTTGTAGTGGCTTGCAAAAGCTAGAGCCTCGGCTCGCAAAAACTGTCATTTTCGGCTCAGATTAATCTGCAAAAAATCTGAGCTTCGGCTCACAATAATTACAAATGGACTCAGATTGATCTGCTTTCTTATGGTCTAAGCTGAACTATTCTAACCTCCACCGTCCCTACTGCATATTGCTCTTTTAATAACGCGATCGCCCTATCCAACCCACAATAAGGCGAAAATATAGGGTTCGTGTCACCAGGTGCAGCGAGGTCTAATTTCGCATTTTTCACCCCATTTTTGAGCTGAAATGATAAGTAATACAAATCATTACTTTGCCGAGAAAAGTACCTTTTAGGC
>JADEWQ010000051.1 GCA_015207585.1 Pleurocapsales cyanobacterium LEGE 06147 | reverse complement strand
TTTGCTGTTTTAAGAGTTTTTTCAGGCTTGATTCTGATTCGGCTATTTCTATGCGGACTACTCCTGACATTTTTTTAGTGCTAACTATTCTTTAACTATTTGTAGCATTCTTTTTTCTATTTCATATAAAAACAGTGCCAGCCTCTGGACGATTTACGAAATTCAAGAGGGTGATTTGCAAGGTTTGGGCTTTGGTTTTGGAGTTTATTTTGTTGGCGATCGCCCTGTACAACTACCCAATACTATCGACCTTCCCTCCTATGTCAGAGCAGATGCCGCTATTTTCTATCGGCGATTCAATTACCAATTCGCTCTCAATTTAAAAAATATTACCGACACCGAATACTACAGCACTCAAGGATTTTTTGTCACTCCCGAAGCACCTTTTACCGTTTTAGGGACATTTTCCTTGGATTTTTAAGATGAATTCACTTTTACCTTAAACCCAGGTTATAGCTACCTTTCATAGCAATCAAAAACCTTTTGAATTTAGCTGAGGAAAATTTATATCACCTAATTAATACAAATTTTTTTAAAGTATTTTTCCTTAATTGACAGAAAAGTAAGTAATTAATTTTAGTTTTTTAGCTGAAAACGAATGCAATTTAAAAATGTTTGGTTTGTTCAATTAATTGTAATCTTGCCATTTTTATGGGTTCAACCTGCTTGTGCCGAAGAACTAATTGCTCTCGATGAAGAAATCTTGGAGCAGAAACAGGCGAATTCTTCTTTTCAATTAAATGAGCTTAATTTTCAAAAAGCTCCTGGTAATTTTACAGAATCTTACTCTACTTCTGCTAAAGATTTGCTGGCTCAGGAAACTACCTCGATCGTTCGGGTAACGGGAGTCAGACTGAATGAAACTCCTAGTAGTTTGCAAGTAATCTTAGAAACTCCTGGTGGAGGAAGACTACAACCATTAATTTTCCCTGACAACAAAACTTTGATTATCGATCTTCTCGATGCAGTATTGGCTTTACCTGAAAGCGAAGAGTTTCGGCAAACCAATCCCGCAGAAGGGATAAGCGAAGTTACAGTCAGACCTTTAGATGCTACTAGTATCCGCATTACGATAACGGGAGAGCAAGTAGTACCGACTGCCGAGGTAGTTCCTAGCAGGCAAAATTTAGTTTTGAGTGTCGAGCCTTCTACAGAAACACCACAAACTCCGCAAGCCGATGAAGAAATAGAAGTGATTGCCACTGGTGAGGGAGAAGCAAGTTATTTTGTTCCCGATGCTACTACTGCTACTAAAACTGACACTCCACTCAGAGATATTCCTCAGTCTATTCAGGTGATTCCCGAACAGGTATGGCGCGATCGGAGAGTAATTCGAGTTGGAGATGTATTGCAAAATGTTAGTGGGGCACACGATCGCGGGGGCTATCAAGGGTTTTCCGAGAATTTTGAAATACGCGGTTTTCCTGCCAACACGTTTCGGGATGGCATTCGTGTGGATGGATACATTTCCTATCTTGAAACTGCCAACTTAGAGCGAATTGAAGTACTAAAAGGACCTGCTTCTGTACTGTTTGGGGATGCCGAGCCAGGAGGATTAGTAAATTTAGTCTCGAAAAGACCCTTGGAAAATCCATTTTATTCGGTTGAAGCAAATATTGGTTCCTACGGTACCTACCGTGGCACGCTGGATTTTTCAGGTCCATTAGATCCTAACAGAACGGCACTCTATCGCTTTATCAGCTTCTACGAAAATGCTGGCAGCTTCCGCGACTTTGTGACGAACGAGCGGTTATTTTTGGCACCTACCCTAACGTTTGCTCTTACTCCCAGGACAGCACTGACACTAGATTTGACTTGGACTGATGAAACCCGTACCGCCGATGATGGAATTCCTGCCATTGGCAATCGCCCGGCAAATTTACCCCGCAATCGCTTTTTAGGCGAACCATTCCAAAATATTGAAAGTGATGTTGTCAACCTAGGATATTTTCTCGAGCATCAGTTTAGCGATCGCTGGTCTATTAATAATTTATTTCGCGCCCAATGGGTTAACCTCAAGCGATACTATCCTTTATTCGATTCTCTCGATGAAGAGACGGGAGAACTGAGTCGTTTGAGTTATTTTTCCGAACGCCAAGATAATGCTTTTTCAAGTCAAACGAATGTCATTGGCAGGTTTTCTACAGGAGCGATCAATCATCAACTTTTATTGGGATTTGAATATACCAAAATTACAGAAGATGGAACGTTTGGAGACTTTGAACCTTATCCATCTATTAATATTTTCGATCCTGTATATGCTCGCTTAAGATATCCTAAATCTGAAATCGAAAACTTTTTCCGTGATGATAATCTCGATAAGTACGGATTTTATTTACAAGACCAAATAGAATTGTTGCCAAATCTAAAACTTTTAGCAGGTGGTCGTTTTGATATTTTCAGGCAAACGCGCACCACACAAGATTTAGGTGAGGAAAGACAAGAATTCGAGCAAAGCGATCGCCGTTTTAGTCCTCGAATTGGTCTTGTCTATCAACCTATCGAACCAATTTCCCTATATGCGTCTTATACCACCTCCTTTGCACCTAGTTTTGGAACTTCACGCAATGTGGGCGGAGAACCATTTGAACCCGAGACGGGACGACAGTTTGAAGTTGGAGTAAAAACTGAACTCAATCAAAATTTAAGCACAACCCTAGCACTGTACGATCTGCGCAAACAAAATATCGTCGTAGACGATCCCGCTTCTCCCGATCCGGATGCTTCTATTCAAGTTGGCGAACAAGCTAGTAGAGGGGTCGAGTTGGATATTACGGGGGAAATTTTACCTGGTTGGAATGTAATTGCTGCCTATGCCTACACCGATGCCTTTATCAGCAAAGATACGACTGGACTCGAAGGACAACGGCGAGACAACGTACCTGAAAATCTGGCTAGTTTGTGGACGACTTATGAGATTCAAAAAGGCAGACTTCAAGGATTAGGGTTTGGTTTGGGAGTTTATTTTGTCGGCGATCGCTTTGGAGACATCGATAATAGCTTTGTACTGCCAAGCTACGTCCGGACTGATGCGGCTTTATTCTACAGGCGGAACAATTGGAGAGCAGGTCTTAATATCCGCAATTTATTTGATAAGACGTATTTCACTGGCTCAGATGGCGGACGCACGAGTATTAATATTGGTCAACCGTTTACGGTCATTGGGTCGTTTGCAATAGAGTTTTAAGCATTTTTAAGTATAGAGATGAAATCATGCAAATAATCAATTCAAGTTAAAGCTTGAACTCCGCTCTCTAAATTATTACTTTCAATTTCCATATCCTACTTCAATTTTAAAAAATACAGAAAATATTAACCATGAATATTATTAGAAAAATACGCGACCTAGCATTTTCTTTACACCGTTATATTGGTTTAGTTGTCGGAATAATTTTAGTAATTGTTGGTTTGACTGGTAGTTTACTGGTTTTTCAAAAAGAAATTGATGCTGCATTAGTTAAACAAAGATTTGAGAGGGTTATTCCTCAAGAACAAACTCTATCTCTAGATGCAGTTGCCAATAACATTACTCAAACTTATACTAACCAACCAGATTATCAAATTGCTCAATTCGATCTTCATTTCGATCCAGATATTTATCGAGTTCGTTTGCGAAATAGTGAAGATAAAGATTTAGAAGTATTTGTTAATTCTTACACGGGACAAATTTTTGGCGATCGCCCGCGAGATACTACTTTTTTTAGTCGAGTATACGAACTTCACTACGGCTTATTGGCTGGGGAAATTGGCTTTATTATCGTTGGTATTGCAGCTTTATTTATGTGTTTGTTAACAGTAACTGGCTTAATTTCATGACCGGGATGGAGAAATTTACTAGCTGGTTTCAAAATCAAGTGGAATGCGAGAACTAAACGTCTTAATTTTGACATTCATAAAGTTGTTGGCATTATTGCCCTGATCTTCTTGTTTTTTACCGGTTTTACTGGCTTTATTTGGAACTTTTACGAACAGACAGAACCAGCAATTTACGCATTAACTTTTACTCCCAAACCACCAGAAATTAATTCTACGGCTACAAGCAAAGAATCTTTAGCGATCGCTGAGATAGTCCAACAAGCTAACGCAACTATACCAGAAGCTACACCTACTTTTATTTCTATTCCAACTAAACCAGATGGAGTCTTTACCGTCTACATGAAACAACCTCAAGATGCTCAATATTTTGCCAATAAAGTAGATATCGATCGCTATAGCGGCGAAGTACTGCATGTTGTTAATAGTAAAACTGCAAAGATCGGCGATCGCATTTTGAATGCTTTTGTCCCCATGCACTACGGTACTTTTGGCGGTAACGTAACTCGTATCCTCTACGTTTTTGTTGGTTTGTCACCCACGATTTTGTTTGTAACTGGTTTGGTTATGTATCTTTTGCGTCGTCGTCGCCAACCCATTACAGAAACTAGCAGAGAATTAATTCAAAGATAGTCAAACTATCGCAACCTCTGAATTGGACATGAATTGATTTGAGGAAAGTTCACGCACCTTAACTAATGCAAAACTTTGTAAAACCCTGTCACTTTAATTGACAAAAAATAAACAATTACTTTTAACTTTTTGTGTGAGGACAAATGAAATTACAAAATATCTGGTTTTTGCCAGTAAGCGCAATCCTAACAATTTTGGCAGTTAAACCTATTTATGCTAAAGAAATAATTTCTATTGACAAAGATATTTTTCGTTCGAGGCAGACAAGATCTTCTTCTCAATTAAATGAGATTAATCTTCAAAAAGCTTCCCTACAATTACCGGAATCTTATTCCACTTCTGCCAAAGATTTACTAGCTCAAGAAACTGCCTCAATCGTTCAGGTAACGGGAGTCAGACTCAATGAAACTCCTAGTGGTTTGCAAGTAATCTTAGAAACTCCTGGTGGAGGAAGACTACAACCATTAATTTTCCCTGACAACAAAACTTTGATTATCGATCTTCTCGATGCAGTGTTGGCTTTACCCGAAGGGGAGGAGTTTCGGGAAACCAATCCAGCCGCAGGAATAAACGAAGTTACGGTAACTGCTCTTGACGCTACCAGTATCCGCATTACGATAACAGGAGAGCAAGTAGTACCGACTGCCGAGGTAGTTCCTAGCAGGCAAAATTTAGTTTTGAGTGTCAAGCCTTCTACCGAAGCACCAGCAACCCCGCAAGCCGATGAAGAAATAGAAGTCATCGCCACTGGTGAAGGAGAAGATAATTATTTTGTCCCCGATGCTACTACTGCTACGAAAACCGATACTCCTATCCGCGATATTCCTGCTTCAATTCAGGTCGTACCGCAAGAAGTAATTAGAGACCAGGCAGCAACGAATGTTCGAGAAATCGTGCGCAATGTTAGCGGTGTCACCTTTGCGACTTCATCTGGATTTCGTAACGAGTCTTTCATCATTCGCGGATTTGAAGCAAATCAGTTTCGCAATGGCTTTCGCGATGACTTTTTCACGGCTCGCACTCAAACCGAGTTAGCCAATATCGATCGCGTTGAAGTGTTGAAAGGACCCGCTTCAGTCTTATTCGGACGTGCCGAACCTTCGGGAATTATTAACTTTATTACCAAACGGCCGTTACGGGAACCTTTTTACGAACTCAGTTTTACGGCTGGCAATTATAGTTTCTATCGTCCGACTTTAGATTTTTCAGGACCGCTAACAGCTGACGGAAGTTTGGCATATAGATTAAACGTTGCTTATGAAAATGCCGGCAGTTTTCGCGATGGCGTACAAACCGAAAGACTTTTTGTCGCACCGACTTTATCTTGGCAAATTAGTCCCGATACAGAATTGAGCCTTGAATTTTCCTATTTAAACGATACCCGACCAGTCGATCGCGGATTGGTAGTATTAAGTGACAATGAAATTGCCGACATTCCCATCAGTCGCTATCTGGGCGATCCAGAAAAACGGGAAGATTTTGAAGAAAATCGAACAGAACTCTATCTCGACCACAATTTTAACCCTAACTTATCTTTGCGTTCTCTCTTCCGCTACACCGTCTCTACCGAAAGCGGACCAGGTGCTACTTTACAAATTACTGATGAGTCGGAAGACGATCGCAATTTCCCCGTGAGGGATTTTATCGGCGATCAATTCTACGAAACCCTTACCTTCCAAAACGATTTAATTGGTAAGTTTAGTACGGGTTCGGTAGAACATACGGTTTTGCTTGGCTTGGAATATAGTCGAGGATTTAACTCATTCTTTGGAGACAGCAGATCTGCGGGGACGATTGACATTTTCAATCCCAGCTATGACTTTACCTTTGGCGAGTTTGATGCTTTCGACTCTGGGGAAGGTCGCCTCAACTCGTTTGGGATCTATTGGCAGGATCAAATCAGCTTATTAGAGAATCTCATACTGGTTCTTGGCGGTCGGTTTGATACCTATAGCAGTGAAGATACTTTTGGTGGCGAAACAATTGAAACGGAAGCTGATGCCTTCTCTCCTCGCGTCGGCATTGTCTACCAACCCATAGAACCAGTTTCTCTTTATGCTAGCTATACTCGCTCCTTTACCCCAGCAAGCGGTACGGATGCTAGTGGCGAGCCATTCGATCCTCAGCGGGGAACGGGTTACGAAATAGGGGTTAAAACTGAAATCATCAAAAACCGTCTGTTTTCAACTCTAGCTTTCTACGACACGACTCTTACTAATGTCCTTACTACAGACCCTGAAAACGATTTATTTGAAATTCAAACAGGAGAACAAAACAGTCAAGGAATTGAATTAGATCTTTCTGGTGAAATTTTGCCTGGATGGAATATTTTTGCTGGCTATGCTTATACCGATGCCACTATTACTGAAGATAATACCTTTGAAGTTGGCAACCGCCTTAACAACGTACCAAGGCATAATTTTAATCTGTGGACTACCTACACGCTACAAAGTGGAACTTTGGCAGGTTTGGGATTTGGTGCAGGTGTTTTTTATGTTAGCGAACGAGCAGGGGATTTAGACAATTCTTTTTTTGTTCCCGACTATACCCGCGTAGATGCTGCGATTTACTACGAACGAGAAAATTTCCGAGCCGCACTAAACTTCAAGAATCTGTTTGATATCGAATTTTTTGAAGGCGCGCAAGATCGCGAACAGGTTGTTCCTGGTGCGCCGTTTACAGTGCTGGGCACTTTATCGCTCAAATTCTAATTAGCAATGATTTAGGAGAATTTGCCATGAAATTTATTAAACTACGAAACCTTTTATATGCTCGCTTGAAAGAAGGGGTTAAGACTAAAGTTTTCACTTATTAGACCTGTCTTGAAAATAGAAGCTGAAATAACGCAAATTCGTCGATGGCTCTATTTTCATTCCTGGGTTGTGAACGATAGTTCATGGCATCTCTTGCCTAAATCAAAGGTTTGAAGAAAAACCACAGATGAATACAGATAAACACAGATGAAATAGATGAGTTATCGACTTATGCAAGAGGTCTATTCAACTCAGCGATTATTTGCTCAACAGTTCCGCAAAACACCTTTCCTGCTCGATCATCTTGTTGAGAGCGAGCAATATTCTCTGCAATTTCGGTTCTGCGGCGTTCTTTCAATCGCTGTCGTACTAAATCGATTAGCGCTTCCTGTTCTTCAATTGAAAGAGTTTCCACACTCTCTAAAACTTGTTCAAACTTGGAAATTGGGGTCATGGCGATCGCTCTTTAATCTAGATTTCCGACTTTTCTCAATCAAAGCTAATGCAATTAGCAATTTTAACCGATCTAAATGTCAACGTCCGAGCGCACTGATTGTTCGGAAGAAGTTCTAGAAAATTCAAAGGAACAGTAAATATGAACGTCAGAAAACTAAGAAACCTAGCTTTTTACTTACACCGCTATCTCGGTTTAATTGTTGGGTTAATCCTCATAATTGTCGGTCTAAGTGGTAGCTTGCTAGTCTTTCAAAGGGAAATCGACCACTTCTTAATTGGTCAACAGTTCGGTCGTCTCACGCCCCAACAGCAGCAAGTCCCTGTAGAAACGATACTCCAAAATGTGAGAGAAACCTACAAAGACCAACCCGACTTAAAAATTGACTCGATTGACTTCAACCCAGCCCCAGACTTACCATCAACAGTATGGTTCGAATCCGAAGATGATAAATGGAAGCAAGTGCTGGTCAACCCCTACACCAATGAGATTTTGGGGACTCGCCAATGGGACAATAGCCTATTTGGGATTACCTATCGACTCCACTACGAACTCCTTGCAGGTGAACCAGGAATCGTTATTGTCGGGATTGCTGCTTTATTCTTATTTATCCTGTCTGTTACAGGTTTAATTCTTTGGCCCGGTTGGCGTAGATTAATTGCTGGGTTCAAAATCAAATGGAATGCTCATCCTAAAAGAGTTAACTTCGACCTTCACAAAGTAGCAGGGATTATCTCTGCAGTATTTCTGGTAATAATAGCTTTTACAGGATTTTGCTGGAATTTCTACGAACAAACCGAACCAATTATCTATGCTGCTACCTTTACCCCCAAGCCAGTCGAGCCAGTTTCCAAGGTAATTCCCGCTCAAGAACCCATGAATCCCACGGAAATTTTACAACGAGCAGATGCTGCCTTGCCAGGAGCAACCACTACTTATCTGAATATACCCACAGAACCGGATGGGGTATACAGAGTCAACAAAAAATTTCCGCAAGAAAGGGAAGCCTGGGGACGCAGCCAAGTTTATCTCGACCAATATACGGGGGAAGTTTTAAGAATCAAAGATGTGCGATCGCTCTCTCGAGGTGAAGCAGTATTAGATGCTTTTTCTCCTTTGCATTACGGTACTTTTTGGGGACTACCGACACGTATTCTTTATGTCTTTATCGGTCTGTCACCTACTATTCTCTTTATCACCGGCTTCGTGATGTATCGCTACCATCGTCGAGGCACAACGGTAACGGAAGAACCCAGACAACCGATCGCCCATTAGAACTTGTTAGGAAAAATAGAAGTGATTGCTACTGGTGAGGGACAAGGGAGTTATTACGTTCCTGAAGCCTCAACAGCAACCAGAATCGATACTCCGATTCGTGATATTCCCCAGTCGATTCAAGTTATTCCTCGACAAGTTTTGGAAGACCAGAATACACAGCGAATTCAGGATGCATTACAAAACGTTAGTGGCGTTACTAAACAAGGAAATTATGGAGGAACTGAAGCAGGAGGATTTAATCTGCGGGGATTTACTCAGGCGGTAACTTTCAGAAATGGCTTGCGCGACAATACATTTTACTCAATTACAGACGTTGCTAACATCGAACGTATCGAAGTGCTTAAAGGATCGGCTTCGGTTTTATTTGGTCAGGTAGAACCTGGAGGAATAATTAATATCATCACCAAACAGCCTTTGAGCCAACCTTACTATTCAATAAGCTTTACTGCGGGCAATTTTAATTTTTATCGCCCTACCATCGATTTATCTGGTCCTCTCACTGTAGATGGCTCGCTACTATATCGACTTAACTTAGCCTATCAAAATTCTGAAAGTTTTCGAGATTTTAATTTTACCGAACGGGTACTCGTCGCTCCTACCTTAAGCTGGAATATAAGCGATCGCACGACCTTAACCTTTAACTTTGAATATCTGTACAACCAATTTACTTTCGACTCAATTGGCGACTCCTCATTTTATCTATTCCACAATTTTTTATTGTCGCTCCTGCCCTGACTTGGAATATTGGACCGCGCACCAATTTAACTGCCGAATTTGAGTATCAAAATTATAACTATGTCTTCGATCGCGGTTTACTCCCATCAGAAACATTTTTAGACCTTCCTATCAGTCGTTTCTTGAGAGAATCAGGAGTTAACGATGCTGAATTTGATTCTTTTTCTGGTACGTATAACGTTTTGGGCTGTATTTTGCAGGCGATCGCCTTTTACAACTACGACATGGTTTATGGTTGCGGATTTGGAGTTTTGAACCCCTGCAAGATTTGATTCTTATTGATGAGGGAGATTCAATAGAAGAATTAATCCTCAAGATGCAAGAGTGGAAATTTACCGACCAGGAAAAGCTGTAGAAATTATACAAATACCAGCGATTATTTCTGGAGAAGATAGAAGATATATTATCCTTCATTAAAATATTTTTCGCGCTTTATGAGGCACACCAGGATTAAGAGTCAAAACAGATGAAGTCCAAGCAGGCTCCGCCTACCTTGGACTAATCTTTCTTTAGAATCGACTAGCGAGTTGCGATCTAAGCTCAGCTGAGGCGTTGCGAGATCGCATAGCGCTCATTCACAGCATCCCAGTTTACGGTGTTCCACCACTGTTTGAGATATTCTGGGCGACGGTTTTGATAAGTCAGATAATAGGCATGTTCCCAAACATCGTTACACAAAATCGGATAGTGTCCATCTGACCAAGGACAATCTTGATTGGGTAAACTAACGATCTCGAATTTACCGTCAGCGGTTCGCACCAACCAGACAAACCCGCTACCAAAGTGCTTTGCTCCGGTATCATTAAACTGGGTTTTGAAATTCTCGAAGTTACCAAAAACTTCGTCGATGACAGTGACGATCTCTCCTGTCGGTTCACCACCTGCATTAGGATACATAATTGTCCAAAAGATAGAGTGATTAAAATGCCCACCACCATGATTGCGAATCGCGGTGCGAATTTCTCCTGGCAAAGAGTTCAAATTGCGAATTAAGTCATCGAGAGAGCGATTTTGTAATTCTGGGTATTTATTGAGATTGTTGACATAACTTCCATGGTGAAAGTCGTGGTGAATTTGCATCGTTTGAGAGTCAATGTATGGTTCTAGCGCATCTGTGGGGTAAGGTAGCGATTGTAATTTAAAAGGCATCTGTTTTCTCCTTACCAGTAGATTTCTTCTCTGCGTAGATGACGTAACAACCGATCTGAGCAACAAGGACAAACTTTCATAAGACATTTAACCCCATGCTGAGAATAGGTAATATAGCTGGACGAACAATTAGTCTGATACTTATTGCTAATGTTTTTGAAGGGTTGTCTGAGTCAATCGTGAGCTTCATTAGTTTAAGAAATTAATCTGTTATCAATAGCATGCTGCTCTAAATGATAATTACTATTTCTTGCTTACCTTCTCGCCAAAAGTTTTGCTTGTAGTTACTCGCATCCATCATCAGGACAATTTTATTAGGAGCTACCATTGCCCGAACAGTGGCTCTCAAAACCTGGCTATAAACACTCATAGTAATTTCTCCCAAGCCTTATTTGTTTTGTCAAGACAAGAAAATTATTACAAATAATTATTAATAAAGCAAGTGCTAGCGCAACAAATAAAGGTGGGATTAAGTAAGGGGTCGTCCCCGCCCTTGCAGGGCAGAGTACCTTGGACTTTATCATCTAGCCTGGAAGTTCAAGCAAAGGAAAAAATATCTTTTATAAGTTATTGCCATTACCTTTAATACTAGACTTGCAGCCTGGATAGTTTTTAGTTTGGGAATTCTAGTAACGGCTTTTGGAACTATTCACAGTTTAGAACTGGGACAATATATCTGCTTATCCTGACATTTAGGAATGTAGCATGCTATGTCCGGACAAGGGTCTTTACAATCTATTTCTATTAATTGATAATAATTTTCAACAAATTATTAGTGCTTGAAAAAAATAGATGTCCATGCCTAATCAATTAAAGCTACAATTAACTGGCGTTCCGCGCACAATGCTATTAACTACGCGATCGCGAGTAGACGAACATCAACAGCAAAATAGGTTGTTTAGCGATCCCACTATTTTTGAATGGTGGCAATTTCTAACTTGGGATGAGGAACTAGATCCTTTGTATAACCCAATCGGTCAGTTTGCTTGGGCAAATCGCGCTCACATCATCGATCGCCTGGTACAAAAACACCTCCAAAAATATCCGGATGCAATCGTGGTTGAATTGGGTGCGGGATTATCTACCCGTTATTATCGAGTTGGGAAAAAATGCCATCATTGGTTTGAGTTGGATTTACCAGAAATAATCGATCTACGTCGTCAGTTAGATCTAGAAAGCAACCATCACAGCTTTATCTCTCGTTCGGTTTTAGATTTTAGCTGGATGGCTGAAATACCTGCGACTGCACCAGAGAAAATACTCTTTGTTGCTGAAGGATTATTAATGTATTTTCAGCCAGAACAAGTCACACAGTCTATCGAACAATTAAGTCGGCGATTTGCTGGTGCTACTTTTGTTTTTGATGTAGTTGGTGGCGTTACCAAAGGGAAAGCAGCCAAGTTTTTAGCTAGCATTGGCGCACCTCTGCAATGGTTTGTCAAAAATGAACGAGATCTAACCGAAATGGGATTGACTTTGGTAGAGGTGCGCTCGCTAGTTCAGGAAAATTGCCGTTATCCTCATCGTATTGGTATATATCGCTGGATACCTTGGATTAGCAAGTTACCTCCCCTTCGGAATGCAGCATTAATTCTGGAAACCAAAATTAAGAGGCAGTTTTAGCTCGACTTTACCAAGAAAGCGATCGCACTTTCCGTGCAACAACCAAAGTTGAGAATAACTTACTTATGAATAAACAACCTATGTCTTTTATGTCTATTTTTTTCTAAAGTCTATATATAGACCGTTTATAAATTACTAAACTAAGATGCAGCAATCTGCTTTAAATTTGATTGCCGTTGGGGTTTTTACCATGACCCTTACTTGCTTGCTAGGACCATTATTGAATATTTCTCCTGTTATCCCCGCTGCTGCTACTGCGACTATTATGGGACTGGCTACTATAGATACCCTCAGTTGGGAAAACCGCGGGACTACTTTACTTTTAGATATTCTATCTTCGCCCCAACAACGCCAACGAGTCATCCATCACGAAGCAGGTCATTTTTTAGCTGCTTATTTCCTCGGAATTCCTATTACTGGCTATACTCTCACTGCCTGGGAAGCTTGGCGACAGGGGCAACCAGGAAGAGGTGGAGTCACATTTGATACGGAAGCATTGATGGCAAAACCTTTTAATCTCGAACAGATGCGTCTAACCTTAGAGCGATTTTGCACCGTTTGGATGGCGGGTATTGCCGCAGAAAAAATAGTTTACGGTAATGTAGAAGGAGGCGCAGAAGACCGCGAAAAAGTGAAAGCAGCTTTGACGCTGGCAGGTTTACCAGAAAAAGTGTATGCGCAAAAGGAACGTTGGGCACAACTGCAAGCTACCACTCTCCTAGAAAAGTATCAAAAATCCTATGAAGCCTTAGTCGCGGCAATGGAAGCAAGAGCTTCTGTCGAAGAATGCTGTCAGGCTATTCAGCAACATTGTCAGCAAGAGGGTTGAGGAAAGGACGCACCAAAGATTGAGTTAAAAATTTATAATAGGAGTCTGGAGCTTTCACTTTCATTCGTGACTGTAATTAATAAACAATGACCACTAAACTACGCCGATATCATATTACTACCTTTGGCTGCCAAATGAATAAAGCCGACTCGGAACGCATGGCTGGCATCCTGGAGGATATGGGCTTTGAGTGGTCAGAAAACCCGGATGGGGCAGATCTAATTCTCTATAATACTTGCACGATTCGAGATAATGCCGAGCAAAAGGTTTATTCTTACCTGGGTAGACAAGCAAAAAGAAAACACGAACAACCAGATTTAACCCTGATTGTTGCTGGTTGCGTCGCCCAACAGGAAGGAGAACAGCTACTGCGGCGAGTGCCAGAATTAGATTTGGTCATGGGACCACAACACGCTAACCGCTTGCAAGATCTGCTGCAACAGGTATTAGATGGCAGTCAGGTAGTTGCCACCGAACCAATCCACATCGTCGAAGATATCACTAAACCTCGTCGTGACAGTACTGTTACTGCTTGGGTAAATATTATTTATGGCTGTAACGAACGCTGTACCTATTGTGTCGTCCCAAACGTGCGCGGAACGGAGCAATCCCGCACCCCCGAAGCGATTCGATCGGAAATGGAAGAGTTGGGCAGACAAGGTTATAAAGAAGTCACCCTGCTGGGACAAAATATTGATGCTTATGGTAGAGATTTACCAGGAAGTACTCCATCGGGAAGACACATGCATACTCTAACGGATTTGCTCGACTACGTTCACGATGTTCCAGAAATTGAGCGAATTCGCTTTGCCACCAGTCATCCCCGCTACTTCACTGAAAGGCTGATTCGTGCTTGTCAAGAATTGCCGAAGGTATGCGAACACTTTCACATCCCTTTTCAGTCGGGAGACAACGAAGTTCTCAAAGCAATGAAACGAGGTTATACTCAGGAAAAATATCGCCGCATTATCGATAAAATTCGAGAATACATGCCCGACGCATCGATTAGTGCGGATGCAATTGTTGGTTTTCCCGGAGAAACGGAAAAACAGTTTGAAAATACCCTAAAATTGGTTGAAGATATTGGATTTGACCAGTTAAATACAGCAGCATACTCTCCTCGTCCGGGTACGCCAGCGGCAATCTGGGATAATCAACTGAGTGAAGAAGTAAAAAGCGATCGCCTTCAACGTCTCAACCATCTAGTTGCCCAAAAAGCAGCCGAGCGATCGCAGCGTTATTTGGGTCGCATCGAAGAAGTATTAGTAGAAGAACAAAATCCGAAAAATCCCTCGCAGGTGATGGGTAGAACCAGAGGAAACCGTCTTACTTTCTTCTCTGGCAACATCGAGCAATTAAAAGGACGGACCGTGAAAGTGAAGATTACCGAAGTTCGTGCTTTTAGTTTGACGGGGGAACCGTGCTAAATGCTCTTATGTAATCGATCTACCCCCTCGTCAAGCTTTGCTGTGAAGCGGGATTCTTAAACTTGCATTTAAGTTTTTTCAAGAACTTTGTACAGACGTATCATGCTACGTTCCTATCTGTTATTAAAAGAGTCGAGCACAATTTGTTAGCTTAAAATACCTAGCAAAATAGCAAATAATTCTTCCAAATCTGTCGGGACTCTATAAAGCTGCAAATCCTGAGTAATTTGCTTAGAGAGAGGTTCGAGAAACGCAAACTGCCAAATGTTTCCCGTAGTCACTGCTCCATATAAGATTTGCTCTGTTTCCAACCACTGAGCGACAGCGATTAGCTCTACAGCTAGTTGAGTGAATCCTCTATCCAAATCTTCTCGCTTAGCTTCCACTACCAGAAAGTTTTTTTGGGAATTAATGTAATAGTCTAAAGTACCCTTAAGTTGTTCGTTAATTTTGAGCGGATATTCAATTTTGACTTGAATCTCCAACCAATCTACTAAGCTCAGCAAAATAGGTGAAATGAGGACTTCTCTTCTGGCTATTTCCGTACCGAAATAAATTTTAGGTAGCCGTTTAGTTATCTTGTTTTTTAAAAGGTTAACTTCTTCTGTGGGGATATCGCTGGAGGGAAGTTGGACATAGGCTTTCTGTAAGGAATAGTTAAAATAAGCCAGAATATCTTCAGGCGGAGATTGCATTTCAAAATAGTTACTAAAAATATAAGACTGATTTGGTTCGATAACTGAAAGTTTGGTCATTTTGTTTTTTTAAATGAATTTATATTTGTACGGACGTAGCATGCTACGTCCCTACGAAAGAACTTTTTTAACTATTTTCTTCGTCTATAATGGCATCGCGGTCTAATAATAATAAGTTACGCAATTGATTGGTATCTAATTCTGTCAACCATTGTTCTCCAGCATCTACTGTTTGTTCGGCAAGTTCTTTTTTGCTTTCAATAATGTCATTAATTCTTTCTTCTAACGTACCCGTACAAACAAATTTATGTACTTGTACGTTGCGCTTTTGACCGATACGAAAAGCACGGTCAGTTGCTTGATTTTCCACGGCAGGATTCCACCAGCGATCGATATGAAAAACGTGATTTGCTCTCGTTAAATTTAATCCGGTACCGCCAGCTTTGAGAGATAAAATAAATATTTGTGGTCCGTTGGGATTGTTTTGAAATAGGTCGATCATTTCCTGTCGTTGTTGACGGCGAGTAGCACCATAAAGGAAAAGAACTTCTTCACCTAATTTTTTTTCTAAATAGGGTTTGAGCATTTTTCCCCACTCAGAAAATTGCGTAAAAATTAAAGCGCGATCGCCTTCTTCAATTATCTCTTCAAGCATTTCTTTTAGACGCAATAATTTACCGGAACGATTACCAAAATCAGCAGCAGTTACTTGAGCTTTTTTGTCTTTACTTTCTAACAATTCGGGATGATTACATAACTGTTTCAACCTTAAAATAAGAGTAAGAATTAATCCTTTTCGTTTTATGCCTTCTGCTTCTTCAATATTAGTCAAAGATTCATCAACTAATTGTTGATAAATTTCTGCTTGTTCGCCAGACAAACCACAGAAGACAGTCATTTCTTGTTTTTCTGGCAAATCTTGAATAATTTCTTTATTGGTTTTGAGACGACGAAGGATAAAAGGTTGGACTAGCGATCGCAATATCTTCAGAGAATCTCTATCCCCATATTTTTCAATAGGAATTGCAAATCTTTTTTGAAAAAAGGTACGGTTTCCTAAAAAATTAGGATTGAGAAAATCAAGGATCGACCATAATTCTGATAGGCGGTTTTCTACTGGAGTTCCCGTTAAAGCTATGCGAAATCCCGTTCTTAATTCTCGTACTGCTTGAGATTGTTTGGCGGCAGGATTTTTAATATTTTGTGCTTCATCTAAAACTACTCCTTCCCAGTCTATTGCTTGTAAGGTTTTTAAGTCCCGATGAACTAAAGAATAGCTGGTAATTACTAAATCTTTATTCTTGACTTCTTTAGCAAAACTTTTTCCCTTACTACGTTTATCGCCATGATGAATTAAAGTGGATAAAGTAGGCGCAAATTTTTTCACTTCTCTTTCCCAGTTATTCAAAACTGAGGTAGGACAGATGACTAAAGTTGGTTTATTTAATCCATTTTGTTCTTTTAAATTCAAAAGAAATCCAATTAGCTGGGGAGTTTTTCCCAAACCCATATCATCTGCCAAACAAGCACCCAAACTCCATTTTTCCAAGAAAGCCAACCAACCAACTCCGCGCGCTTGATAGGGACGTAATTTTCCTACAAAACCTTTTGGTTGTTCGATTGGTTCGATCGATTTATTTTCGGTTAAGTTATTAATTAATTCTTCTAGTACTCCAGTAGCTTTAAAACTAACTACAGGTAATTTAGCTAAAGTTTTTGTATCTCCTGTCGCAAGACGCAGTGCATCTTCTACGGATAAATCGATTTGTTCGTTAGATTTATCTAATACCGCTTGTGCGGCTTTGACATCGGCAGGTTGTAAAGCAAGCCATTGTCCATTAACTTCTACTATGGGAGATTTCTGTGCCAATAAGCGTTCAAATTCTTTTTGGGAAACGGTATGCTCGCCAACAGCTATTTCTAAATTATATTTAAGCAAACTTTGTAAGCTTAATCGTTCTCTCTTATTTTGAGTAACTTCGGCAGTTATTTTAATACCTAAGCGTTGTTCGCTTTCACCGAGTGCTAATCCAGGGGGTAAAATTACTCCCAATCCTCTATCTTGTAATTGCCAAACAATAGAGCGAATAAATTCATAAACCTGAATCGGATTTAATTCACAATAGGTAGGTGTACTTTGTTGTAAACTATCGGCAATTGGCGTATAAATTTTTGTAGCCAATCCCAATCCTTTAAGCAAAGTTTCTTGGGGTCTTTCAATAACTCTTCCCTGAATCGATAAAGATTCGGTTTTATGGTGCCAAATAGTTGCCGCATCAATAAGAAATTCTGGTTCGTCTAAGGCTTGTAAATAATATTGCAGTTGCCAATTACCTTGTTCGCCATCTACCTCTACTCTAATTGGCGGTTGCAAAACAAAACAAGCTTGATATTGGTTCTGTCCTAAATTTTTATTAGCCTCGTTAACTAGATATTCTTGTAGGGGTAAAGTCCAGTTATATAAGGCATTTTCTAACCTTTGAATCTGCTTGGTATCTGTTTCTAATAAAGATGATGGAGTAGAGAGCGATCGCAACCAAGGCTGAATGGTAACTGCCTTAGCTATGTTAACAGGCTCGTCAACCCAATCCCGTAATTGTAGGTCGATAATTTTACTTAAAAATCCTAATATTAATTCCTGTGGTTGTATTGTTCGATCGCTTTCGCGAGCGCCAAATTGATAGGCTAAACAAGCAGGAGGCATTAACTGACTAAATTTCGCCAAACGAGCTCGATCTACCGTACTATCTAACAAAGGTTGCCAAATACTAATTGTTTGTCCGTCCGCTTGGTGAATGATTCCCGGGACAAATTTGTTTCTAGCAATTAAATCTAAACTCCAACGATATAAGTGAAACCAAAAACGTAAATCTGTTCCGAGATAAGGAAGATTAGCTTGAAGAAATTTAATCGGTAATTTTGGCAAAAAATCAATAGTTTCTCTTGCTGTCAGCCACAAACCCTCTACTTGCCAAGTATGTAATTCAATTAAATTATTTGCTTCTATTTCTCCTGGTAAATTACCCGAAAAAAGTGGTTGTAAAGATTTACTTTTGCCTATTTTTTGACTGGGTAAAGCGATCGCTTCCGTCGTCCATCTTTGGCTTGGATTAACCGTTTCGCTAACGAAGTTATCCCAAGCTAAATTATGCAATGCCAACAAAGAAAGTAATTCTTGCCGATTCAAAGCAAAAGGATGAAGCGAAATAACCTCGGAAGTAAGATCGGATTCTACAGTAACTAGAGAACGCCAAGTTTCCCCCCAAAGGAAAAAGCGAGAGGTTCGCTCACTTCGCTCGCGATTGCCATCTAACTGTAAAATCCAACTACCATGAATAATTGACATAATTTATAAAAGAAAATGACCTGACAACAGAAAACCAAGAAGACAAATATCAAAAATATGTAGAGACAACAACACTAGCTTTGCTGTTCTCAAAACAGACGTTGAGCAATGACAAACACAAAGCCTAGCGTATCTGGCGATACCATACTCTCCAAAAATATTCTAGTTGACTATTTACCAACCGCTCACATAAAAAATCTATCTGACTAGAGAATTAACGAACGAGCGATCTTCGCTAAAATGCCAAAAAAACGAGAATAATCATGGATAAAAAAACAACTCGACGCACCTTTCTAATTGGTAGTGCCGCTGCGGCAGTTACAGTCGTTGGCACTAAAGCTTTGTCTCAACAACAGCAGAAAATTTCCCAGTCGGACGCGGACAACGTCAGATCCATGCCAGAAAGGGTAATGGGTAAGACAAATATAAGTTTACCAATCTTTGGTTTAGGGGGTGCGGGACAAACACCTTTATCCAAACCAGGACAAGAAAAAGAAGCGATCGCTCTTGTCGAACGAGCCTTAGCTTTAGGCGTGCGCTACTACGATACTGCCGCCGATTACGGTCCGAGCGAAGAATATTTTGGTAAAATTTTACCCGACTACCGGAATGAAATTTTTCTTAATAGTAAAACCGCTGCACGCGATCGCGATGGTGCCTGGCGCAATTTAGAGCGATCGCTTAAACGTCTCAACACAGATTATCTCGATGGATGGCAACTACATCACGTTTCTTTTCACGAAGAATTAGACCAAATTTTCAGTAATGGTGGCGCAATTAAAGCGTTTGAAGAAGCCAAAGAGCAAAAATTAGTCAAGTTTTTAGGAATTACCGGACACCACGAACCCGATGTCATTGCAGCGGGATTGCAACGCTATCCTTTCGACACTACTCTTATCTGCCTTAATGCTGCCGACATACACCATCCCCGTCCTTTTGCTACTACAGTGTTACCAGTAGCCGAAGAAAGAAACGTCGGTGTTATCACCATGAAAATACCCGCCTATGGCCGTCTATTCAAACCCGGTATTTTAGAAGGAATGGAACAAGCGATGGGTTATACTCTCTCCGTGCCAGGAGTACATTCTTGTGTTATCGCTGCCGAAGATCCCGAACAATTAGAGTCAAACGTTAAGGTAGCTCGAGCTTTTCAACCATTAACCGAAGCAGAAATGACTTCTATAGAGCAACTTACTGTCAATGCTGGGGAAGATGGAGCATTTTTCCGTAAATGGACTTAAAGAAAATTAATATTTATAAATAGTTCCATCAGGCATAATTGCTCCTGTTAAAATAGTTCGATTTAGGTTAGCTCCCTCCACTGAAGCTTGGAATAAATTGGCCTCTACCAGAAACGCTGCCTCTAGATTTGCTCCTCTAAGATTTACTCCTGACAAATCTGCATTTGTCAGATTTGCTTCTTGCAGATTCGCTTCCAAAAAGGTAGCTTGACTCAAATTTGCTCCATGCAGATATGCTCTTTGTAGGATGGCTTGACGAAGGACTGCTCTCGGCAATTGGGCTTTTGGCAAAGAAGTTTTATATAAAAGTGCTTCACTAAGGTTAGCCTCTCTTAGATCGGCTTCGGTTAAGATAGCTTGGCTCAAGTTAACCAACTGCAAGGAAGCTCTATATAAAATTGCTTTCTTTAAATTTGTCCCTATCAAATTAGCTCCAGTTAGCACCGCTTGGCTGAGGTTAGCTTCAACAAGGTTAGCTCCGCACAGAATTGCTTCGCTGAAGTTAGCATTTTGTTAAATCGGCTAAATTTAGGATGGCTTGGCTGAGATTAATTTCTCGCAAATCTACTTCCCGTAAATTTGCTTCGTTAAGGTTGACTTTTCTAAAGTCTCTTTCTCTAACTGCATATCGCTTAATAAGTTCATTTGCTTTCATCACCTCGGTTATCTATGGCTGTCTAAAAATCATGGCTCCTTCTCTTTAGTTAATAAAATTTAACAATATTTTTTTTAGGTTAAAATACCTGGTTAAGCTTTTATTAATAAATATTAAGTTTTGATTAATAATTTTAACGGGAGCGGCAGCAATAGATTTAACAGTTTGTAAAGCTATTCAACCCAAACATAAAAAAAGTATTAATTTATTACCATAAGCAGAAAAAACAAAGAGTGATTACATTTGCTTAAGCCCGACTTACGAGCAAGCAGGCAGACACTACCATTACAGGCAGAGCGAGAGAAACTGGTAGGAGCAATTGCCCTGCGGATTCGTCAGTCTCTAGAGTTAGAAGCCATTCTTAACCAGACTGTTACAGAAGTTCGGCAATTTCTTCAAACAGACCGGGTAATAATCTACCGCTTTGAACCGGATTGGAGTGGAGTTATAGTTGCAGAATCTGTGGTTAGTCCTTGGAAAGTGGTTTTTGGAGCAAAGGTCAAAGACCCTTGTTTTACTGATAATCACATCGAACTCTACAGGCAGGGACACATGCAAGTAGTAGAAGATATTTATACTGCCGGATTGTCTCCCTGTCACATCGATTTGCTCGCTGATTTTGAGGTAAGAGCAAATTTGGTCGTTCCGATTGTAGCGGAAGAAAAGTTATGGGGACTTTTGATTGCTCAGCACTGCAGCCATCCCCGTCAATGGGATTTGTCAGAAATAGAGCTGCTCGAGCAACTAGCAACGCAAGTAGGAATTGCCGTCCAACAAGCCGAACTTTACCAACAGGTACGGTGTCTCAATACTTATCTCGAACTGAAGGTTAAAGAGCGCACGGCTAAGTTACAGAAAGCACTCAAGTTTGAAGCCTTAATGCGGAGCGTTACGGAAAAAGTTCGCGATAGCTTGGATGAAAGTCAGATCTTGCAAACGGTTACTCAGGAATTGGCGCAGGTTCTCAACATCGAACGCTGTAAAATTGAACTTTACGATAATTCCCAGACAAAGACAACTATAGCCTATGAATATACGACTGCCTCGCCCGTTTGTCAGGGAATGACCAGACAAGTGGCTGACTTTCCAGAAATTTATCAGCAGCTGTTACAGAAACAAAGCCTACAATTTGTAGAAAAGATTCCAGAACTCAGTCCCAGGAAAACTCAAGCTACCCGATTGGTTTGCCCGATTTTTGATGACCGAGGAATTTTAGGCAATCTCTGGTTGCTCAGACCCCGAGAAGAAGTGTTTGACGAATTCGAGATTCGGCTCGTGCAGCAGGTAGCTAACGAGTGCGCGATCGCCATTCGTCAGGCTCGGCTGTACGAAGCTTCCCAAGTACAGGTTAAAGAACTCGAAAAACTCAACACTCTTAAAGACGACTTCCTCAAAACTATTTCCCATGAACTACGTACACCTATGAGCAGCATTCTCCTCGCCGCTCAAACTCTAGAAAAACTGATAGAGACAGAAAGCAAACAGGATAGTAAGTTTCATAGATTCGATCGAATATTTAAGATTTTTAAGAATGCTTGTCAGCAACAAAATAAACTAGTTAACGACTTGCTAACCCTCTGTTATATAGATGCCGAAAGCGTAACTATCATTCCAGAATGGATTGACTTACAAGTCTTTGTTCCCAAGCTAGTAGAGCCTTTCAGAGAACAAATTCGGCACCAGCAGCAACAGTTAATTATTAACATCGCTCCGGAAATGCCTTTAATAAAGTCAGACCTTGCTACTCTAGAACGTATTTTAAATGAACTACTCAACAATGCCTGTAAGTATACTCCAGCCGGAGAAACTATTATGGTTGCCGCTTCAGCGACAGAAGAGATGTTTCTTCTGAGTGTAAGTAATTCTGGTGTTGAGATTACACCAGAGGAACAAAAGTGTATTTTCGAGAAATTCTATCGCATCCCGACCCACGACCCTTGGCAATACGGTGGAACTGGCATAGGATTAGCTTTAGTAAAGAAACTGGTGGAACTTATAGGCGCATCTGTTCGAGTAGAAAGTCAAAAAGATCAAACTATCTTTACTCTACAATTTCCTGTAAAGATTCAAAGCTAGAGAAAGGTAGGACAAACTCTTTAAGTTTGCCCTAGTTGCTAAACTCATAGCTTTTATCTAACTAATATTTCTAGTCGGCGCTTACGTAGTGCCTCGCGGAGCGAGACCGCTTCTGCTGTTTTTATGTCTATATTAAATCGATGTCCTACTAATTCAGCATTGATAGCGAACCTCTCGCTATCTAAAATTTTTGTATCAACTTTTATCAACCATTAAGCAAAAAAAATATGCCTCGCTCTTGACATTTATTTCAGAAACCGTAACAATAGATACAGAAAGTAAATCGTTCATCTCTCTCATTCGTTACAGGGAGACGGAAGTAGGGAACTATCCCGAAGGAACGCGCCTCAATTACAAATTATCGGAGGCGAAATTATGAAGCTTACTTATCGCGGTGTCAGCTACGACTATAATCCCCCAACAGTTGCAGTAAATGAAGGTACAGTTGCGGGTAAGTTTCGCGGACTAGATTGGCGATTCCACAACCTTAAAAAACCACCTGTTTTGCAACCACCCGTTAACTTAACTTATCGTGGTGTAGCTTATGCTAATCGTCCAGTAAATACAGGCATAGATGTTCGAGAAAAAGCCCGATGGCTAATGCTCAATAAAGAAAAAGCCGTTAAAAACCGTGCTGCATCGATGTTAAGCCGTGCTGCTCATGAAGTGGGTCTCGTTTAGGGTACTTTATTACTTCTGTCTGAAAAAAATTAGCTAATTAACCTAGTTAACACCAGTCTCCCATAAGAGACTGGCGAGCTTTTTTTTGCTTATATTTTTATATTTTTAGTTCGATCGTTTCCACTAAATAAATTAACCGAACCTAATTAATTACAGTTTACCTTACCTAATAAACTATCCAAAGTTGTCAGAGTACAGCACCTATACGATTAGCGATCGCAACCTCTAAATACTTGCCAAGAAAAGCATGCTGCCCAGATTAGACAGCGCAATCAAAAAGGTAAGCAAGAGGAAAACTACTACAGGGGTAAATTAATAGGTAACTTGATAGGAGGAACGACTAGAGTAGGACGAGGAGGAGTCGGTTGCGGTACTACCCCTGGAGGCAAAGTACCCGTTTGAGTAGAAACTCTACTTTGGGAAAAAGAGCCTTGTGGAGAAATAGCTCTAGAAGAAACTGAAGGTACTTGTCCTACAGGAAAGCGAACCGGAGAAGGCATACCACCAGGAGTACAGGGAAACAAGCACAGATTGAAGGTATTGCCGTTGAGATTGTTGGCTCCAAAGGTGTAATTCCTATTAGCAAGAGGTTTGGGAGGACGGTTAAACAGAGCGTTCATCGCTCCAGTAGCTAATTGTAAAATTTGTGCCGAAGCGGGTTGGGGTGTAGAAAAGGTACTGATGCTCACAGTTAAGGCGATCGCTAAGGAAGCAGTTAATTTTTTGTTGTGGTGAATGCTTTTCATCTTACTTACCTCTGAGTTAATCGGTTCACTCAGATAATACGAGCGTCAAGATGAATTTATGCACCCTTCCTAAAAACCAAAGAAACTCGGATCGTGAGCGGGACTGTAGACATCGACAGGTACGTGGACTGGAGTTTGAATGACGGGAGAACTCACGCCAGTTTGATTAAACTCACCACCGACAAATTGATTGCCCTCATAGGTTTGCTCGACAGGATCTGAACCCACATACAGTTGAGTCGTAGTGCCAGTAACGCTGTTGCCCAGACAATTGCCATCGCTACTTTGGTTGAAGTTACCCGATTGAGTAGCAGGTTGTTGCGAACCGTGAATTGCTACTTGAGTCAGCACGTCAGTTGTAGCACAAGCATTAACTTTAGGGGTTGCCAGGAAGGGAATTAGAGCCGACAGGGATAATAAGCTAGCGGCAGAGAGTAAATTAACTTTCTTAATCATTATGTTTCTCTAGACCTCAATTGTCGATCGCTATTACTGTTGTGTGGCGACGAGTATGCACTTAAAAACCAAACACCAAAACGATATTTGATTTAAGAGTCGAAAGTAAAAAAATGACCTCAACCCGATGACTAGGAGGAAACTTAGTTGGGCTAAGGTAAGGGCGCGTCCCTGTCGTCGCACGGCAGACGGGGTTCACAAGGGGCTGAATACGATTCAGCCCACGACCCCTTGGCTTGTGTCGCCCGTCATCTTCAGAGGTCTAGATATTAAATCTATTATGAACATCTTCAATTGACCTTACATTCCCAATAAACTTTGTGGCGATAAGCGAGTAGTGGGGCATTATCCCAACTCTCGCTTCATCGATGACCACAATCTTTGAAGCGCGAAACGTTCGTTAGTAGGGCAGGTGATAGCCGTAGCCACCTACATCGGTTTGGATTTGTCCGTTGAGTTGGTCTATATCTTGATTGACGAAGTTATCAGTACCGACAGCAGCACCGGAGTTAGACGCATCTTGGACGGAGATTTGTGCTTGAGGGTCTGCGCCGTAGTAGTAGCCGTCTACTTGCAGTTGGTCTTGGAAGCTGGCTTGGTCGATGTTTTGATTGACGAAGTTACCCTGACCTACTGCTGCTGCGGAGTTAGAAGCACCTTGAATGTTGGTTTGTACTTCTTGAGCGAAAACAGCTACGGGAGAGAAAGCTAAAGCAACGGTAGCGAGAATCGAGAGTGATTTTTTCATTGTTCTAGACCTCTAAGTGAACTGAATTAGTGTTGTGTTGTTGTTACTAATCAATATGAGGCGTAGTCAAGTTTTATGCAGCTTATCGCTCAAAAATCTTTTTTTTTGTGTTTCTCTACTTCTTCCCGAGGGGTTCGCTCCTTGCAGTCGCGAGCGCTTTCTAAATTAATAAGCAAAGAAAACAAACCTCTGTAAAAACTACATTCAAAGATAGGTATATTCCTAAAACTCAAACCTATAAAACAAGTAACTTAAGATTAAATTTGTTTTAAAGTTATCTCGTTTATCAAAAGTAACTGTAATGATTTAAAAAATCATTAATTCTTACTTGGAAAAACTCAGATGACAAGAGCGATCGAGCCAACTAAACAAAGATGGCGATCGCCTTTTTTAAAATACTATGGCAAGTACTATTCGGCTAATTCTAGTTGGTCGAGGCGAAACCAAATATTGGGAGTAGGTACGTAAAACTTGACTAAGGCATATTCATCGTTCATATCCACAATTTCTCCTTTACTTTCAAAGATATAAGGAGGATAGCGAGTGTCGCTTGCTTTCGCTTCGAGGCTATTTTCTAATTTTTCTCGTACTGCGCGTACTAGTGAACCTTTTTTAATTTTTGCTGCCATTGTTCGATTTTTAAGAAATACTAAAATTATCTTTGTGAGCGGGAAGACCCTCACCTCTAGTAATGGGGTTGCTCCGCACACCTGCGGTGAGAGAGCGAACAACTAATAATATAATATTCTTACAGGCAAGGTAATCAACCTGGATAAAAACCTTAGATATCTAACCGATATCACGCACCTAGACAATTCAAGATATAGGGTTCAATTCCATTAGTCTCAGTCTTTCCGTGGAAAGGTAAAATCTTGTAGGAAACTGAGTGAGTAGTAATCAATTCTGGAATAAAACAGAACTCTACGAGAATAGGGTGAGGCGCACCCGAATCCACGCTTGAGAAGTAAGACCAGTAGGGGCGGTGCTGCCTTCGCTTTGCTGCGCCTACGGCGAGCGGCAGTGCTGCGCAAGCGCGAACCGCCCGTACTAGGGGAAACCCGAACAGGCAATGCCCAGCCCAAGAATCCCTCGACTCGGTCGAAGGGCGCGTCAATTAAGCATAGACTTCCCATCCGGTTCCTCGGTAGCCAAAATCAAACAACTCTGGATGTAAAATTTCTGCCAAAATTTCTAAAGAATCTACTAATCTAGGGCCAGGACGATTAAAATAAGCATTGCCATCAGTAATAAAAACTTTACCCTTTTGGACAGCTTGCAAATTTGACCAATTAGGCTGTTGAGTTAAGGATTGAGATTCTTGTCGGGTACGTTCTAAATCGAAACCGCAAGGCATGATAATAATACAGTCTGGATCTGCTTTTACCAATTCTTGCCACTGAATATAAGGAGAATGTTCTCCCACAGTGCCAAATAAATTTTTACCTCCAGCTAGTTCAATGAGTTCGGGAATCCAATTGCCACTAGTCATAATCGGATCTGTCCACTCAATAGCAGCAACGGTAGGTAAAGATTCTGCTGGAAGAGAACTAAGGCGAGATCGACAAAACTCAATTCGAGATTGCAACTGACTTAAAACGGGTTTTTCGTCAACACCTAACGCTTGGGCAACTCGCTCGAGATCTGCCCAAACATCTGTTAACTTATTAGGTTGTAGAGAAATAACCTGGGGATTGCTTTGGGTAAGTTGAGCCACTGCTTTTTTTACATCGGCAAAGCTGACCGCACAAACATCGCATTGATCCTGAGTAATGATATGGGTTGGTCGTAGTTGTTCTAAGACTTCCGATTTGATGCCGTAGATACTCAGAGCAGATTCTAATAAAGTTTGTATGTCGGTATCGATTTTGAAACTGGGTTTGTTGGTATCTAGTCTAGCGGTAGTACAAACAGGTAGGTTTTGCACCATTGGAGGATAGTCGCATTCGTGTGACCTTCCTACCAAAACATCCGTTAGTCCCAAAGCAGCTACAATTTCTGTGGCACTGGGGAGAAGAGAGACTATCCGCAATTCGCGATCGAGGTTCATACTTAAAATATTAGGGGACTTTAGGAGCTACACAGAAATTACATCGGTGCATCCAACGGAAATTGGTGAGTCGTCAGTTAGTAATCAACTCGTTTTGATAGAGCGACTGCCCTTACTATTTTACATAGAATTGCCCTTCACTCGACGACGATAGCGCCACATGACAAAACCCGTAATCAGCAAAATCGTTGGAGCTAACCCTACAAACACATACAAAATCCGTGTGAGTAACCCACCGAACGTGCCATAGTGTAGGGGAGTAAAGGAATTAAGAATGCGATCGCCCAACTTTGCCTGGGGGCTATCATCGACCCGTAACACTTTACCGCTATATCGATCGATATAAACAAAACTATTGCCATTCTCGTTAGGCAGTTTTTTCGAGATGCTGTAAGTGTCTTCGGGTTTTGTCGGTAACCCCAGATAGGTTACCCGTCCTTCCGGTAGAGCAGCATTGGCTTTAAGTAGAGCGACATCGGGAGTAATAGGGGTTTGATGAGCGATCGGGGTAGAAACCACCGCAGTCGGTTCTGGCGTGAAGGTCGCGGCATAGATGATGGGCACAGTTACGTCATAAAAATTCCAGCAAAAGCCCGTGAACGCAGTCATTGCCAAGAACACAGCCGCGATCATCCCAACAACCTTGTGAATGTCAAAATTCACCCGTTTGGGATGTGCGTTCCACTTGATCTTGAATCCAGCCATCAGCTTGCGCCAACCGGGCCAGAGAATTAAACCTGTAAAGCTCAAGACGAATGTCAGTAACGCCACAATGCCAACAATCTTCAGCCCAATTTCACCTGCCAATAGTTCATAATGCAGGCTGTAGAAGAACCCAGAGAAACTTGTCCAAAAGTTATAGGTATCTAGGAGTTTACCTGTATATGGATTGAGCGTTGCTGCAATCTCCCATCTGCCATTGTCGGTGAGCCAAAAGCGGATTGGATCGGTAGGTTTAGGATAGAAACTGACTGCGCTAATCGTAAGGTTAGGGTGCTTTGCTGCCAGTGGCTGAAGCGTCTCCAGCAACGTTTGAATCGGCAGCGGATTGCCTTGAGGAACAATTGTGCCAGTTCTTTGGAGCAGCAAAAAATGGTCAATTTCTTCTCGGAATACCAGAATGCTGCCAGTAAGACCAACAATAACCAAAATCAACCCTACCGCTAACCTGATGTAGCGATGCAGGTAGAAGGTGAGGCTACGGAGTCGTTTCACTTTCATGGTTGGTACTTCAATCAAAACTTGACTTCAACGGTTCCCAAAATAGTGAAGGGTGCGCCGTAATACACTATATTTGGACTAAAGGCACCCTCAAAATATTCCACATCAAACAAGTTCCTGATGTTCAATCCAACTCTCCAATTGTCTCGACGGTAATAAACGGCTGCATCGGTGCGGACAAAACTTGGCACTTCAAATGTATTCTCTGAATCTCCCTGCCGCTCCCCAACAAACAAGACACCTGTTCCGAAGCCTAAGCCCTGCAAATCTCCTGCTTGAATTTCATAGGTTGCCCACAAACTGGCACTATGCTGAGGTACGTTGGCGGGTTGATTCCCCTCAATACCACTGGTGTCTTTGGTAATTTCAGCATCGATATAAGCATAATTTGCAATCAGATTGAATCCAGGAAACAGTTCACCAGCAACATCCAGTTCAATGCCGCGACTTCGCTGTTCCCCAATTTGGATACTGAAGCCATGGCGATCGGGATCGGAGTTAATGATATTTTGTTTTGTGATTTCGTAAGCAGCTAGGGTGGCAAATGCTCTGCCGTCTAGAAACTCGGTTTTCACGCCGACTTCAAACTGTTCACCCGTGGTTGGCTCAAAAGGGGTTCCATCTGCATTTCGCTGACCAAATGTAATGGGTACAAATGAGCGGCTGAAGTTTGCATACAACGAGATCGGCTGAATCGGTTGATAGACAATACCAATACGGGGACTAAATGCCGTATCTTCCTGACTAAATGAGTCGTCCGCTACTGCTTCATCTGTCTGTTGATCGACTAAATCAAACCGTCCACCCAGCAAGAGCTTGAGATTGTCTGTAATTGAGACAAGATCTTGAATATAAATTCCCAGCAAATTTTGTCGATAAACAGTGTCTGAACCTAATGTAAATTCGCCGGGTGATATACCGTAGATCGGAGCGAATATATCAATGGGGGCAACCTCAGCCGAGGAATATTCGCCAGCATATGTGTAGCGGCGTAGTTCTGCACCAAAGACGACATCATGTTCGACTGCTCCTGTATTAAATGCACCGATTGCATCGGTTTGTAGGGTGTAATTCTCGCTAATCGAAACCGCAGCACCGACTTCACGGTTTAAAGTTCGGTTATCGTCTTCGAGACCTGTGAAGAAAATATATTGTTCATCAGTATGTAAAGAATCGAAGCGAAAGGCGTTACGAATTGACCAATTCTTACTAAACTTATGGTCTAACCGATAGCCAATACTTCCCAAACGGCGATCTTGTAACCCCCCCGCTTCTGGATCTCCTAAAAAACGATCTCTTGGAAGCTCTCCTAAAGGATTAGAGAGGATTGTTCCGCTTGCAGGCAAACCGTTGAATGAAATTCCAGATCGATCGAGGTATTGCCCTTCGAGCGCGATCCTTGTGTTTTTACCTAATTGGAAACTGAGAACGGGTGCAACAAAATAGCTCTCAAGCTCGATGAAATCGACAAAGCTTCCTGAGTTTTGATAAGCCCCGATTAAACGATAGAGTATGGTTTCTTCAGAATTCAGAGGACCGGAAAAATCCAGCGTCGGTCGGTAAAAGTCAAAGTTACCAATAGTTCCTCCAAAAGCATAGTAGGGGTCTGACAGCGGTTGCCGCGTCGTTATATTGATGATTCCGCCCGGTTCTACCTGACCGTAAAGGACGGAAGCAGGTCCCTTCAACACTTCAATTTGTTCAATATTTTCCGCTTCCAAATTAATGTTGTTTCCACCAAAGGGATTCCTCAGACCATTAACGAAATAAGCACTACCAGGATCAAAACCGCGTAATGTAACATAATCTCCAGAAACTGGATCAGTTGTTCTGGGTTGCCCAATGCCGCTAACATTACGGAGTGCTTCACCAATTTGGGTAATTCCTTGATCCTCCAACACCTGCCGAAGAATTACCTGAATAGATTGGGGAATATCGCGGATTGGAGTATCGGTTCTAGTTCCAGTGGTAGCATTCGGAACGTAGTAATCATCCTCTGCTGGTTCGCCAGTAACCACCACCTGAATTTCGTCTTCTTCCTCTTCCCCTGTCTGTTGTGCTTTTCCAGGTACTACACTCAATACCAAACCCCGTGCTTCCGTTCTTACCTTCGCCGTTGGGGGAACATTCAAACCAGTAATTGCTACCTGTACTCGATTTTCTGGGTAATTGGTTACCGAAAGAAACGCAATTTCCTCGGCTGGTTCGGCTGCTAAAAACTCTTCACCATCTGGCAAAGCTAATATCGCATTGGGAAAATCGGCGATCAGGACGTTGCCAACGATAGAAGTTACGGGAGAAGATAATTTTCCTGTTGCAGTTTCCAGAGCAATCTCTAAGCCTTCAGCAGTAGGATTGAGACGGACACTCGTAATTCGAACAAGAGTTACTGACTCCTGACTTTGCAGTTGTGACAGCCATTCTTCCGTGGTTACAGAGGTAGCGATCGCTGTTTGTGGAACTTGTGCCTGACTCGCTTCTACTTTAGCCAAAGGAACTGTAAACACCACTCCAGTTAAGATCAATTTCAAAGGGGTCAAGAAAATTTTTGGACGTTGACTCATAGATCTCCTCACACGACACGGGCACCATAAGCGACCTGTCGATCGCGTGCTGCCGAAGTCTTATTAAAAATAATTATTAATTGTCAAGAAGATTACGAAATTTCCGAGCCTAAAATCCACTCTCAGACGACCTGGTTTCACTCCAAGACGACTCGCTTGTATACTTACCTCGGTTTTTCTCCTGAGCGATAAGCACGAGGCGCGATCCCAAATCTGCGCTTGAAGGCACGGGCAAATTGTGCCGGATTAGTGTAACCAACTACATTGGCAACGGCTGCCACGCTCATCCTGTCTTCAAGGAGCAACTGCCGTGCCTTTTCCATCCGGCAGGCATATAAATAGCCAAACACCGTCGTTCCGAAAATCTGACGAAAGCCCTGATTGAGTCGGGTATGATTTATGCCAACTTGCCGCGCTAGTTTAATGAGCGAAGGCGGATTGTCGAGACATTCCAATAGTAAATCTTTGGCGTGATAAATGCACTCGACCTGGCTAGTACTGAGGCAAATCGCGGGATTTAGCGTGTCATCCCTCATCTGTTTCAATCCCAACGCCATCAGTTCAAGTGCCTTACCTTCCAGATACAGTCGTTGCACCGCGCCTTGATAAGGGCAGTTGAGAATTTGATACAAAACCGCTTGCATTGCCAGAGTAATGCGTCCCTCGTGCTGAAAGCACTGGTCACTCTTTTCCTCCATGACTCGCCTCATCTCCAAAGGCAAATCCACCAGTTGCTCTCCAATCAATTTTTGAAACGCTCGAGCTTCAGTATAAACATCTACCTTCAGAAATCGTCCAGCCGGCAAGTCCTGCTTAGTGCCTCCATCATCAGGGTATGCCGCTAGAAAATTTTCTCCTGCGCTCACTTCGTCATGTCCTGCTAGATAGAAACTGGCTTCGATATAATTGCAAAATCCCAAAGATGGTCCTCGGAGAATCAAGTCTTCATGTAATGTGTAATCGTCTATGAGGAGACACAAGCTCGAAGCCTCGAATTTTTGCGATCGCTGATAACCTCGGCTAAGTTGCTTGGGGTCGGTCAGCACAGTTTCAATCACATCCGGTTGAGCTATATCTGGACTGGCAGGAAATCCATGACATTCTGCATCTAGGAGATAGAGCGTCATACGGTTTTTGCTCGTGTCAATTAATTTGACTGACTAATTATTTAAATTAACTCTTTTCCAAACAGTCTTTTAAGCGGCGTATAAACTAGCAACATACTCGCCATAGCCATTATAAGGAAGAGTCTCTTTTCTTTCCCAGGATAAACCAGGGCCAGAACTGATAAATTTTTCCGTCGCTTGCGACCAACGAGGATGAGGTTTATTGGGATTGACATTCGCTTCAAAGTCGTATTCTCCTGGAACGACAGTGTTCCAAAAAGTTGCTGGCTGAGTATCGATAAACTCGATTTTGACAATCGATTTTGCTCCTTTAAAACCATATTTCCAGGGAATTACCATTCGTACGGGTGCGCCGTGTTGTTTGGGTAAATTGTGACCGTAAATACCTACAGCAAAAAAAGCCAACTCATTTGCCATTTCTTCAATGGTCAAGCCTTCTGTATAAGGCCAGGGAAGGGAACCGATATGAAAGCCAGGACCGGTAGTAATATTGGGGTCGTAGAAAGAAGTAAAACGAACAAATTTAGCCTGGGAAGTTGGTTCGACTGCCTCGATTAATGCTTTCATGGGAAAGCCAATCCACGGCAAGACCATCGACCAAGCCTCGACACAGCGAAAGCGGTAGATGCGCTCTTCGAGGGGAAATTTTTGCTTGAGGTCGTCAAGGTCGTAAATTCGGGGATTTTTGACTAAGCCGGTTACTTCTACTTTCCAGTTTTCCGTCGGCAGTTTTTGGGCATTCAGCCAGATTTTTTTGGTTCCGCCAAATTCATAGAAGTTATTGTATTGTCCGGCTAATTTTTCCTCAGTAACGGGTCGGTTTGCGTTAATAAAAGCGGGATTATCTCGAACTTTTTCAATTTTCGGCAAGTTTAAACTAGCCTCTAAGGCTGTCTCGGAAGCAGACTTCTGACAACCCGCGATCGGTATCATACTTGCTCCAATCCCCGCACCTACTAAAATTTTCAGAAAACGACGACGATTAAAATAAACATTTTCAGCAGTAACCTGATGTTCGGGAATTTCCCAAGATTTGGGGATGCGAATAAAATTCATGGAAGGTTAGATCGAGATTACGAATAAGAAGGCAGGAGTCGGGAGTCAAGGCTTCGCCATAGGATGTTAGGGTTTTGGGAATTGAGGATGATTGTTTCCCCAAGCCCCCATTTCTCCTCTCCCCATTTTTACAAACGGAAGTCAGAAATCAGAATAAACGATTCAAGGTTTAATGCCTCGTCTCTTGTGGATGAGCCGAGAGAAAATTTTTTCTTCTATTAACTCCATTTCTTTATGGGCGGAGTCAGAATGACTCTTTTTATTTAAATTTTAGGATATCTTAATCGCTTATCTATATTCCTTCAATCATCCCCAACTTTCTGTTTGCTAATTGATACACTAAGTAGAGTAACGATTTAAAGGGAAGAAAGCTATTTATACACCTCCTTTAGCTCGTTTGATCGAGCAACTGCAGCTATTACCCGGAGTAGGACCAAAAACAGCTCAGAGATTAGCACTTCACCTGATTAAACGCTCGGAAAAAGAAGTACAGGCATTAGCCCAAGCTTTAATCGATGCTAAAAAACAAGTAGGTTTGTGTAAAGAGTGCTTTCATCTATCGGCCGAACCTGTTTGTTCTATCTGTAGCAACCCCAATCGCGATCGCTTTACTGTCTGTGTCGTAGCCGACTCTCGCGATGTTATTGCTTTAGAGAAAACTAGAGAGTATTCGGGTCTTTATCACGTACTAGGCGGTGTTATCTCGCCGATGGATGGGATTGGACCGGAACAATTGCATATAGATGCGCTGGTACGGCGAGTAACCGGGCAACAAATAAAAGAATTAATTTTAGCGATCGGTCCTAGTGTTGAAGGAGAGACTACTACTCTTTATATAGGTCAGTTGTTAAAACCATTTACGAAGGTAACCAGAATTGCCTTTGGTTTACCCATGGGTGGCGATTTGGAATATGCCGATGAAGTAACCCTAGCAAGAGCATTAGAGGGCAGACGCGAGCTAGATTGATATTAATTGGGATTTAAGCTTGGTATCTACAAATCTGGGAAAATGAATGCTCTAGCAATACAACTTCCTCCAGACATCTCAGTAAAAGTATGATATCTAGAAAATTTCTGCATAATGTACCAATAAAGGACAATATACGGAAAAATTCGGGATAACATCCTATATAAGGTGAGTATAAAGAATAATTCTAGATATCATGCTCTATAGGGTAGATATACAGAAAGTTTCCGTATAATAAATAGTTGGGTCCTCAAGACCGTGCAGGGATTAGCATTATGAGAATTTTGGTGACTGGTAGCAGCGGACATCTCGGCGAGGGATTGGTTCGCACCTTGCGCAATGGAGCGCACGAAGTCATGGGTCTCGATCGAAAGGCGGGTCCCCTTACCAACTTCGTGGGAACGATCGCTGACCGTAACTTCGTGCGCGATCGGGTACGCAGCATTGATGCCATCATTCACACTGCAACGCTGCACAAGCCACATGTTGCCACACATTGCCGTCAGAAATTTATCGACACCAATATCACGGGCACGCTCAACCTTCTTGAAGAGGCAGTGGTTGCGGGCGTGAAGTCCTTCATTTTCACGAGCACGACGAGCGCATTTGGGCGGGCGCTGACACCGCCTCCCGGAGCCCCGGCTGCGTGGATCACCGAAGAAGTGCAACCCGCTCCCAAGAACATATACGGCGTGACCAAGGTCGCAGCCGAGAATCTATGCGAACTCTTTCATCATCGCCAGGGGCTCGCGTGTGTCGTGTTGCGAACATCGCGCTTTTTCCCGGAGGTAGACGACGATTCAAGCGTCAGGAGGACCTACGAAGACCTCAATGTGAAGGCGAATGAATACCTCTACAGGCGCGCGGATCTGCAAGATGTCGTTGATGCTCATCTGCTCGCTTTGGAGAGAGCTACATCGATCGGCTTCGGTCGGTACATCATCAGCGCGACTACGCCATTCCAGCCCAATGACCTTGCGGAGTTGCGCGTAAACGCGCCACGAGTCGTGGAACGGCGAATTCCGCAGTACGCAGCCGAATACGCTCGGCGCGATTGGAAGATGTTTCCGGGCATTGAGCGTGTGTACGTCAACGAGCGCGCACGGAAAGAGCTTGGTTGGCAGCTCAAGTACGACTTCCGGAAAATCATCGATTTGCTCAGCGCAGGAAATGACCTGTTCAGCCCTTTGGCGCGTGTGGTCGGGTCAAAGGGGTACCATGATTGTAAGTTTGCAGATGGCCCCTATCCGGTCTCGTAGAGAGACACAATCAGGCCCAACAAAGCCATGCACGCGACGTGCGAAGACGCACGCGCGTGATGACGGACGTTGGGCGGCTTGAGGTTTCGGTTGTGATTGTCCACCAGTTTTGCGTATCGATTTCAAAGCTATATTGAATCTCGCAATTTTTCCTCAAGAGTTATGGAACAGGTTGTCATCGCTCGGATTTTAGAAATCATCCAAGGTGCAGTAGTTGGAATCGGCAGGCTGAATCGAGACCCTCATTCTAAAAATCCTAAAGTTGGAAGATTGCGCCATTTGTATGTTGAGTCAGTTTGGCGGAGGCATGGAGTAGGGCGTTACTGGTCGCTCATCTGATTCACGAAGCCAGTCAGAATTACCATTTACTGACGTTGCGAACCGATACGCTAACCGCCGATGAGTTTTATCAGAAATTGGGATTTAAAACTCATCCAAGTTGGGAGCATACGACCCATCATCTACAATTGAATCAGATGGAGTATTATCCATAGAGCTTATACCGAGGCTATCTTATGTTAAGCGTAACGGTTGATGAAATTCAGCGCGATCCTTCTAAGTACCTGCGTCAAGTGGAGGCAGGCGAAACTTTTGTGATCCTGCAAGCAGATAAACCGATCGCCGAACTTAGACCGATTGCTAGTAATAAGCAATTACGACCATTTGGTTTGTGTGCGGGCGAGTTTACTGTTCCAGAGGATTTCGATGCTCCTTTGCCGGAAGATCTTCTCAGGGCATTCGAGGGCAAATGAGGATTCTGCTAGATACGCATATCTTTTTATGGTTCATCAGTGGCGATACTCATTTGTCAGCAAATGTTCGGGATGCTATTCGAGATCCAGACAACGAGGTGTATCTAAGTACAGTTTCAGTCTGGGAAAGCATTGTCAAGTACCAGTTGGGTAAATTACCTTTGCCGGAGCGTCCTGAAACGTATTTACCCAAACAGCGCGATCTGCATCAAATTGCCAGTCTTGCTCTTGATGAAAGCAGTGTAGTTCAACTCGCTAAACTACCACCACTACATCGCGATCCATTTGACAGGATGCTCATCTGCCAAGCTTTACAAAATAGTCTGACTATCGCAACGGCGGATACAGCAGTTCGTGTGTATTCAGTCAGTGTTCTGTAACAACAGCGCAGCCCTACAATTTCAATGCACGCCGACCGTTGAGAGGTTATCGGTTGGAGTTCGAGGTTATCTGCGGCGGGTGAGTTCAACCGTTATGCCGCTTAGGTTATCTGTTGAGGCAGTAGTTTAGAGCTTGTCTGTCAGTGTGCGGCATTCAATTATCTTGAGGTGGTTGATGAGACGTGTTTTTTGAGCTGTCGGTGGGCCGATCGCGACTGATTCTACAATGCAGTTGTTTCTACAAGTTACTCATCGATTTGAGGTACAAGTCTTCAAGGCGATCCAAGATTTCGAGAAACTCCTGTCCAAAAGGAGTCAATCGATACTCGACTCGTGGCGGAACTTCGGGGTAGCTTATTTTCTCTAGAATGCCAAACTGAACCATCTTGGCAAGACGTTCATTTAACACCTTGGTCGTTAGTCCTTTTTTCGTCTTCACCAAGGCGCGGGGACGATCTACACCACAACGGATTTGGCTCAAGATGTGAAGTGTCCATTTACACCCGATGCAATCTTCAAACATCTCGATGAGCTTGCTGGAAGCCGCCGAAAATTTTTCTTGGTTTCGATGAGCTTGTGAGTTCATATTTACAACCAAAACGTACCTACCTGACGAAAAAGTACCTGCTTGCGGTTCGAGGGTGATTTTTCTATCATTCTTTCATCGCTTACTATAGCAACGAGAGAATCACAACATGAAAAGCAAAGGCATTTTTTACATGGGTCGAGGTGATTGTGGCGTTTGTATTCAAGTCGATCGCGCCATTGTCCAACATCTCGATTCAAACCGATACAACTTGGAATATGTGGACTTGACCGAAACGCCCAATCGGATTTTAGAGGCAGAGTCTGCAGGGGTAAAAACCGTTCCCGCTCTTGTTCTGGATGGACAAGTTTTTCATATTAACTTTGGCGCTGATTTGTCCACGATCGCATAGTTTCCCTTTTGCTTATGGATATTCCCCACATTCTATCGATTCAAATTGGTTTACCCAAGCAACTTGGAGTGGAAGGCGCGACCGATCCAATGGATCGTCCTTGGACAACAGGGTTTTTTAAAGAGCCAATTACTGGAACGATTCATCTTGGAAAAACAAATCTCGTCGGAGATGGACAGGCAGATCTGGTACTGCATGGTGGTCCTGAGAAAGCGGTTCTTGCTTATGCTGCGAGCCACTATCCGCATTGGCAACAAGAACTCGATTTACCCAACTTTTCTTACGGAGCATTTGGCGAAAACTTTACGGTTTCGGGCCAGACGGAAGCGGATGTTTGTATTGGGGACATTTTTGCGGTGAGTGAAGCCCAGATTCAGGTTTCACAACCGAGAGAGCCTTGCTGGAAACTGGCAAGACGATGGCGTATTAAGGATCTACCGAAGCGAGCGATCGATACGGGTCGATTGGGGTGGTATTTCCGAGTGCTATCCGAAGGTTTGGTCGAGCGTGGACAGCCGTTATTACTAGTCGAGCGCCCCCTGCCTCAGTGGAGTATTGCACGGGTGAACCATGCGTTTTATCACCGTAAAGGGCGTTGTGCACAACTCGCGGCTTGTCCGCTTCTTTCTTCGAGTTGGAGACAATATTTTTCGATGCGTTAATTGAACGGTGGAGACCTTTTTAGGGGAGCGATCGCTAAGTAGATAAGAGGTTAAAAAGTTTATATAATTGTTAATCTCCGTATACAGTTATAATAATTTGCCGTCGGCGGGGTTTGACATCACATTCGAGATGAAAAATTTGCTGCCAAGTACCCAGTTTTAACTGACCCTCCGATACCGGTACGGTAATAGAAGGACCGAGCATTGTAGCTTGTAAGTGAGAATGACCGTTTCCATCGTGCCATGTTTGTTCGTGTCCGTAGTCGCGACTGGGAGGAATTAATTTATGGAGTATGGCTGGTAAATCTTGCTGCAGTCCTGGTTCAAATTCGATTGTACCGATCGCGGCGGTACTGCCAATATTAAAAATATGGGCTATGCCCGTTTTTATGCCCGAATTCTTAACAACTTTATTCACTTCCTTCAGACATCTCCAAAATACAATTATAAATAAAATTAAAAAAGTAAATCAAGCATAAATTGGTCAAACAAGCCAAAATAAATGAGTAATTACACCTGGAAATATATAGAGCAACATCCCCAAGAAGTCAA